>CAKZLZ010000069.1 GCA_937127435.1 uncultured Verrucomicrobiota bacterium | reverse complement strand
TGGAGATGCGTGCTTTCAGCACTAAAAACCGTCCGTTAAATGACAAATCACCGTCAAATATAATAGAAACCGCTCTAAGCTGCCGGTGAAATTTGCGGAGCGCGCTGTTTTCAGGTCATAATGGGGCCACAGGATGAATCACGGATAACCAATTCACCTCGAAGAGAAACGCGCAGGGCGGGGCTGTCCGGGTATTTGATCCGGTTCAGCATCACCCGGGCGGCAGTTTTTCCAATGTCTTTACAAGGCTGATGATAACTGGTGAGGGGAACGCTGAGTAGGGAAGCGTATTTCACGTCATCAAATCCACAGACCTGAATGCGGTTGGGAATGTCGGCGCCAAGATCCACCAAGGCGCGTAACAAAGGGGCCGCGGTGGCGTCATTTGCACAGATGATTCCGTCAGCCTTGGAGGCGAGCAGCTGTTTGGCGGTTTTTTCCGGAGCGTCCGAATGGAAAACAACTTGCATCAAATTTTGGGCCATTTGTCCTTCGTGAACCAGTGCCTCCCCGCTGCCGATCCGACGCAGTTGAACGGTCATGGCGGGATTGGCTGCAGACACGAAGGCCAGTTGTTTACAGCCGTTCCCCAGGAGGTGAAGCGCAGTGACATATCCCGCTTCAATGTTATCAATTCCAATCAGATCGTAGGGCGTTTGTTTGGGCCAGGGGTATACATCACGATCGAGTAATACCACGCGTATCCCTTTGCAGGTCAATCGTTTAATAATTTCCATATTGAATTTTTCCTGGTCGGGAATTTGTTCAATAGGGGTGAAAAAAACGCCGTGGGTTTTGGTGGCGATAAAACGGTCGGCGAGTTTTTCCGCCATCCGCGCGAGGTTTTTTTCCGGAGTGACATCGGCAGGATGAATAATACGCATGGCCTCCATACCGGCCGTTTCGGTAATGCTGGCACAGATGGATTCGAAAATTTCGGTTTCATGTAAACGTGGAATCAGAAAACCCGCACTGAGTCCGGAGCGGCCGGGTGCCAACACCTTGGTGCCAAATCCTGCCCGCCGATGTACCCGTTTTTCTTTGGTCAAGAGCTGCAAAGCCTTGGCAATTGTGGGGCGCGACACCTTGTATGTTTTACACAATTCTTCTTCGGTGGGCAGAAAATCGCCCGGTTTCCAGGCCTGTTTTTCAATTAATTCGCGAATTTCGTCATGTATTTGTAAGTACTTGGGCTTAGGAGAGTTCATGCTGGATATGTAAGTTAAATGTTATGCTTATGCAAGCCCCTAAATTACATTTAAGTTTACATATGAGTATTTTATGAGGTATTCTAATCTTCAGTTGCAGAGGAACAATTAACAAAACATCATTAACACAAATATGAAAAACGAATTTACAGTCGCGGGAATCGGGGAGTTGGTTTGGGATATTTTCCCGACGCAAAAGCGTTTGGGCGGAGCGCCTGCCAATTTTGCATTCCATTGCAACGGACTGGGGGCGGAGGCATTTCCGGTCAGTTGCGTCGGTGCGGATCCCCTGGGCAGGCAATTGTTGGATGAACTGGAGTGTCTGGAAGTGAACACGGACTATGTGTTTGAAAGTCCGCAGTATCCAACCGGCACCGTGGAGGTTGCCCTCAAGGGAAGCAAGCCCACTTACACCATTCGTGAAGCGGTGGCCTGGGACCATATTCCCTGTCCTCCTGAGTTGAAAGTGCTGGCGGGAAGATTGGATGCGGTTTGCTTTGGATCTTTGTCGCAGCGTTCCGGTGAATCCCGGGGAAGCATCCGTTCTTTCCTAAGAAATGTCCCGCCAACCGCATTAAAGATTTACGATATCAATTTGCGAGCGGCCTTCTTCTCTAAACAGCTGATCGAGGATTCGCTCAGGATTGCGACCGTGTTGAAGCTCAGCGATGAGGAACTGCCGGAACTGGCGAATTACTTTTCATTTACCGGAACGCTTATGGATCAGCTTGAACAACTCCGTGCGTGTTTCGGGTTGGACGTGATCGCGTATACCCGGGGGGCGGAAGGAAGTTTGCTGATGAGCGATAAGGAAGTTGACGATTTCCCCGGGCTTGAAGGTGAAGCGGTGGATTCCGTGGGGGCGGGGGATTCGTTCACTGCGGCTATGTGCATGGGCTTGCTGAAGGGGTGGTCCCTGCAGGACGTGAATTTGTTTGCCAGTGAAGTTTCGACTTTCGTTTGCATGCAGCGGGGCGCAACGCCGGAATTGCCCCACGATTTGATAAATAAAGTATCCGCGAAAATTGCGGAAATAACTCAATAAACCCAGGAGAGAACGTGAAAACATTAAAAATAGGACTCATCATTACCGCGGTAGGACTTTTATTCACCGGTTGCGGGCGCCAGGAAACTGTCAATGAAGATGGCACGTCCCCGGTGAAAATCGGCATGACTGTGCAGTCTCTGAGCAATCCGACCTGGGCAGGCTATTGCCAGGCGATTGAGAAGAAAGTCAAGGAACAGGGAGGGAGGATCAACTACGTGGCCTGTGACAGCAATGTCGGCAAGCAGGTCACCCAAATTGAAAACTTTATCTCCAGCGGGGTGGACGTGATTATCATTCATCCGGCGGATCCGCGGGGCGTCGAATTTGCCCTCAAACAAGCCCGTGAGAACGGTATTAAGGTCATAGCATGGGACGACAACCTGGAAAATGCCGACCTGGCCTGGTTGATTGACAACCACGAGCTGGGATACACCATCGGGGAGCACGCCGCCAAGTGGATCAACGAAAAACTGGACGGAAATGCTGAGGTGGCCATTCTCAACTACCCGCAATTACCGATTCTCCTGGACAGAGGAAACGGGATTGTGGATGCGATCACGGAATTGGCTCCCCAGGCGAAAATCGTGGCCCAAAGCAGCGCCATTGACACCAAGGAAGGAATCGAAAAGATGGAGACCATCTTTCAGTCCAACCCCAATGTGAAAGTGGTTTGCTCCATCGGCGGCGGCGGATCCGTGGGTGCGAATGAAGCGGCCAAAGCGGCGGGAAAAGTTACGTATGACTTCGGAATTTTTGCGGCCGATGCGACCCAGCCGGAACTGTCTGCTATGAAAAACAATGAAGGCATCCGCATGAGCGTCACCGTGACCGGCACCAACAAAGATATTGCCGACAAGATCTGGCAAATGGTCTCGCAGCTTCACGCAGACGAAGCGGTTGAAACGAAGGAAGTGTTCCGGGTGTTTATTCCCGTTACCCATGACAACGTGGATGAGTACTTGGGGAAATAATCCTTCTGCACGGTCCTCTGGCCGGTGCAGAGAAACACAAAACTCTGCGCCGGCCTGCAAATCCCTCTGATCTCAAACTCCACAAGGAATCCAATATGAATATTCTGGAACTGAAGAATATCACAAAAAAATACCCCGGTGTCATCGCACTGAATGATGTCAGCATCGAATTCGTCAAAGGGGAGGCACATGCCCTGGTCGGTGAAAACGGCGCCGGGAAATCGACTTTGATTAAAAGTTGCACCGGAGCGGTGATGCCGAATTCCGGCAAAATTGTGATCGAAGGTGAGGAATTCACTTCGCTCACGCCACAGCTTTCCGAGTCGCACGGCATCGGGGTCATCTACCAGGAGTTTAATCTGGTGGGGGAACTGTCCGTCGCGGAGAACATTTTTCTCGGCCGGGCGATCCGCAAAGGATTGGTGGTCGACAAGAAGGCCATGGCCCGCGAGGCCGCCAAAATCTTTGAGCAGTTCAATATCGATATTGATCCGAACGCGCTGGTGAGCAGCCTGACGGTCGGCTATCAGCAGCTTGTGGAGATTGCCAAGGCCCTGTCGCAGAAGGCACGGATTCTTATCATGGACGAGCCCTCGGCGCCGCTGACATCGGCCGAAGCGGAACGTCTCTATGAAGTGGTTGAAAAGCTCAAAGCTTCCGGGGTGACGATTATTTATATCTCCCACCGCATGGAAGAAATTTTCCGACTCACCGAACGCATCACCGTGCTGCGGGATGGTCAGAAGATCGACACGGTCAAAACCAGCGAAACCAATATGAACGACCTGGTCAAACTGATGGTTGGCCGCGAATTAAAAGAAACCTATCCCCAACGTAAAGCCTGTATCTCAGACGAAGTTCTGCTGGACGTAAAGAACCTTTCCGGAAATGGCGTGAGCGACATCAGTTTCCACATCAGGAAAGGGGAGGTGTTGGGATTTGCGGGTCTGATTGGTGCCGGGCGCACCGAGACGGCTGAACTTCTTTTCGGCGCGGCCAAAAGAACCGAAGGTACGGTTCTGCTCAACGGTAAAGAAGTTTCGCCGAAGACACCCCGGGAAGCCATCGACAGTGGCATTGCCCTCGTGCCCGAGGACCGGAAAGGTAAAGGCGCGCTCATGGATATGACCATCCGCAGCAACACCAGTATGGCGGTTTTGGAACGGATCTCCAAGTGCTTCGTTATCGATGCCAAAGAGGAGAGACGTCTTGCCGAGGAGTATAAACAATCGATCCGGATCAAGACGCCGTCCGTCGAACAGAAAATCAAAAACCTCAGTGGCGGAAATCAGCAAAAGGTCATTATCGCCCGCTGGCTTGCATCCGAACCTGAACTGGTGATTTTTGACGAACCCACCCGGGGGATCGACGTGGGGGCGAAGTCGGAAATTTACACCCTGGTCAATGCATTGGTCGAAGACGGCAAGTCCGTATTGATGATCTCTTCTGAAATGGAGGAGGTCATGGGAATGTCTGACCGGATTGTCGTTCTCTGTGACGGCAAAATTTCGGGCAGTCTGGACCGGAAGGATTTTAATCAAGAAACCATCATGAATTTTGCATCGCAAAAATAGGAGATAAAACAATGGGACATTTAGAAAACTTAAAAGGGACTGCGAACGCAGTTGATTTCGCAAAACGAAACGGCATTTATGTCGTATTGCTGGTTCTTATCGGCTTCTTCTCCTTTGCTACGGAGAACTTCCTGGTCAGCAACAATCTAATGAATGTTGCCCGCCAGGTATCCATGCTCGGCATCGCCTCGGTCGGCTTCGCGTTCGTACTCTTGCTGGGAGGTATCGACCTTTCAGTCGGATCGGTCATCACCCTGGTGAATGTGGTATGCGGCTGGTTCATGGTCAATCAGGGAATGAATCCGGTGCTGGCGATCGTGCTGACCGTCGCCATGGCCACTTTGATCGGCTTCGCCAACGGCTGGATCATTGCCAACATTCAGATGCCGCCGCTTATTGTGACGCTGGCGATGATGATCATCATCGAAGGGGTGGCTTTCCTGATCAGCAAAGGCGTACCCATCTATGGATTCCCTGAATCCTTCGCGGTCATTGGCCAGGGATATTTGGGACCCATCCCGATTCCGGTTGTCATTATGGCCGTCATTATGGGGATTGGAGCTTTCATTCTGAACAAGACGTACTTCGGCCGCTATTTCTATGCGGTGGGCGGAAATGAAGAAGCTGCCAAGCTGTCCGGTATCAAAGTTAAAAATGTAAAATATCTGGTGTACTCCCTGTCCGGACTTTTCGCCGGAATCGCGGGTATCGTCATTCTCTCAAGAACCAATTCCGCGACCTCAAATGTGGGGGAAGGGTTTGAGCTGGAAATTCTGACGGCCTGTGTTCTCGGGGGGATCTCTGTGACCGGTGGGGTCGGCCGCATCTCCAATGTGGTGGCCGGCGTATTGATTCTCGGTGTGCTCAGCAACGGCATGGTGCTGTTGAATGTGACCGAGTTCACGCAAATGGTTATCAAAGGGACTGTGCTATTGATTGCGGTGGCCTTCGACTGCATGCAGCATCGCAAAACCAGCTAAAACACACCAAAGGAAAAGCCATGAATACCATCGCAATATCCAGACTGGTTGGCAGTGAAGCCGGTGCCATCGCCAAACAAGTGGCGGAGACACTGGGCTACGATCTGGTCGATAAAGAAATTCTGCAGGGAACCCTGCATCAATACGGACTGACCCGGTTTGGCGAGTTGTATACCTCGCCACCCAATTTCCTGGACCTGGCCAATTCGAAAAATCTTGAGATCATTTCGATGCTCAACGACACCATGAAGGCCTTGGCATATCGCGGACGCACCTTGATTTTGGTGCGGGGCGGTTATGTCACGCTGAACGGTTTCGACGATGTGCTCAATGTACGTCTGGACGCGCCGTTCAAAGTTCGGATCGACCGGGTTATGGCACGGGAAGGAATTGAGAACCCTTCGGAAGCTGCCAGCCGGGTGGCGGCCGATGACAAGGCCCGCATGAAATTTGTACAACGGTTCTACGGTCAGAAATGGCATGATGCGCGTGACTTTGACCTGGTGCTGAATACCGACGTGATTTCCAACTCCACGGCGGAAGCATGGATCATCGAAGCGCTCCGGATGCAGGAGGCGAGGCCTCCACGTTCAGGCTTCCGTTTGGCCCGGGACTTAAACGTGGACCCGCTCCTGCTGAGTTCCATCGAAGAGGCTTTGGCACGTCGCGTCTAAAAACCCCCACTCACCTTCATCCCGGTAAAAATATTCAAATGAAATCAGTCATGAAACTTAAACAAGAAAATCTAAAATCCCTCTCTGCACAGATGGGCACTCCCGCTTATGACCGCAACCAGGTAAAGGTAGGGATCGTGCATGTGGGCGTGGGTGGATTCCATCGTTCACATGAAGCCTATTACACCGACAAGCTCCTGGCGACGGGTTCGCTTGATTGGGGGATTTGTGGTATCGGGTTGAGAGAGGCAGACCGGAAGATGCGTGACACGCTTAAGGAACAGGATTATCTTTACAGTCTTCTCGTAAAGCATCCCGATGGGAAAGTGGAAAATCATGTGATGGGTTCTCTGGTTGACTTCATGCTCAGTGTGGATGATCCCCGGGCGGTCATCGATCGCATGGCGAATCCGGAAACCAAAATTGTTTCTCTGACCATTACCGAGGGCGGCTACAATTTTCATCCGGTCACCGGTGCGTTCCGGTTTGATAATCCGGATGTACAACACGATCTGGCGAATCCTGACAAACCGAGGTTGATCTTCGGATACCTGACCGCGGCACTGCAAAAACGACGTGCAGCCGGTCTTGCTCCCTTCACAGTGCAATCCTGCGACAACGTGCCGCACAATGGTGACATGACCAAACGAATGTTGCTGGCATTTGCCCGGCGGCAGGATGCGGAACTTGCGGAATGGATTGAGGCGGAAGTCCGGTTCCCGAATGCGATGGTTGACCGCATTACCCCGGTGACCACCCCGGCTGACATTGAGTTGCTCGAAGCCAAGTTTGGTGTCATCGATGGCTGGCCTGTCACGTGTGAGCCTTTTTGCCAATGGGTGATTGAAGACCAGTTTTCAGATGGACGCCCTGCCTGGGAAAACGTGGGTGCGCAGTTTGTGCCGGATGTGACACCGTATGAAAAAATGAAAATCAGTTTACTCAACGCCGGTCATTCGGTGCTGGGATTGCTGGGATCGATTCAGGGACATGAAACCATTGACGGGGCTGTGCGGGATCCTCTGTTCGCCGCCTACCTGCGGAACTTCATGGATCTTGAAGCTACACCTGTTCTTGATGAGGTGGAGGGAATCGATCTGGATGCGTACAAAGACAGCTTGATTGAGCGTTTCAGTAATCCGAGTATCAAAGACAGTTTGGCGCGTATCTGCCTGGAGAGTTCGGCCAAACTTCCCAAATTTCTACTTCCCACTCTGCGTGAAAATTTGGCCTCTGGCGGGCACATTGCCTATGCGACTTTGGTTATTGCCGCCTGGTGTTATTATAGCGACAAAGGCGTGAACCGGCATGGAGTAGCACTTGATATTGTGGATGACATGAAAGCCGAATTGCATCAGGCGGCCGGGGGAACTTCGGAGGATGTACTTTCTTTCCTCCGGATTGAATCCATTTTCGGAGAGTTGATAGAAGAAAGGTCTTTCACCTCTTTGTATGAAGAAATGATTACCGACCTGTATAAGAACCCCGATATCTCGGTGCTTATGCGGAAGGTACAGGATCAGAAATAACCCAACGAACAGGAGACAGATATGAGAAAATTATTCACCCTACTTTTATGCACGGGACTTGGTGTCGCCGTTGCGCAAGAATCCGTTCCGATGATAGAACGTGACAGAATCACCGGAGACTGGGGCGGTGCCCGCACAAATCTCGAAGACGACGGAGTGAACTTCTTCGCTTACTACGATGCCATTGCCGGAGCCGCCGTTTCCGGCGGACTTTCCACCGGAAATGATTATACCGGCCAGGTATACGCTGGCGTGGATCTTGATTTTGAAAAACTTCTCGGTTGGCAAAACACGGTAATGAAAATATCAATGGTGAACCGTCACGGACGAAGTGTCTCATCAGATGTCGGAGGGATCTTCGACCCCATGACCATTTATGGCGGACCTGACGGACAAACCACGATTCTGTATCAGATTTGGATTGATAAACAGTTCAACGAAAACTGGTCGCTAAAATTTGGCCGTGATGCGCAGGATACTGATTTCGCCAATGACGATCTTTACCGCTATTCATTGAGCACCTCCATCAATGGACCGATCCGGGCCATGATGCTGGACCGCATTCAGATTGTTTCTTTCCCCCTGGGTGTCTGGCATGCCCGTGTGAAATACAACCTGGATGAAGAACATCAATTCCAGGTGGGCGCCTACCAGGTGAATGATCATATCTGGGACATGATTCCCGGAACCGACTTCGATATCGATGATGACGACGGCGTGACCTATATGTTCCAATATGACTGGACACCGCAGATCAATGAACGTCCGGCCCGTCTGTATGTGGGTACCGCCCAGTCATTCTATGACACCACCACCTTCGAAGGTGAGGATGCCGATCATATTTGGCGCGTTTACGGTCATTTCGACTTTGAAGTGATTGAAAACCTGACCCTCTTTACTTTTGGGGCCTATACCGATCAGGATGAACTGGCCCAGATGCCGCTTCAGATCAGCGCCGGCGCAAACTGGAAGGGTCTGTTTTCCGGACGCGAAGATGACCATACCATGCTCTTTATTACTTACGGAGGACTCAGTGACGAATGGGGTGCTTCGCAGGACAAAGACGTGGATGCGGAAATCGTTTACGAAGCCGGTCACCGGGTTCAACTGACCCCGGCATTCTATATTCAACCTGCTGTACAGTACATTCAAGATCCCGGAGGAACAGGTGACATCGACGATGCTGTCGTGTTGGGTGCCTGGTTCGGCGCGGCATTCTGATCACGCCGACCTCTGTTTGGTTTATCACTCCCGCCGGCCGGGTCTCAGCCTTAAACAGGTTAAGGGGCCGGTTGCGGGGGTGATTTTTTTTGGGGCGGGATTTGAAAGAGTGCATCCCGCAAATCTGTTTTCACTTTTCCGGATGAATGATTCCGGATAGCGAACCCTCCTTTATAGTCCCACTTCGTCCAGGGGATGCCATGTTTGTCCAGAATAGAAATAAAGTCACGGGTCCAGCGTAAATGGTCAGGTTTCGGGGCCTTGGTGTAGCATCCGAATTCTCCACAATAAAGAGGCCGTCCGGTTTTTTTGCTGAAGGCAATGGCGCGGGTCAGTTTGGATTCCAAAACATCCCGATTGTAAATTTTGCCGGCATCATCAATAACGAATTCTTCAAAGCCCGGTTTCGTGCGAAACTGTTCAGCGTCTTCTTCTAGAACTGCCACCCCGGGGTAATGAACGGGTCCGTCGTATTCACCGACAGGACTCCAGGAGGCGCGGTAGTGGGTGAGAACCATCGGGAGGTAAAAGTGAAAACTCAGAATGATCCGTCTGTCTTCTTCGGGCAGAACCAGTTCATCGACCTTAAACACGCTTTGCCATCGGTTGGCGCCGATGACGACCCAACGGTCTTTTTCGGTTTTCCGTACTTCTTGTAGCAGGCGGTTGACGACCCGGTTCCAATCCGCGGAGTCATCCGCCACGGGTTCATTCAAAATTTCGTAGGCGAGGAAATCAAGAGGGTAGGCATGGAGCTCTCCGGAGAGATCCCTCCAGAATCCTGCAAAGTCAAGCACGGCATTTTCTTCGTTAAAGAGCGTGTTTTTCTTCCCGTCATGCGCGGCATTAAAATGGTGGGAGCGCAGGGTGTGCAAATCTACGATTACCCGCAAATCCGCTTGCCCGCACCAGGCGAGGGTTTGATGCAGGAGTTTGAAAGCTTCGGCTTCTTTTCCCCCCTGCTCATCCCAGAGTTGCTCTTCATCTACCGGCAGACGGATATGGTCGAACCCTTGCGCTTTAATAAACTGAATATCTTCCTGTTGGATAAACGATGCCCGTGCATCTCCCCTTTTATTTGATTGGGAAAGGTAGTGGCTTATGTTGATGCCTCTGTGAATAGAAAAGTTTTCTGCATAGATTTCAGCGTTCATGGCAATAAGTAGTATGAAGGGTAAACGGAGAAAAAATTTCATTCCATTCCTCTTATTCTAGATCGATAACGGTTTTGGGGGTGAAAAGAATTTCCAGTTCCAGTGCGGGATATCCATTCGCATCCCCTTTGATATTCAGGGTCTCCACATAAACATCTCCGGGGAGTTGTGCAATTTCCGGAAGGGCATCTTTTACATTGAGGTGAACCGAAGCTTCATCACGTTTTTTCCTGAGGATGCTGCGTGCCGTTTTATCGAAGATGGGGTTGCTGCGGTTAAAATCCAAAGCGTAAATATTCGTAAGTGAAACCCCGAGCTTTGCATCCTGCAGCCATGTTTTCTCCGGAAAATCGAAGGTGATGCCGAGATGGGTTTTAAAACTGGGGTTGAATATTTTGGAGACCCGACTGGAATTGGCATAGGTGATTCTTCCTTCCACATACAAATCCAAAAAATTATCTTTAAAGTTCAAGTTGTGAATTTTCTCAATTTTTAAATCCAGCGCCCCCCCGACTTCCACCTCGTTGGGAAGTTCATTTTTCAACAGTTGATTCACACTGGGTTCCAAGTCTGAAAAAGGAACCGAGATATGTAATTTCCCGGACTGCCAGGTTTCATTTTTCCAGGTTGCATTTTTGAGCACGAACTTTCCCGGTTCACTGCCGGTGGTGACGGAGAGGTCTTCGAGTGCTTTTATTTCATGGTCGGGGTAAAAATTGGCTTCAAAATCCAAGGTCGCTTCGGTGGGAATTTTATAATCCCGTCTTACAGCTTTCTGGCGTTTGTACCGGTAGGCGGTCGCCAGAGCACTCAGAACTTTATATTGTCCGACGGCTTTGACTTTATGTTGGGGGTCGTCGGGATGGATCTCTAAAGTATTGGCTTTTGCGACGGTTACAAAACGGTAAATAAAAGTAAGAGGGTTGTCTGATGTTATCAGCAGGGTTGTGGGTTTTAAAATCACCTCGTCGTTTTCGATGTAGGGGACCGTGCTGGCGGAGACTTGCAGGGTGGAATTTGCAGGCACCAATATTTCTGCATTGCGGCTGATTCGATGGCGGGTGGTTTCCTTAAAATAACACTCCGCAACCAGGGAGGCATCCGAGATGGCCAGCAGCCCGATACCTTCCGGTGAGGTCAGTTCATAATCATCATCAAAATCATCAATCGTATAGGAACCGGGAATATGTTGGAGGCCGAATCCGATACAGATGATGAGCAGAGTCCAAAACAGGAGTTGTTTAGGTTTAGACGCTTTTGGCTTCATACAGCTCTAAATAGACCATCGATGTCGATATCGCTATGGTAATCGTAATCGTTTTTTTAATTTCGATTTCGATTTCGAAGGCGATATCGATTAAAGATCTTCTATGTCTATCAAACATTTTGCTGAATATGCATTGTTGCGCTGCTTTGTAACTCTGATCCAAAAACTTCCACAATCCTGGGCATACAGTTGTGTGGAAAAAGTAACCTTGGGGATGCACAGTGTTTTTGGCTGGAGGAAGGAGAGCACGATAGAGCGGGTTGCCAAGGTGTGTGCGGGGGAAACCCCTGAAAAGCAAACCTGGATTCGTAAAGAAGCGGTGCGGAATTTAGGACGGAATTTGACGGAACTGATTCGCAACCGGAAAATGGAAGATGTTGAGATTGAAGGCATGGAGGAAACCTTTCGTGCCTTCGACAAGGCGCGGGAAAGAGATAGGGGCATCCTGTTGGTGATCGTGCACAGTGGCAATTGGGATTTGGCGGGGGTGCGGACGGTGCAAGAAGGTTTTCCCATGTGTTTCATTGCCCGCCAGCAGAAAAATTCACTGACCTATCAAATGTTGGTGGATGTGCGGGAGCAAAACGGTGGAACGGTGGTGGACCGTGATGACCCAAAGCTGATCCGCAAGCTGCTCTCATTTTTGGGGGATAACGGGATTGTGGCGGTTTTGATTGATATTCGGGCCCGTCAGGCCGGTGAAAAATTTGAATATTTAGGTCAGGAAGCCTGGCTGGCGAATGGGCTGGGCCTGTTGGCGGCGAAGTCCCATGCTGAAGTGGTGCCGGTGTTTGTAGGGCGGCGCGGGCGCCGCGCCCATGTTTGGAAACCTTTGCCTGCGCGACGGTTTGCGGACGGTAAACCCAGCAAAGCGGAACGAAATGAGCTTTTGCAAAGCTGTTTGGATGATTTAGGCGCGGAGGTGCTCAAGAATCCGGAAAGCTATTTTTGGTTCAACAAACGTTGGGTACTGGAAAAATTCGAGGACGCCTGATTTTTATTCGAATCCGGCATCTTTCTTGTCGGGATTGATCAACTTCTGTTGCGTGTTATCAATCCATTCATTTAAAGCCGATGTGGTTTTGGGTACCAGGGCATTTTCCGGGGTGAGAAAAATTTCCGCACCCAGAAAAACCAGCATCGCCATGGTCAAACCCCGTATGGGTCCGGCGTCCGCAAACAACAACCCATAAACAAAAGCATAGGGTGGAAGGAAAAGAGACAGCACCCCCTGGAGTAAATCTTCGGAAAACGCTTCAATGACCAGAATCACAAAAAAGGAGATTAAGGTGATGCCTCTCGCCATTTCCGCCTGCTGCTCGGTTAAGACGGAAAGACCGTTCATTTGATGGTAAATAAACGCCCCGAAAACAAGGATACCCGCCAAAAAAGAACCGATACTTTGCCCCAAAAATTTCATCCCGAAACGACCGGATGCTTGACCGGGTTTCTTCTTTTTTCTTTTGTTTTCCGGGGGAGGGGGTGGCGCAATATATTCTTCCTCTACTTCCCTTTTTTTGAGACGCAGACTGGAAGTCTCCATTGGCCATTCCTGTTTTGGGTCATCACTCATACCCAACCCTAAATAGTGAACGTAGCGTTGAAAAGAAAATTACCGGAAGAAGCACTGTCTTTTTCAAAAGCAAATTGATTTTCATCCTGACACTTCAACCCCAATACCCTACAAATGTGCCATGGTACCCTTACATCAATTGACCCGAAAATTCTTCTGCCCTTTGCTCTGCTGCGGATTGGTTCTGCTTGGTTTCACGAGCTTGCTTCCCAATGCGGCAACCTCGATTTGGCAAATACGCTGGTACCCTCTTTTTATCGCCAGTCTCAGCCTGGTGACATTGGGGCTTTTCGGGTTTTTGATGAAGCAATCTTTGCAAGCCAGCCGGAGTTTACTCTTTTTGTTACTGATGATGGCTTTTCTTTCTTTGGGCTACTTGCTCGGTTGCTTCGCAGGACCCTTTCCTCAGCGCAGCTTGATATATGGTTTCCCGGTTTTTACAGGCATCTGTTGCGGATCTATTATGCTACTTTCATTTTCAGCTGAAGGATTACAGGCACTTTTCCGGTCTCGAAAGTTCCAGGGCTTCCTTTGTCTTTTTGTGGGGGTTTGGTGCGGGGTTTCTTTGTACCGGTTTCTGTTCGGGGCGTTTTTTCCTTTCTTTTCAATGGCAAAAAACCTGGATCAGGCTGCCGATGGCGGCCTTTACAGTTTGATCCTTCAGGAGGGGTTACCCCACCTCAGAAATGGTGATCCTTTTGGTCACCCCAATTACAATTCTGGATTTTTGCTGTTATTACTGCCTTTATTGCTCCACGGCATCAGAAATCCTGCCGGAACCTGGATCCGTAGATGTTCCATTGGGGTTCTGCTTGCGGGGTTCGCGGTATTATTGAGCACTCAAAGCCGAAACGCCCTGTTGGGAGTTGCGGTGGCCGCGGTCATGTATTTGTGGTGGAACCGGCCGCCGCAAAAAAAGTTTGTGCTTTCGATACTGGGGATCGGAGTGGTTTTCATTTTATTGTTTATGTTGGTTCCACGGTTCAGCGAATCTTTTTCTCTCTCTTCCGGGCGAAAAGGGATGTGGATGGCGGCCTGGTTGACCGGGATGAAATATTTCCCTTTTGGTTGCGGTGAGGGGCTCTCCCCCGAAATGATTCAATATTTCACCCCCGAATTGGATTCGATCTGGGAAAGCTCCATCCAGTTTCATCAAACCTGGCTGCATGCCTGGGCGGTTGGTGGACTCTTTGCTTTTGTGGCCTTACTGGGTGTGACTATCTGGATAGCGGTTCATCTTTTCAAATCAGCAAATCTCGATGCAGAAGACCGGAAGGTCCTCGCACCCTCGGTCATCGCCCTTTCGACAAGTTTTGTTTTGTTCTGGGCGGATTATCAGTTGGATATTTTTCCGATCGCCCTGATTCTCTTTTTCCATTTAGCGGTCTTTTCCGCAGGGTTTGAAAAAAAGAAGCGGGTGGCACTCCGATCCGGACCTTTTGCGGGAGGTTTCCTGCTTCTTTCTACCTTGGCCCTGTTGGTTTCCTTTACCCGTATTCCCGGATCCGTTCAGTCCCGGCGGGCCGTGGAGCGTGCAGGAATCGCATTTGAAAACGATGAGCTTGGTGACGCAATATCCGCTTACCGGGAGGCTTTTGATGCGGTCGAAGAACCTTATGCATTGAATATGGCAGGGATGTTACTGTCCAGGGATCCGCACACCCATCCGGATGCCATCCAAATGTTTGAAGCGTCGCTTTCCCTCTGGGAAGCACAAATTCTGGTCCATGAGTTTCTGGTACCTCTCAACCTGGTCGCTGCGGAAAACGCGGAGACGCCTGCAGAAAAAACAGCCCTGCTTACGAAAGCTTTATATCACGCCGACCGCAGAGTGGAAATGGCCCCGCAACTGCAGGGCAGTTATTTGGATCAGGCCGTTATACGTCAGCAGTTGGGGCGCCCACGGGCTGAGGTAACCGAATCCTTGTTTTATGAATTGCTGATGCAGGCGGATCTGCTTTTTCCGGCAACCTGGCATGAATTGGGTGAATTAGAAGGGTATCAGCATGAGGTCTTTGAAATGCTCATGATCTGGGAGCCGCCAAGTGATCAACCGGACATCCTGCACCGCCTCAGGTTGTTGCAGGGATATTTATATTTGATGGACCAGATTCCTGCAGAATTTGAGGTTTCAGATCAGGTGGTTGACTGGATTCACATCCGGCTTCAGCAGCCCGGTGCCTTGAATTTGCTTTTAGAAGTCTGCAAAACAGTGGATTCTCAAAGAGTTTCGGCCATGAAACGATTGTTGGTCTATTTGCTTAAGTCACCCGTTTCAGATGAAGGGGTTTTGGCATTCTCAAGTAATCTCGATGAAGACGTAAGTTGTCTGGCGGGGGTACTGACTTTTGGACATGCGAAAAAGCTCAGCTTGAATTATAGTGGTGTGGCCATTGCCGCCCGGCATCCTTTTTCCATTCCGGTTCCAAGGCCGAGATCCTATCCGGAGGCGTTTGGGTCCAGCCTGTTACCAAGAATTGAAGGCAAAACCTTCTCGTTAGAATCTGCCCGTCAGGAATAAGGTTCCGTCCTGTCTCTATCATTGCCTGTACGTTTTTTGCGGGTCTCCGCAGGCATCAGCTTCCTAGAGCATTTTAAGAAATCATATAACCACAAAAAGGCACAAAAGAACGCCTCCCCTATAACCCCGTTCCGCAGAAGATTTGGGAGGTAGGTGATTAAAACCCGTCCCTGATCTTTTGTGATTTCTGTTTTTTGAGGTGAAAATTGTTTTAGAGCGGGGTTATAGGGACGTTATGTTTTTCGTGCCTTTTTGCCTTCCCGAGCCGTCGCTCGGAGACGGCCAGGGTGGCAAAATGCCTTCGCAAAGGATTTCATGAGCTGCGACTATATTTTAATATACAGACATCCAGAAAGACGATGGGCATAAAAAAAACGGCCCATCCGAAGATGGACCGCAAGGTCGGAGAAAATATCTCCGGCTCTTATGAGATCACTGACTCGATTAGAGTGCGTGACCAGACACTGTGCATGAAGCAGAAGTGTCTACTGCGTTGGCAGAGATGGTTCCGCCTGATGGGCAGGTCGGCATGGTTTCACCTTTCATGTAATCCTGCAGTACAGAATCAGCAATGGTTGCGCCGGACGCAATGTCGGCATCAATTGCATATTGATCTTTAGCAGCTTCGATCAAACGAAGGCTGTTGATGCAGCTTTTTTCACGGGCTTCATCACGCGCTTTCTTGAAAGAAGGAAGTGCGATTGCGGCCAACAGACCGATAATCATTACTACGATCATGATTTCTACGAGGGTGAAACCCTGTTTCTTTTGGTTCTTCATCTTAATCTCCATGTATTTTTATTTTTTTATTTTCGGTTTTAAGTGCCAGCTCTTCTACAAGACCCTTTGTCCCTTTACTCATAAAATTGACAGCATGGGTTATATAGCAATCAATATGCCAAATCGTTTAATATTTATCATGTTTTAAGAATATTTTCTCAATGTTCATATTTGTACAGTAAAAATGAAGTATAGGAAAACAATATAGAATATATTTTATATGGAAATTATACAAAGCGTGTTATTTTCTGCTTTTTTAAGAAAAATGAGAAAATTATCTTAAATTTAAGAACGTAAGAAACGTAACGTTCGTCACATAACGATTTCGCTGAGTTTGAAAATGGGCATAAACATCGCGACCACAATGCCACCAATGGTCACACCCAGGAAGCTGATGAGCAAGGGCTCAATCAGGGAGGTGAGACCTTCAACCGTGGCATCCACCTCTTCTTTGTAGATTTCTGCGATCCTTCTCAACATATCGTCGAGCTTCCCGGCTTTTTCCCCTGCGGTCATCATTTGAATGAGCAGGGAAGGAAAGCGGCCGCTTTCCGCAATGGAATCGGCAATTCCCTGACCGCTCTCGATTTTTGGACGTGCATCATGGATCGCTTTGGTGAAAACAGCATTGTCTGCAGCCGCGCCTACAATATCCAGGGTTTTGATAATGGGAACCCCGGCGCGAATCAATTCTGCGAAGGTCGAGGAGAAGCGGGCCAGAGACACTTTGGAGATTAACTCCCCGAAGACGGGCAGTTTTAATTTTAATCCATCCAATTGGTAACGCCCGGCGGTGGTCTTCTTGTATTGGGCGATAAAAATCCCAAATCCCACCATACATCCAAATACCAGCAGGAAGTATTTCCGGAGGAAATTACTGAGTTCAACCAACAGTTGGGTGGGTAAAGGGAGGGCGGATTCAAAATCTTCGTAAATCGTGGCAAACGCGGGTACAATAAACATGATCATACAAATCGTAAGAATGATCGCAATACAGGTTACCATCACCGGATACATCAAAGCGGACTTTACTTTGCGTTTCAATAAAACCGCTTCTTCGAGGTAGCCTGCCAGTCTCATGGCAATATCAGACATCATCCCGCTGGTTTCCCCGGCCTGAATCATACTCAAATAGAGGTTTTCAAAAACAGTGGGATAGTGGGCCATGGCCTCTGACAGACTCTCACCCGCTTCGATGTATTCTCTTAAACCAATGATCACCGGTTGGAACTGTTTGTTTTTGGTCTCGGTCTGCAAGGTTTCCAAAACTTGAATGAGCGGCATTCCCGCATCCAGCATGGCCCCTAAGAGGCGGGTGAAAACAGGAAGATCTTTATTCTGGATCTTTTTACTTCCGGGAATTTTATAAATTTCAGCCATGGTGTTTTGGAAATTGGAAGGGTTGGTAAATGGGAAAGTGGAACGGGTGTGTAAATTAAAGCATTCTGCGTGCCGAAATTCAAAAGGAATAAGATCGATTGTTTGAGACTCCATTCTTGCGGATGGGGGGATTTTACTTATGAAAATATTATGAAACTCCTTCACCCCGATGCCTGTTTTTTTGTCCCTGATGGTGAATCTTCTTCAAAAGCCTTCGCACGCTGTACGCTTTTAGGAATTGGCGCCCATCAGGATGACCTGGAATTTATGTCCCTACACGGCATCATGGCCGCGCTGGACCGGGAGGACCAATGGTTCGGCGGGATCACTTGTACCGATGGCGTTGGCAGCGCACGTCAGGGCAAATATGCAGGGGTTACAGCTTCTCAAATGAGAGAAATTCGCAGGAATGAACAAAATGAAGCCGCAAGTTTGGGCCAGTACAGCTTCATGGCGCAATTGGGATATAGCAGTGAGCAGGCAAAGACACGGAAGCTTGCCGGAAACATGATTGACGATTTGGAGCAACTCATAAGCGCATCCCGGCCGGAAGTCATTTACACCCACAACCTCACGGATAAACACCCGACCCACATCGGCGTGGTGATGTCGGTGATCGAGGCGGTACGTCGTCTTCCGAAAGAACATCGCCCCTCCAAAATGATGGGCTGTGAAGGCTGGCGCAATTTGGATTGGCTTTCCGATGATGAAAAGCTGCTGTTGGATGTGGGCGGCCGGGAAGCCTGGGTGGAAAAACTTAACGCGGTATTTGCCTCACAAATTGAAGCGGGCAAACGGTATGATTTGGCGGTCGAAGGCCGACGCCGCGCAAACGCGACTTTTTTTGATGCCCATATTGTGGATCAACTTGAAAAAGCGACCTACGCCATGGATCTCACCCCGCTTTTACAGGATGACGGGTTAGATCCGCTGGTATTCGCGACCGGAAGTATCAATCGGTTCCGGGAGGATGTAGAAAACAAGTTGAATCATTATCGTTTGTCGTGAGCCGGGTTGAAAAATATGGGTTTGATGTTTTTAACGCACAGCAATGGGTTTATAACAGTATGATGAAAAATAGAATTTCTCTAAGCGCGTCCGTTCTACTGGTGTTTCTCTCCGTGGCAAAAGCCGAGACCGCCGAATCCATAATGGAAAAACTGGAGGTTTATCAGCAAGCGGTTGAAAAAGCATTGATGCAGGCGGATGAGGCAAAGCTGAAAACCTTGATGCCGGATGAGATGGCGGAAGAATTTATCGAGGACATCCGGGAGGATGAGATCAAAATTACCCAGGCCGAAATATTCTTTGATGAATCCTCCGTCCGGTACACGGAGAAAGGATTAACAGTTATCGGAACTTCTGTTTTTAACTTTCTGACCAAAGATGGCAAAACCGGCCACGAAGAACAAAAAGTCTTGTATAATTTCAGGTTCAATGACGGGGTGTTAAAACTTGAAGGTGCCGATGGCGTAAAAAATATTCAAATGCAGCGTGCCGTTGCTGCCGGGAGGGAAGCGGTGAAACTTTACGATGCCGGCCAACCTGAAAAAATGAAACTTTCTCTCCTCGAACAGGGCGCCAACGAAAAGGATGTTGAAGAATTACTGAGAATTCTTGCCGAAAATCCCAAAGCAAAATGTACCCGTGATTCCGTTGAGAGAAAAAGAGAGGGCGCGGTCGCCAATTTTAAGATCGGCGATCGATCCCAAAGTATTTTGTTCCCCTGGGATGAATAATGAGTCGGACCTGTTGTGGGGATTACGCCTGAGTCCCCCTGGCCGTCGCGAGCGACAGCTCGGGCAGGCGCGTTTACGCGGAAGCTTTCCCAACCCCTTTTAGGGGTTGGGTGCCGCAAAACAGACGCATACACTCAGGCTCATAAACCGGGCCGTAAACGTCCCTTAAAGCTTCCGCGTAAACGCGGAACTCGGGCGCAAATCTTAACTTCCGGTTGGTGCCACTACTAACACCCCATTTATGGATGCGCCCATGGGGCGGTGCCCCCCCCCTTACAGCTCCACCACTTCCACAAAATGTTTGGGCATCACCCCGCAGGCTTCGGCGACCTGATGACGGCAACTGAATCCGTTGGCGACAATTTCCGTGCCGGGTTCGCGTCCGCGAATCGCAGGGAAGAGTCGTTCTTCCCCAATTTTCAAACTGAGATCCCGGTGTTCATATCCGAAGGCACCGGCCATGCCGCAACAGCCCGCGTCAATGACTTTTGCCTGCGGCAACAGGCGTCGCAAGCCTTCGATTCCAAACACGGATTTCTGGTGGCAGTGGCCGTGAATCAGCATTTTTTCGAACTTGGGTTTCAACGGCACTTTTTGTTGATACAAAAATTCATCGATCATCCATATCCGATCCGAAATCTTACGGCCCAAGGCCTCATCGTCGATCAAATCCGGCAAATCATCTTTGAGCGCGGAAGCGCAGCTGGGTTCCAGACAGAGGATCGGGAGATCCGCAGATGCGCGCTCAATTTTACGGAGGAGTTTTTCTCCGTCCCTTTTGGCCAGCTTGAGCAGTCCTTTGGAAATTCTCGCCCGCTGGCTGTCTCCCACAAATAAAGGCAGGACTTTATAGCCGGCATCCGACAGGAGCTTCATCGCGGCCAGGCCCACATGCGGTTCGTAGGCGTTGGTGTAAGAGTCCACATACAATGCCACCTCACCCGCGTCTCCTTTTCCTTGATGGAGGGTGTCGCCCAATAATGATTTTAAAGATCGTTTTGCAAATGCGGGCAGGGGACGGCGGGCATCGATGCCCGCGACTTTCTCCAGCGTTTTCCGCATCGGGGTCAGGTTGTTTACCCAATTGATCACGGGGGCGGCCGGACCGGTGAAGTGTCCGGCGAGGCCGGGCAGGTCGCCGATAATTCTTGCGCCGATCGGGGTACCTTTGGCGGTGTAGCGGGTTTGCAAAACTTCCGCTTTCATTTTTGCGACATCCACGGCGTTGGGACATTCTTTTTTACAGGCTTTGCAACCCAGACAAAGTCCCATGATGTCCTGCATTTCATCGGATGCGATCCCGCCTTCCAGCTGCCCCGTGATGGCCAGGCGCAAAGCATTGGCCCGGGCGCGGGTGGAATCTTTTTCATTGCGGGTGGCCATAAAGCTCGGACACATCACCCCGCTGCCCAGTTTGCGGCAGGCCCCCACACCATTGCACTGTTCCACCGCCAAGGTGAGTCCGCCCTGTTCCCGGTAATGAAACCAGGCTTTCTTTTCGGATGCGGCGGCTTGCTCCTGATAACCCGGCACTTGATAACGCAAGTGGCTGGTGAGTGGCGGTGCATCAATCAATTTACCCGGATTCATCAGATTGTCCGGATCAAATAATTTTTTAACTTCGCGGAAAGCCTGGTAAATTTGCGGACCGAAAAATTTAGGGATAAATTCTCCACGGACCATGCCGTCGCCGTGTTCACCCGCCCAGGCTCCCCCGTAAAACACACAGCGGCTGAAAGCATATTCGGCAATGCGACGCATTTTGGCGATGTCTTCCTCCTTGTGTAAATCCAATTCCGGGCGGGCGTGCAATACCCCGACCGAGGCGTGGGCATACAGTACCAAATTGACTTCTTCCTGCCGGCATTTTTCCAACACTTCCGAAATGTAATCCGGCAGATGGGGCAGGGGAATACAGGCATCTTCAATCACTGCCTGACCTTTGGTGGCCCCCTTCACGTTGGTAATCAGCCCCAAACCGAGACGGCGAACGTCCCAGGCCCGCTGTTGGCTTTCCGCGGATTCCAAAAAGGGCATGGCGGTGGCCAGGCCTTCATTTTTTAATGTTTCAATCAGTGCCTGCGCCTTGTCGGAAACTTCTTTTTGACTTTCTCCGAAAAACTCTACCAGCAACAGTGCTTTCGGTTCTCCTTCGATAAAGTCGGCGATGTCACGGGTGCTGGGATTTTGCAGGGCTTCTTTGAGCACGGTGTGATCGAGCAATTCGATGGCACTGGGGCCCTGTTCCAGGAGAGGCTCCACATTGCGCAGAGCATCCATCATGTCGTCATAATGCACCGCCACCACGCCGGTGGCCTTCGGCAAGGGAACCATTTTGACCGTGATTTCGGTGACCACTCCCAAAGATCCTTCACTGCCGCAAACCAGGCGGGCCAGGTTCCAGGGGGTGGTCGCGGGATTGTCCAGAAACGCATCCAACGCATATCCGGAAACCCGGCGCATGACTTTAGGAAAGCGTTTTTCAATTTCCGCGCGATGGAGATCCACCAGATTTCGAAGTCCTTTTAAGTAGTCACCCGCGGGGTCATCCTGCCATTCTTTGAGTGTGCGCGGCCCCAGGTCCAACACCTCGCCATTGGCCATCGCCAGACGGCAACCCAATACATGATCGCTGGTGATGCCATAGAGGATCGAGCGGGTGCCGGAAGAATTATTTCCCACCATACCGCCAATGGTGGCCCGGGAAGTGGTGGCCGGATCCGGCGCAAATTGCAGTCCGTGCTCCGCGCCCAAAAGATTGAGCTGATCCCGAATCAGGCCGGGTTGAACCCGGGCGAGTCCCTGTTGGGCGTCCAGTTCCAGGCATTGATCCATGTGGCGGCTGAGATCCAACACCAAACCCGGTCCGTGGGTTTGACCGGAAAGGGAAGTGGCTGCGCCCCGGGGGGTGAGCGGCACCTGATGGGCATGGCAACATTTTAAAGCCGCTGCGACATCCGCTTCGTTTTGGGGACAGGCCACCGCGAGGGGTTGAATCTGATAGTGACTCGCATCCGTGGCATGAATACCCCGGATGACTTCACGATCATCAATTTCACCGGAAAAATTACTTCGAAGATCTTCTAAAAAGGACATGTCTTCTCCGTAGCGGATATTTGAACATCTGTCCTTCTTATTGTTGCAAATATTTTATCAATAGATCTCTTAAAGATCTAAAACCAGTCGTAACCCCGTTTCGACTTCCCGCAGGATCTCTGCATCAACTCTTTTTACTCGCTCGGTTATGAATGACTTATCCACGGTTATAAGTTGAGAGATGTTTACCACCGAAGGCTTGGATAATCCGGATGCCCGTTTTGATAAGTTTACATTTCCCGGTGCGGCGGCTAAATGTAGGTTAGATGAAATAATTGTACAGAGTACAGTTTGAATACCGCTACGATTGAAATCATCTGCTTGGATGATGAGTACGGGTCGACGATACCCCGGTTCTGCACCGGAGAGTTCTGGCAGGGAGGCCCACCAAATTTCACCTCTTTTCACTACCAGATTTCCTTAGGGAGTGAAAGGGTCTGAATTTTCTCCATGACGGCATCCAAGTTTGATTCTTCTTTGGGATATATTTCGTTTAATTTTCGCGTAACATCTTTTGCTTCTTGTTGCCGGACATATTCGTCGACTGCTACCGTATAAAGGGCACTCCGAGAGATCTTTTTTTTTCGGGCAAAGTTCTCGGCCTGTTCGAATACTTCATCAGGTATGGAAATGGCTGTTTTCATACCTGAAAGGTATAACACTGGTATAACTTTTATCAAGGCTGAGTGTAGGCCCGAGAGGGGGGATTATAGGATACAATTCATGTCGGGCTTAGGGAAGATACGCACCCATTTCCCGGAGTCTGGCACGTAGTTTTTTTACATCCACATCATGTACATTGCCGTCTCCGTTGCCGGCATGGGCGGCAGCCATCCCGGCGGCTTCACCCATCGCCAAACAAACCGGCATTACCCGAACGCTTCCCAGAACCGTACGGTCACAGGAGATCGGCCGACCCGCCACCAGAACATTCTTTAAATCCCGGGGGGTGAGGCAGCGGTAGGGCAAACCATGGGATTCACCCGGCCCGTAACGTCCGATGGTGTGTACGGCTTTTTCGGATTTCGGTTTTCCTTTCACGCCATGAATATCGATGAAATAGGCGTTTCGGCAAATTTCATCTTCAAAGCTTTTGCGCTGAATATAGTCTTCTGCGGATAGAATATAGTCGCCAATCACCCGACGGGTTTCCCGGATACCGATTTGAGAGCCCGTGGATACCAGAAATGAATTTGCGAAGGTCTTTGGCACGAATTCGGCCAGTGCTTCCCGGTAGGCGGCGGCAAGTTTTCTCCCCTTCATCAATCCGACTGAAACACTGGCCGGATCGGTGTTGTCCACATCCCATACGTGACCGGCATTAAATCCGACGGTTCCGGGTCCGACGGTGTTGTTGCAACAATGCACATCGGGGATTTCCGGATATTTTCCGGATGCGTAAATGGCGTGTATCGGACTTTCCGGATTGTTGGCGTGTAAGTTTGGTTCGTTCCGGTAGGCGTACTCATCCACGTTCGACAGAAGAAAACAATGGGTTGCGGGCATGAGCCTGCTGTCTTCGTCATCCCCTTTTTGAAATTCTGCTCCGGCCCAGGCGCAGAGGTCTCCGTCCCCTGTACAGTCAATGTAAACTTTGGCCTTCCATGCCTGAAGGCCAGCTTTGTTGGAGGTGACGATGGCGTTGATGTTCCGCAGTCCGCTTTTGGGATCTTCCTCTGCATCCACGTAACTGAGTACGGTGTGGAACAGCACCGTTCCTCCTTGCTCGGTTACCAGATCGTCGTAGATCCGTTTAAGTTTCTCGGCGTCAATGGGGACCCAGTCCAACTGATCTTTGGGAATATGGGAGGAGCCTTCTTTGCTTTTTTTCAGAACCTGTTGCCCCATCCCCCGATAGATAATTTTTTCTTTGTCAGAGAAGGGGCACCATGCGGGAACCAGTGCAGAGGTGCCGCTTCCCCCCAGGCTGCCTGAAGCTTCGATGAGCAGGGTTTTGGCTCCCTCCCGGGCGGCGGATGCGGCCGCGGCAGAACCGGCGGGTCCACCGCCGACCACAATGACGTCGTAGTCGGTATTACAGGGAATGGATTGTGGGGAAAAAAGATATTCACTCATGGGGGCTGTTCCTGTAGTCGCGGGTGGGTTTTGTCAAAATGCCAAAAGAGGGGGAGGGTAAATTTCCTGACGACCTCCCGGTGAGAGTCAATAGTATTTATGCCCGGCAACATACCCGTGGATGGATTGAAAAATGGGATCGCGCTGGCTGAGACCTTTAATGCTGTTGAATTTTTTCTGCGATTGTGGTGCTCTTCTGTTTGAATGAGAAAGATGACAAAATATCCTTTTTACGCACTGCTTCTGTTCAGGCTGATGTTGCCTGCGCTCGGGGCAGAAGCGGACCTGGCAGAAACGCCCATTGCCTTGACCACGGACCCGGCGATTATTTTTCACGACATCCTTTTGTCTTTGGATGAAACCCCGGTTTCAGAACATGCTTTCATTTTGGCGCAAATGGAAAAGCAAATAAAACAGACGCCCAGAGATTGGGATCAACTTCCGGATATGATGAACCTGTATTCGCTCGGTCAAATGACGATTGGCAATAAGGTGAAGGGTGAACAGATTTTAAAGTACGTGGATAAACATTATCCATCATCCAACAGTGAAATTATTTTTGAAGCGGTCCACCCCGATTGTGACAAATGTTCGGGCAAGGGAACGATAAAAGTGCTGTGCCCGACCTGTAAAGGTTCAGGCACCCGGCCTTCCATTTCACCGGGTAGGAAAGCCTGTGCATCCTGTCGGGGCGCAGGCCGTATTCTTAAATCCTGTCATACCTGTAAGTCGTCCGGGAAAAAGTATTCACAGGAACGGGCGAAAGAATTGTATGGGAAATTATTGGCGGCATATAAAAGGGCGGCTGAAGGTGAAAATGAAGCCTCCCCTGTAAATGCTCCGGGTCCATTCTCGGTACTGAATTCTGGCTGGAGGGTGGTTTCAAGCGATGCGGACCTCACCGAAATTTCCTGGAAATGTGATGTGGTGAACAACCGGCATGAAGATCTTACTTTCGATGTTGAGTTTGTTTTTTACGATGCGGAAGGTTTCGACATCGGGTCTGACCAGGACTTCGGGTTTCAAGTCAAAGCGGGCGCCACTTCAACCTGTACGGGCCGGACGACCTTGAAACCTTCTGTTCAACAACAAATCGAAAGCTTTAAGGTAAAGGTCACGAAGCGTTGAAATCCAACCCCGGAATATTTTTTAAGGCTTAAGAATCTTTACCGAAATTTTTCCTGCAAACAGAACGGGTTCTTCAAGTTTGGGGTCGTGGACTTTCGCCTGCACATTGAAAGAGAGGCCGACGTTTTCGACCAAGACGGCATCTCCTTCTTTGGGTGACCACTCAATGGACAAAACCCGGTCTTCACCCGGGGCCAATTTTAGTGGGAAATCAGGCAATCCTTTGGCGGTCAATAGATTCTGATGGGAATAAGCCTGAAACCAGATTTCCACCGGGTGATCGAAAGGGTTGCTGATCTTGGTTTCAAGTTTCCCGCCTTTCCAGTTCTCCGTCTGACGAAGGTCCAGATCGGAGAGGAGGATGTCATCCGGAATTTTATAGGTGCTGGGAATGGAGGCCAAAATTTTACTGGCGCTTTCGATTTCCGCTTCGCTTCCCGGATAAATGTCAAAGACCCGGTTTTCGATGTCGACGGCCCGGTAGGTCATGTGATCCGGGGCGACGTCGACCACCCAGAAATGTTTAATGGCGCCCTGCTTTTCCAGGTACCAAGGGGTTTCCAATGAAATGGTGCGTGCGGATCTTCCCCAGCAACCATCGCCCAGGTAAAGCGTGCCTTCGCCTTCGGCGACCTTTTTTCCACCCTTCATAAAGTGACTGCGCTTGAAAGTGTGATCGTGATTTTCAAATGCGACGGTCAGGCCGTGGGCGTCAAATACCGATTCCCAATGTTGGCGGCCGAGACGCGAATAATATCCCATGAAATCACGATGGCTGGGGTAGAGGGGCACGTGATAAATTGCGGCTTTGTAACGGATGTCTTTGGAGGCGGTCAGTTCCCGGTTCAGCCAGTCCACTTGAGAATCGTGGGAGGTGGTGTGACCGCTGTCTAAAGCAAACAGTACCAGATTGGAGCCAAAGGTTCTTTTGAAAAAACTCTGGTCTGGATCCTGTCCAAAAAAGCCAAAAAAGAAGGGGGCTTCGCTTGTGGTTTTTTCAAATCCTCCGCGGACTTCGTGGTTGCCCACGGCAAGCAATAGCGGAATGGTGTAGCCGTCGGCAGTGACCATCTCTTCCGTGTAGTAGGTCAGCCAGGTATCCCAATCGCCCACGCTGTCGAGTTTTCCGTTGGCATAAGCAATGTCACCACCGACGGCGGAAAACTGAGGATTGTAACTCGCAGCATGTTTTAACAAGGTCCGGACATCCTGACTGGTCCCCATGTCCCCTCCGGTTACAAAGCAGAGAGGTTGATCATCCGCGGGGATGGTGCGCACTTTGACTTCTTTTGAAAATTCTTTTCCCGCTTGTCCGACCCGGAGATAGTAGGTGGTGTCCGGTTTGAGATTATGGAGTTGCACCCTTGCCATCACCCGGTCTTTCAGACCCGGTATCGCAAATACTGTTCCCATTGCTTCCGACGCGTACGCATCCGGATTGTCCGCACGGGACACGATGTCATATTGCACCAAGGCTTCGTCTCCCCGCTCTTCACCGATCCACTGCCAGTTTGCGGTCAGGCTGGTGGAAGGATCTCCCATGTAGGTAAAAACCAAATGTTGGGGAGCGCCGGCCTGCATCAGGGTTGAAACGGCGAGGAAAAAAATGGAGAAGGTTTTGGGGATCATGGGGGTCCGGGGTGGGAAGGGAGGGGTGTAGATATTGTGTGATACTTTAAGCGGGTGTCAAATTATTAAGATTTATCTGCGCAAGGTTATTTAAAAAAGGCGACCGCGAGAGGGGCTTTGCCTTTGGGAATGGAGATCGGGCAGAAGGCCTGGCCGCTGTCCCGGGTGCCTTCGGCCAGGGTCTCCCCCGTTTTGGCGCAATAGACCCGATAGTTTTCCGGAACCTGTTTGCTGATGATGACGAAGTCTTCATCCTTTTCCAAATACACCAAGGCAAAGCGATGGGGGGTACCCAGGCAGCGGTTCCCTATGGTCCATTCCACTTGGGGCGCCAAGTCGACAAAATCATATCGGGAAACAATTTTCCCCAGGATGCCGGGGTAGCGGGAGCCCTCAAAATCCAAAGCTTCGCGCCATCCGGCTCGGGGGGCGATGCACCAGTTTTGATGTCCGGGCTCTTCGGGCCGGTACAACCAGTTCCACAAACTTCCCGCACCATAAAAAACCCCCAGGGTTCCTCCCGCCATAAAATTGAGCCAGGCTTCATGTCCCTGCCACCATCCGGCCGCGTTTTCAGCGTCGCTCATGCACTCATAAGTCGGTTCCCCGTTGGCAACGCCTTTGGCGGGACGGTTCCGCCGCATGTCTGCCACCCGCTCAGGCCGGTGTTCTCCTTTATGTCCGGTTTGGCAGCATTGAAAATCGAGCCAGCGGTCTGCCTGCCATTGTTTGGAGGCGGACATGGGATGGTAATGCAGACCGGTGGGTTGTTGATAGCAGTCCCATTCTTCAATTTCCCGCCCCGCTTGTCGAACCCCCGGCTCTTTGCCGTTCCCGTCCGCTCCGACCAGATAGATGGCCGGCCAGGCGCCGTAACGCGCTACTAAATACCGGCAATAGCGGCAGTAGTCCTGTTCGTCCATTGCCTGTCCCGCGACCGAAAGCCCTTTCCATCCGTAGCCGTGAAATACGGGTTGATAGATGGGGGTGATCCCTTCTGCCAGGAGGATGCGGACCAGACGGTCAAAGGTTTTAAAGTAGGCCGGGCGTAACTGTCGGATGGTACCCTGGGACAAATCTTTAAACCCGCGGTCAAATCCGCCATCCGACGATCTGTCCTGCGGCCCTTCCGCCTTCATATCCGGCTGTACGGTCATCAACAGCACGGCATTAAAGCCCTTTTGCCTGCGGTCTTCTGCATAGGTTTTGCACATTTCTTCCGTGGCCCGCCAGGGAAGGGCCCAGGCGGTATCCACGACCAAAAGTTTTCCCCGGCCCTCGCCATCCAGGATGTTTCTTTTCCCTTTCGACATCGAGAGCAGGCCCGGATTTCCCGGACCCGTACATTCGATTTTCCCCCGGTTGCCTGTCAGTCCCGGGTCCTCAACATCTGAAAAGCTTTCCCATTTTATGGTTCCTGAAGCTTCGGGAATGGCAAACCGGATCCGCCAGGTACGTCCGCCGTCCCAGAAAGCGGGACGTTTAACTTTTCTTCCGGATTCAAGTTGAAAAAGGACCCAAACCGAAAGCTCAAAATAGGGGTTTGCGTAGGTTTCCGCAGACTGGAAGCGCCATTCGAGCACATGTCCTTGCTGACCTTTTTGGGTGGGGAATGTCGTCATAACCGTGATCTTTACACCATCTATCGAGAATAATGCGATTTGTTTGCAATATCTTTATGCCTTTTACGTAGTAGCTTTTGAACCTTAAAATCAAAGAAGTCTCATGAAGAAAAGCTACATACTTTCCGCTCTGCTTGTCCCGGCTACGTCCATGGCGGTCACTTATCCGGTAGTCGACACCGCACAGGAACATACCTATGATGCGCGCAGCGTCATTGAATTCCCCCGGAGCGGAAAAATCTATTACGGCCAGGATGCGCAGTTTCTCCACAATCCGCCTGAATATAAAGTCAATGGCGACGGCACCGTATCCGATCAGGTGACGGGGCTGATGTGGACCCGTGACCCCGGCCCGAAGAAAACCTACAACCAGGCGGTCGCGGACGCGGCGGCCTGCCGCACGGGTGGTTATAGCGATTGGCGCTTACCGACGGTCAAAGAATTGTATTCGCTGATTCAGTTCAACGGGACCGATCCGAATCCGATGAGCATAAGTGATAAGGGGCTCACACCTTTTATTGATACCAGGGTCTTTACCTTTACCTACGGCCAGGCGGCAAAGGGGGAAAGGATCATTGATGCACAGTATGCGACCTCCACTCTTTATGTTGCCGATGAAAAACAGCCCGCTTTTCAACGAATGTTCGGGGTGAATTTTGCCGATGGACGTATTAAAGGATATCCCATTGGCTATGGACCCCGGGGATTGAGTACCTTTTATGTCCACTATGTCCGTGGAAATCCGGCCTACGGAAAAAATCAGTTTATGGACAACGGGGACGGGACCATCCTCGATAAAGCGACCGGTCTCACTTGGATGAAAGCCGACAGTGTCGAAACCATGGACTGGCCGACGGCCCTGGCCTATGCGGAAACATTTGAACTCGCGGGCCACACGGACTGGCGCTTGCCCAATGCCAAGGAATTACAGAGTCTGGTTGACTATTCCCGTTCTCCGGACACCAGTGATTCAGCGGTCATCGACCCTGTTTTCGATGCGACCGCGATTGTGAATGAAGCGGGATACAAGGATTTTGCCCATTATTGGACGGGCACTTCGCATTGCGGTATCGGCAGGGCGTCGTCTGCCGTTTATATTGCTTTTGGACGCGCACTGGGGTTTATGCGGAACCGGTGGGTGGACATTCACGGTGCAGGATGTCAGCGCAGTGATCCAAAAACGGGAGATCCGTCGGTCTATGCAAGCGGACATGGGCCACAGGGGGATGCCATCCGGATTAAAAACATGGTGCGCCTCGTCCGGGGAGGTGATGTATCACTGGTGAAGTCGTCGCCTGAAATTGAGAAAGCACAAGCATCCCTGCCGGGTGGATTTATGGGAAGAGAAGACCAGGATGGAGATGGAAAGGTAACCCGTAGCGAATTTAAGGGCCCGGCTGTTCATTTTGAGCGTTTCGACAAAAACAAAGACGGGGTCATTTCCGCAGACGAAGCCCCTACGGGTCCGCCCAAATGAAAAAATCATGTTTTTAATGACAACCGCACTTTAAAAGGATAGCGCAATAGCATGAAAAAATCAGCTTTAGTTACTGGCGGTGCCGGATTTTTGGGAAGTCACCTTTGCGATCGATTGTTGTCCGAGGACTATGATGTCATCTGCATGGATAACTTCTTCACCGGTCAAAAACAAAATATTGCCCATTTGATTGGAAATCCGTACTTTGAGTTGGTCCGCCATGATGTCTGTCACTCCTACTTTTGCGAAGTGGATGAGATCTATAATTTAGCCTGTCCGGCTTCCCCTGTTCACTATCAATATAATCCGGTGCACACCACCAAAACTTCGGTTCACGGTGCGATCAACATGCTGGGATTGGCCAAACGGACCCACGCGCGGATCATGCAGGCCTCCACCTCAGAAGTGTACGGAGATCCCGAAGTGCATCCGCAGAGTGAGTCTTACTGGGGAAAAGTAAATCCCATCGGTATCCGCAGCTGTTATGATGAAGGTAAACGTTGCGCGGAAACGCTGTTTTTTGACTACTGGCGCGAGCATGAAGTCGACATCAAAGTGGTGCGGATTTTTAATACTTACGGACCCCGGATGCATCCGCATGACGGCCGCGTGGTTTCCAACTTTATTGTACAGGCGCTGCAGGGACAGGACATTACTATTTATGGTGACGGCTCCCAGACCCGCAGTTTCTGTTTTATGGAAGATTTGATCGAAGGCTTCCGTCGCATGATGCAGACCGAAAAAGGCTTTACCGGACCCGTCAACATTGGAAACCCCGGTGAATTCACCATGCTCGAACTGGCAGAAAAGGTGATTCAGTTCACCGGTTCCGCTTCCAAACTGGTTTTCCAGGATCTTCCCCAGGACGATCCCAAGCAGCGCAAACCTGATATCAGTCTGGCGCAGGAAAAACTCGGCGGATGGGAGCCCAAAGTGCAGTTGGACGAAGGTCTGCAACGCACCATCGATTATTTCCGCACCCAGGTGTAGGGATTATAAAAAATGAAAACCCCGCTTCCGTGGTTAAGCCATAAGGAATGGGCGATTCGGAAATGGGGGGGACCCCTTTATCGGGTTCCGGTTGATCCCGGTTGGGGATGCCCGCACAAAAAACCCGGAGAAATGGGGGGCTGTACCTTTTGTGCCGAAGATGGCGGTCGCGCCCGGCAGACCTTGGGGGTCGATTCGCCGGCGGCCCAATTGGAACGGGGCGTCACTTTTGTGCGGGAGCGCTATGGGGAAGGGAAACTCGAACTATATATTCAGGCCTACACTGCGACTTTTTCTTCGGTAGATGCTTTAAAAGCCATGATCGAGCCTCTGTTGGGGCAACAGAATTTTGTGTCACTCAGTCTGGGCACCCGACCCGATTGTTTACCGCCGCCCACGCTTGAATTATTGCGGGAATGGAATCAACAACTTGAGGTTTGGGTCGAACTCGGCCTGCAAACCGCGCAGGATGCGACTTTGTTAAGAATGAACCGTCAGCACAGCTGGGCCAAAAGCAAAGAAGCCATTTTTAAGTTGCAGGATGCGGGACTTCAAAGCTGCGCGCATTTGCTGTTTGGGCTGCCCGGGGAATCGGCCGATGACATGTTTGCCACAGTGGAGGAAATCGTGGCTTTGCCGGTTCAGGCTTTGAAACTTCATAACCTGCATGTGCTCGAAGGATCTTTGTTGGGCGAAGAATTTAAACGGCAACCTTTCCCGGTGCTTCCCGAATCCGCCTGGCTGGAATTGGTCATGCAGCTGATTCGCCGCATCCCGGCTGAACTTCCTCTATTCCGGGTGTTCACCGACTCCGAAAACCGGCTCGCGCCTAAATCCGAATTCAGCAAAGGGGAGTTTCTGCATCAACTTGAAGTTGTGATGAAGAAAAGGGGATGGTTTCAGGGGGAGCTCTGTTTTCAAAAGCCGTAGTTCCGCGCCTGCCCGCCTGCCCGTGCCGTTCCGGCACGTGAACGGCCAGGGAAGGACGCCCCAGCGGCCAGGGGCC
>CAKZLZ010000068.1 GCA_937127435.1 uncultured Verrucomicrobiota bacterium | reverse complement strand
ACAAAGAAATTTGCGCGAAGTTGGGTACCGGGGAACAAACCATCAAAGTACATCGTTCCAGGGTCATGCATAAAATGGGAGCAGACTCTGTGGCAGACTTGGTTAAAATGTCTATCGCCCTTAAATGATGTCCTGAACCACATCTTTTCATTCGAAGATCCAACCTGCAACGCCCAAAGTTGCGATCACCCGGAACGAAAAATTTTTCCAATTATCCCTTCACAATCGGGCATCCCTTTTCCCATTAAATCCGGATGGCACCTCCCCTTGAATCCGCCACACAGAAAAACAGGTCTTCGTCCATAAATTCCAGAGGAAGCTCCTCATTTATCTTGTAATTCCATGGAGGGTTTTACAGGTCATGAGGTATCATTATCCCTCTAATTAATCGTTTGACCTTGATTCCATGACCCATAATATTTTTCGTTTCATTTTTCCCTTCCTGATCCTCAGCGGACTTCATTTCTCCCTTCAGGCAGAGGCCCCCCTCCGCTTCGGTGAACTGACGGAGGCCGGAGAAGGTGGCGTTGCCACCTCGCTTCAAGACGGCATCTACGGGAGCTTTGTTGTATCCGAAGGAATACTGACTCCTGCCACCAGCCCCCTGCCCGAAGGCATCCATCACATTGGGGCAGGTATTTCCGTGGAGGTGCTTCCTGACACCATCAGCGTCCGGAATTCGGATGAACTGAGGCGGCTCACCGACAAAAAACATCCGGCTTTCCGCAAGGGAATGCTATCCGGAAACACCATCGAAATGCGGGGGCCCGAAGCCGGAGGGGATTTTTCCGAAACGGTTTCACAACATTTCCACGGTGCCTTTAAAAATCTCGTCGAACGCTGCACCTTGCGGTCGGCAGATCCTGAAGATCAGGCTGTCCTCAACGAATTCGGCATCGGGGATGCCGTTGTAGATCAGGACGCCCAGTACGGAAATCTGCTTTGTGAAGATTTCATTGTCTATAAAGCCAGCCCCCAAATCCCTGCCGGTGAAACGCCGTTTAAAGGAATTGTCGCCGGCACCACTCTGGTCACCATCGGAATTAAAGCCCCCATGCAGAATGTGACCCTGCGGCGTATCACCGCCCGCTCGAACAATATCAATTGGCGTTTGAATCCCGGCGACATCAATTTTGACTGGAAAATTAATGGCTTTGCCATCCACAGCACCAGCGGTCCGGACGCCAATATTCTGATCGAAGACTGCCGTTCCGAACAAATGCTCGGTATCGGACTGATTTCCGCCTGTAACGGAGGTCTCACCGTCAAACGTTTCGTTCACATCAACGGCTTTGACGACATGTATCGGGTGGTCGGAACTTCTTCCGGTGACAGTGAGGGGATTCGGCTGCTGGGAGGACAATGGATCGATCCCTGGACCACCCACTTTTACCATCCGGATCTGGTGCACACCTTCTGGGACCATGCCTCCTCCCCGAATGACATCCGCAATGTGGAAATTGCCTTTAATGTGGTGGTGCTCGGGGAGGACGGCATGTTGGCCCCCACCTCCCCCACCAGCCGCATTACCGCCCGGGCCATGCGCCGGCGCCTCCCCGACACCCGGGATACAAAAGTCGCCTACCGGGAAGGCGAAATGTACCTTGGCGACACCCGTAATGGAGACCTTACTTACACCCTTCCAGACCTCTCCTCTCTGGATTTTCCCAAAGGCTGGAAACTGGCAAAAGCCACCCAACGCGGTGACAAAACCCTCACCGTGGTCCCCGGAAGCACCGGAACCTTTGCCCTTGGCGACGCTTTCACTTTGAGCAGCCCCAACGGTCAAACCCGACGGTATACGATTGAAAAGATCGAAGGCAATCAGTGGACCCTCAACTATCCTCTCAGTGCCTATCCCCAAAACACGCCGCTTCAACTGCGAGTGGCGCTGGCGATTCAGAAAGTGATGGATGGCAAAGGCAAACTGCGGGTGCAATGCTCAGGAAGCGATACCCTGGAGAGCGGACAGGCTCAGTTCGAAGCCCCTGACTCTTACGAGTATGTGGAGCCCTGGGAAACCTGGCGTTTCGACAGCGATCCGGAAAACGGCATCTGGAAAATGGTCGGATCCGGCGCGCCCTATCAAGGCATTTTTTCAAATTCCCCCAAACGCACGGCCAAAAGCTACGGCAGACAGGAAAACTGGTTTTTTCATCATAACATCGTAATGGTGACCGCCCCCGCCGGCTACCGCATCAGTGGCGGCACCGGGGGTGTACTGCCCAGAGATCATCATCTGAGTTCCAATCTGCTTCTCACCCCCTGGCCCGGAAATCTGAATAAAAAAAACACCCCCAACAGCCGCTTTCAAAGCTTCGGAGAACTGAATCAACGAAATTCGCGGATCTCCCTCGTGGGCGACGGTCACCGCATCAAAGGCAATATTGTTTCATCCATTACCCTGAATGAAGAACGGGTCAATGAAGGCAATTATACTTTAGGGAGTGACTACAGCTACTCCGATCTTCAACAGCTTTTCGATCTCAGCCAAATGGATCAGGCCTCCGAACAATTTTTCGCCCCCAACCGGGAAGAGATCATCGCCCTGATCCGCCCCCGCGCCCAAGGACCGCTGGCGGGCTCCGGTATGGGCCCGGGATTGGGAACCACAGCCGAAGACGATTTTGTTGATTGGCAAAAGGGTGAGCTCAAACAGGATACGCCCTGGCATGTTCTCGATTTAAAATTTTACTCCCGCACCGGCGGATTTTCCATGACCTGGTTGCCTCCCGCCTTCAACCATATTAGCGAAACCTTTACCGAGATTCCCGTCAGCGAATACCAGATTCAAATCAAAGCCGGCGACGCGGACTGGCAGGACGCCGAGACCTACAACGGAACGGATCTCCACTTTTACTATGACCAACTTCCACCCGGCCAAAGCACCCGGGTGCGTATCCGGGCCCTGAACGCCAACGGAGGGGGAACCTGGCTACAGCTACCGGAGTGGACGGTCAGCGAAGCCGAACCGCCCGCATTGTTGGGGGCGGCAGTAGCGGTAACGGCCGAAAAGAAATCAAACCTTCAACTAGAAGTGGCCGCTCCCCCCGGACGCAACCGCTGCCTGGTCGCTGCCATCAGTATTCAGAACCCCGCCGCCAGTGATACCGCCATCGCCTCGGTCAGCTTCGGAGGCAAACAGCTCATACCTCTGGCCACCCGTTTTTATGCGGACAATCCCGAGAGTGTGCCCGGCCGTGACGGTATCGCCCTCTACAGCTTGCCCGAAAAAAATATCCCGACAGGTTCCCATCCGTTGAGGGTCACATTCAGCGGGCAAGCCCCGGCCAGCGCCTTTTTGGCTGCCTGCACGGTAGCGGATACCGCCCTCAAAACCCCGGCCACAGCTACCGCGTACGGCGGCAGTTCCGCCACTGCGGAAATCGGGATCGCACCCGGGGACCTTCTGCTCGCATTCGCCGCCGGAACGGTGGACGAACATTTCCCCCCACCCATGCGGGGGCTGTTGAACGTGCAGGCAGACAAAGCCCGTCACTACGGACAACTCGGCGTCATGCATAGTCAACAAAACGCCAAACAAGTGACCTATGGAGAGCCGGGAGGCGGGGGACGTTTTCAAATCGGCGTCATTCGGTTCGAGTATCCTTTATCTTCAAATACAGATTGATAAGGTTAGCCCTGTTTGCATTTATTAGATATTGACAATACACAGCAACTATTGACATAGTCAATTAACCCTCCCCCAGGGAATACAGACACAATCCTTCTCCCGACAATTTTTATGCTTCAAATCCTGCTTATCTGCATTCTGGTTCTCATTGCCATTGTCAGCAAAAAGCTTCAATGGCCGCCAGCCCTCGCCGGCGGTGTACTCGCAGCTGTTCTTCTGGTGTTTGGCATTTACAAGGTGGCCACCCGCGAGCCTGGCGCTGCACCTGAAACCTTGGAATCCTGGCTCGCGCCCGACAAAGCTGCAGCCTACCGGCTCGGCCAGGGTGTGCAGAGTAAAGTTCCCGGAGGAGGCACGGTCCTGCTGATTCAATTCGAACTTCCTGATCCCGAACCCCTGTTTCAAGAACAGCCACTGGCCCGTCAAGAGGGATTAGAGAAAGCCCTCGGCGACAGTTACACCATCATCCGGGTGAACGCGCTCGATCTGGATCAGATCCAAATGGACCCCCAAACCGGCCTCTGGAATCTGCGGGTGCAGGACTATCAGAAGTTATTGGACCAATACGGTCCCGCCCAGGCCATCGTCACCTTTGCCGACATGCCGCAGGATCTCCAGAATCTCCCCCGCCTGGGCGCGCCCCTCTTTGCCTTCCTCGACGACACCCTCTCCTCCGCGGGCATTCAAAAACTTCCCCCCGGACTGGAGGCCCTGGTCACCCTCTCCCCCGATCACAAGCCTTCCGCACCGTTCCCACGCGGATCCCTTCAGGAAGTTGCCGAAATCCGTTACATCCTTACCCTCCGGACCCCATGAAAAACCGAGACGCCTTTACTCTGATTGAAATGCTGGTGGTCATTGCCATCATCGCCCTGCTGGCCACCATGATTATTCCCGCCTCCGGGAAAGTCTTGGAAAAGGCACGCACCATGCAGTGTTCGCAAAATCTGAGATCGATCCATATGGCGCTATGCCAATACGCCAACGACCACAATAACACCATGGTTCCGCCCTGGGGGATCAATTCCAGCGATAACAAGCGTTTCGGTTATTACATCCGGCCCTACCTGGAAGGCGGAGAAGAAGGTGAAAACCCTTGGGGCGTTCCAGAGCGATACCGCTGTCCGACGGCAAACTTTTATCCGGTGAATGTACACTCCACAGGCATGAATCCCAACTACAGCACACGCCCCTATCTGGATTTTCCCAATCTCGCCGGATCCATTCTGGTCGCGGATGCCAAAAGTGCTTTTTCCCTGGTATACAGCAGCAGCAGCACTACCAAATTGCATGCGCGACACAATGATCCCAACCGCTCCGCCACCGGTTCGGTCAGTGCGGTCTTCGGAGACGGGCACTGGGGACTGATCCCCTACCCGGATCTTCCCGATTCAAAACCCTGGGATGAATACAAACTTCTGAATCCGAATCTCTAATTTTTTTCGGGACGATCTCTTCGATAGATCGTTCCACGTTCCCCGTAGAAAACCCCTCTCACCCGGAATTCGATCGGTCAAATGTAGTTCCACGGTCCCCGTGGAAAACAAAACACATATTTACTGCACCCATCCCGGAACTGTAATTGTGATGTATGGTTTTCCGCGGGGACCGCGGAACTACCCCTCACACCCAGAATTCGATCGGTCGAATGTAGTTCCACGGTCCCCGTGGAAAACAAAACACATATTTACTACACCCATCCCGGAACTGTAATTGTGATGTATGGTTTTCCGCGGGGACAGCGGAAAACCCCTCTCACCCGGAATTCGATCGGTCGGATGTAGTTCCACGGTCCCCGTGGAAAACAAAACACATATTTACTGCACCCATCCCGGAACTGTAATTGTTGATGTATGGTTTTCCGCGGGGACAGCGGAAAACCCCTCTCACCCAGAATTCGATCGGTCGAATGTAGTTCCACGGTCCCCGTGGAAAACAAAACACATATTTACTACACACATCCCGGAAATGTAATTGTTGATGTATGGTTTTCCGCGGGGACCGCGGAACTACCCCTCTCACCCAGAATTCGATCGGACAAATGTAGTTCCACGGTCCCCGTGGAAAACAAAACACTCATTTACTGCACCCATCCAGGAAATGTAATTGTGATGTATGGTTTTCCGCGGGGACCGCGGAAAACCCCTCTCACCCGGAATTCGATCGGACAAATGTAGTTCCACGGTCCCCGTGGAAAAACATAAAAACCTATCACAACGAAAGGAATTACCTTTGTAGACGTTTTGAATCATGATAACCTATAAGAGGTATGAACAAAACAAATACATCTTTCAGGGTTTTATCCGCTTTGTTATTGAGTCTCGGCCTTTGGAGTTGCGCTTCGAACAATGCCACGCCCTCCGGCGCGCCGGGACCGAGTGTTTATGTAGCCGCCCAACCCTCCCAAGTACGCAAAGTGGCTGTATTGCCTTTTCGCGCTTCTACCGAATTGATCGGTTCTTCCGCAGCCGATATTTTTGGCACGGCCATTCTGCAAACCGGTCGGTACCAGTTGGTCGAACGCAGCCAAATTTCCAGCGTTCTGGGTGAAACGGAACTGTCCATGGCCGGTATGTCGGATGCCGCGGCCATGGCCGCGGGTCGAATGCTGGGAGCGGAAGGGGTGGTTTTAGGAACGGTGGACGAATATGGTACTGTCGCCTATAAAGGGAAAACGTATCCGGTGGTGGGCGCTTCGGTGCGGATGATCGATTGTAATTCGGGTCAAGTCATGTGGAGTGTAGGATATTCAAACCGCTCATCCGATAAAATGGCCACCCTCTCCGGGCATGCGCGATGGGTGGTCAATCAAATGATCACCGCTCTGCGGGCGCAGTGGTACCGTCAACCCCAGCGGGGCGCATCCAATAGCACGCCCGCTTCCGCTTCCCCATCATCGGGAACCGTTGTGCGCAGCGCACCCGTGGCAGTCCGTCCAGGTCCCCCTTCTCCCGCTCCGGACTTTTCGGTATCGGATATGGGACTGCGGGAAGTACAAATCCAGTGGCCGCAACCACCGGCCGGATACCGCATCAAAGTGGAACGCGCCGAAGCCGCCGCGGGACCCTTTCAAACCCTGGCCACCGTAAACGGAAGCGCGGGCGTCCACCGGGACCGCGAAGGTTTGGATGACGGTAAAATGTACTATTACCGTTTGGTGACGCTGGACAGTTACGGACAACAAAGCCGACCCACCCCGGTCAAAGAAAGCATGACCGCCCCGCCTCCAGCCCCGCCCCCTGAAATTCGCATTGATACGCCGGCCGCGCGTGCGGTATCCCTCTGTTGGACCGCTTCACCGGCGGAGGGAGTGGTGAAGTATATTGTGGAGCGGAAAATCAAAGGCGAGGAGGATTATGTTCAGGTGGCGGAATCCAGGGAACTCAAATTTGAAGAAGGGGGAAGCGCGACCTCCCCTTTGCGGGACGAACAGGCCTATGTTTACCGTTTACGGGCTGTGAACCGGGTGGGAGCCGTAGGAAAACCCTCCCTGGAAAAAGAAATTACCACCCGCCCGCCTCCCTTGCCGGTGCAGGAAGTCATCGCCACCAGCGATGAGTTGCGTTGCATTCCTTTGTTCTGGCAACAGAGTCCGGAAGAAGATGTAGTGCAATACGAAATTTTCCGACAAAGCGGGGAAGACGCACCGGAAATTCTGGCCACCGTAAAAGGACGGGATTCGATTCGGTATTTGGACGGTAAAAAAAATCCGGGAGAACTCCCTGATGATTCGGTCTACCGCTATCATGTCGTGGCGGTGAACCATGTGGGATCCCGAAGCAAGTCCAGCGCGGTGGTGGAGGCCAAAACCCGGGAACGCCCCCCCATGGTATTCGGATTTGAAGCCATTTCCGGTTTGCCCCGGCGGACAACTTTGCAGTGGATGGCATCGGATGATGAAAAAGTGAATGGCTATATTCTGTGGCGGGCAGAGGGGGACGGAGAATTTGAAGAAATGGTTCGGGTGGAGGGACGGGAAATCACCCGCTACGAAGATGACGGATTTCACACCAAAAAATTTCTGGGAGGGGAAAAAGTGGAACCGTTAAAAGATGAGACCCGCTACCGCTACCGGATGGTGGCCGTAAACCCGGCCGAGGCGGTTTCGGAAGTACCGTCAAACGCGGATGCGGTGACCAAAGCCCTGCCGCCCACGCCCCCCGCCCCCAAAGTAATTTCAGGACTCCCCGGACGGATCGAATTAAGCTGGGAAGCAGCACCGGGCGAGGACGTGGCGGGTTATGTAGTGATGGCGGGGGCGGAAGCAGACCGGCTTTCCGACCTGATGCGTTCACAGGAACTTGCTGCGGAAGAACGTGGATTAAATCCGGGGCAGACCCGGTTTTATGCTTTGCGGTTAGTAGACAAGGATGGCTTGGAAAGCCTGCCGTCTGAAGTTGTAAGTGCTGAAAGCAAAAAACTTCCGGCCCCCCCTGCTGAACTGAAAGTTGAAGGATTAACCCTGAGCTGGGTCGCACCGGCTCAAAAAGATGTGGTGAAGTACCGGTTGTGGGAAAAGAAATTCATGGGAAAAAATGAATGGGAACTTACCGAAGCCACCACCCGAACTTTTACCGCGGAAGAAATAGGAAAGAAAAAATCCTTCCTGTTGCAGTCCATCGATGCCGATGGGCTGGAAAGTGAATTGAGTGATGCCATTGAACTGAGGCCTTAAAATGAAAACGAAAAGCCGGAAGCATGCGAAGATCCGTATTGGGATATGGATCCTCCTGTTTTCCTTGGGAGTCCGTGCGGAATCATTGGATTCATTACGGCAACGACAAAAAGCAGACCAAAAAAATCTGTTGGAATATTATGACGGAAAAGCCTTAAAGGATTGTCCGAAACTTGAGAATGGAAATATAAACAAAGCTTCTCCCGAATACAAAAAACTGCTGAACGACTACAAGCGGGCACACGCAAAATTAAACGAAATTTACCGGAAACAGGATCCGCGGTTGACCGACCTCAAGGCGGAAACACCGGGATTAAAAAACAGCGGTTCGGTGCCGAAGAATGTGAAATCGGATGTGGATTGGACGTCCGAAAGCGACGAAGTTTATCAAAATAAACAACAGGAATGGGAAGCCCGGGGCGACAAGCTTGAAGTGGAGGGACATAAAGTCGTCAACAAGACCACTGATGAAACCATGTGGGAACCCGGCACCAAAGCCGGTGATGATGCGTTGGTGCGTGACGGAGATGCGCACGGCACCGAAGGGGGAAGACAAAAGGTTGCCGGAGGAGACAACGTACGGGATGCGGAAGGTTCTGCACTCGACCAAAAGAAAAAATATTTGGATGCGAAGGAACGCGGCAACATGAAAGACCAGGCCAAGGTCGCAACCAAAGGGGTGGATGATACCGGGCGCAGCAATGATACGATTGAAGAAGCCCGCAACCGCAAAGACTACGGAGATACCGTGACTAGCGAAACCTCGGATCTGGGGGACAGCAAAGAAACCCGCCAACATAAAGAAAAGGAATTTGAAAAACGTCTGGATCAGGAAGTGGAAAAGAATCTGGAAGAGGCAACTAAAAAAGGCAAACAGACCGACGAAATTCGGGAAAAGATTCAGGAGCAGGCAAAAAAGACGGATACCACCAAAGATGCGGAGTGGGACAAGGCACGCAAGGATGCCAATTATGACGGAGAGAAAACCACCGACGAAGCCATCAAAGACCGACGGGACCGGGTAAAAGAAAGCAATCAGAAAACCAGGGACGAGATCGCCAGACGAGAACAGGAACTGGAAAAATCCCAGGCCGTAACCGAGAGTAAATCAGAGAACAACAAAGTGGATGACGGCCCGGTACAAAAAACAACGGAGACGGAAACGGAGACCCGGAAGGTGGAAGTGGAAGATGCCGCCGGTAAAAAATCCACAGCCCCGGATAGCGATGTGGAAACATCCAAATCCAAAACCGCCGACGCTCCTAAAGTAGAGGTGGACGCACCCAAGGCTGATGCACCTAAAGTGAAAATAGATGCACCCAAAGCAGATGCCCCAAAAGTGGAAGTCGAAACCCCGAAAGGGAAAATGAGTAAAATCGGCGATGCGGCAGGCACCGCAGATGATGTAATTGACTTCATTGATCGTGGGACCCAAATGGCGGAAGGGATTGAGGAGGGAAATATCGAAAAAACCATCGCCCCTGTGGTCGGACAGGACACTGCCAAAAGGGTGCAAATGGAAAATGCGAACAAATGGGCAGAGGAAGAAGGAAAAGTCGAAGAGGCACGGGGGGATGAAGTATCCACCAAACTTGAAGCGAAGTTACGCAGAAAAGGCGCAAGCAAAGAGGAGGCGGCGGAGGCCCGGGAAAAATTTGAAAAAGGCGACATGAAGGGCTTCAGGGATGACGTGGCGGAAATTAAAGCCAAAGGAATTGAGGACAGCAAGCAGGATGGATTCACCCCGGATGGCCCGCTCGAGGAGGAAGACGGAGTGGTGGAACGCCTGAAGGAAGGCGGGAAACAGACCATTGATTATGTGGATCCCGGCGTCCGGGCCCGCAGCAAAGAATCAAAAGATAATATGGAGGGTCTGGACAAACAAAATGATGCTCTGCAGAAAAATCTGCAGACCGAAATCGATCAGGAGATCATAAAAAAGGCCATGCGTAAAGGGGTGGACCGACAAGAGGCAGAGGCCGCATTGGCGAAAAAGAGAAAGGGCGACCGTTCGGATTGGGATGAGCTCAGAGAGCAGATGGAGAGAAGTGAACAAAACGATGACGGCAGCTCATTAAGTGCGGAGGATCGAACCCAGAAATATGAATTCGGAGACCAAGTGGATGAGAAAGGGAAAGACGCGCATGATTTCGCCGAGGAGAAAGGCAAGATCGTGCTTAAACCCGTAGAAAAAATTCTGGAAGCGCAGGACAAAGCCCACCTGGATGAAATGTCTGAAGATGAACAAGCGGCGGAAACCTACAAAAAGTTACGGAAGCTGGGGGTCCCCCCGGAGGAGGCCATGGATGCAGCCCGTGATTTTGCGGAAGATGAAACCGGAAATACATTACGGATTCGTGGTCTTCGGGATAAATACCGAAAGATTCAGGAAGTGGAAGCTCAAGCGAAACAAGCCGCCGAAGAAACTGCGGAGGCTGAGAACAGGAAACAGGCGCTTAAGGGGGAAGAGGCTCCGGATCAGGAGGAGTGGAGTGAAGAAAAAGACCTGGAAAACAAACACAAGGCCCTGGAAGAATTTGCCCAACGAAACCGGGAGCAACGTCAAAAAGAAAGTGACCAGGACTACGAAGGCATGGAAGTCATCAAGGAAATGGAGGAGGCGCAACATGCCGGAGATGATGACCGCAGACAAGCGAAGACTGAACGGAATCAGGCAGGGGAAGATGCCCGCGACATCGAAACCGAAAGCAACCGGATCGTGAAAGAAGGTGACCGGGAAAACAGTTGGGGGAAAACCCTGGGAGATGCACTGGAAGATGGCATTACCACCGGCACCAAAACTTTAGGGCAGGAATTTGGGAATGCAGCGGCAGATCAAGTGATTGATGAAATTTGGGAACCGGAGCCTCCCCCTCCTCCTCCGCCGCCGCCCCAAAAAACCGCTTCAAGTTCAAGCGCTTCCAGTCCAGGAGGTGCATCTCCTTCCGCAAGTGGCATGGTGAGTAGCGAAGGCCAACCCCAAGCCAATCCAGATAAAAGTGGAGACACTGCAGCCGCCACCCCTGTGGCCGACACCACAGGAGGAGATACGGACAGCATCGAGGGTAAATCAAAACTACCGAAAGAGTCTACGGCAGTGTCAACTGCTAATACACCTTGCCCTTATTGTGGAGTCATACCAGCGACAGGATGGGCGACGCCTTACAAGGAGTGTCCTAGAGCACCTTGCGTGGCGCATAGACTGTTTGGACCCAATAAAAATGAAGCGACCGAAAAAGCAGCGCCTCCAGAACCTACCCCAACCCCTGTCCCCAAGAAATATCGAGATGGCTGCGGAGTCGAGGGTTGTGGTGCACCCGTAACGTACAGCCATGATCATTATCTTTATGGTTCGGTGTATAAATGCACCAATGGGCACACCATTAAAGGCGTGGATGTGATTCAAGTGGAAGTTAAAGAATAAGGAGGCAAATATGAATAGTTATGTCAGAAATTATGGAATATGCGCGGGTATCTTTTTACTCACGATGATCCCTTCTTCTCTTTGCGCCCAGGCAGGCTCTGCCGAAGCCGCCTCCGTACGCTCGGTTGAAATTCTGGACAAACGGGTCTCCACCCTCGAAGCGCGGATGGGACGGAATGTGACCACCCCCACAGCCACCAACAATTTGGAACGCCGACTGGATGACATTGAAGACCGGCTGGATGATCTGGAAAAAAAGATCAATGATTTAGAAAAACTGGAACGTCGGGTTCGGGATCTGGAGCGTAAAAAATGAAAATGATATTTTTAGGATTCTTAGCGGTTTTATTATCGGGTTGTATTTCCGAGCCGCCCCCTGCCCCGGTGCAATGGGAACAAAGCTGGCAGGCACCCGCGCCGGTGGCCCAAAGGGCGGCACCTGTGGATTATCCGCGAGTGATGGTGATAGTGGATGAAAAAAGTCTGGGCACCATCGCCACTGCGGAAGTGGAAACCCTGGCCATCACCAAATGTCAGGAACTCGGGGTGCCGGTGGTGGATGCCGACATGAACCGCAGCACCATCGCCCGGGGTCAACAGCTGTTTAAGATGGCAGGTGACAACCGGGCGGCCGCGGCCCTGGGCTTAGAGTTTGGGGCCGAAGTGGTGATCATCGGCGAGGCGGTAGCCAAACCGGCGGCCTCACGAATTGCAGACAGCAATTTAAGAACCTACCAGGCCGTAGTCACCCTGCGGGCAGTGCGGACGGACAACGCGCAAACCCTCACCGCGGCTTCGAAAGATGCCGGGGTGGTGGCACTCGAGGATGTGGGCGGATCCGCCAAAGCCTTGCGGGCAGCCGCCGAGTTAACCCTCAGTGAATTGGTCCCGGAGATGGGACGGAAATGGGCGGTACGATCGTCCGAACCTGCCAACCCTTTTCCTCATAGCGTGGAGATCCGGGCCGGAGGCGTGGATGCACTGTGGAAATTAAAAGCCCTGCGCGACAATCTGCGGAGCCGGAATGATGAAGTGGATCAGGTGATTCAACGTTCGTATGCCGCGGGTATGGCGGAATTCAGCACCCACGCCGCCCTCCCCGCCGAAGAACTGGCGGAAGCGCTGGTTTTACAACCGCCAGAAGGCCTGAAAATTCAAATTCTGGATATTGCCGCCGGCAATATTCAATTGCGTGTGGATGCGAAATAGGAGACCCCCATGAAAACTTTGTTGGCCTGGATGATGTGTTTGAATTTTGCCTATGCGGGAAATGGATATCTCTACACCCGCTATCTGCAGGCGCAGGTGATTGAGCAAGTTTCCGCACAACAGGAACTCATGCAACAGGGGTTGACCGCCCCCCAGTCCACCCAGGTGGCCGATGCCTTTTCCCAGTGGAGAAAACAGCAGTTAACCCAATTGAAAAATGATCTGGAATCACAATTGGGCGGGGCCGCCAAATCCACTTTTTCAGGGTTTGCCGGAACCTTCACAGCCGCACAACAAAGCGGAGACATGGCATTCCTTGGAGAGCTGTCAAAAGAATTAAGAATTGACCCTTCGCCGGAAAATTATGCCGACTTGCAGGATGTGGTTTTAAACCGGCGAAAAGATTCCCTCTTGCCCGTCGCGGCAACTTTTTTAGGAGAAGTGGAAACCTGGACCGGTTTATCCGGGGAGGTACCTCCTTTGTCCGCCTGGCTGACCCGGGATCAAACACCCGTCCAGCCCCCCACCCCCAAACCCCAACCGACCCTCAACCCCTTGCGGGCAGCCGAATCAACCGGCGCCACCTGGGTTCCGCCGGAAGAGGAGAGCGTCAATCCCATGGATGCCTTTACCCAACGCCGCAACGACAAGCGGGATCAGGCACTCGAGGATGCACACGCGGGCATGCGGCAGGTGGCCGGAGAACGGGAGAGCTGGGAGCGCGAGCAGGCCTCTAAAGAACTGGCCAAAGCCCAGGCGGATGCGGAGGCAATGCGGGCTCAAGCACAGAGACTGGCCGCCACCGAGGAAGAAGCCTTGGCCCAACGTGAAAACAGTTGGGGAAACCGGCTGAAACGGATTGTCGGCGGCACCTTAAGCACCACCATCGGCGCTTTCACCGGTGGCGTTGGAGCCGAAGTGGGACAACGGGCCGCGGATGCGGTGTTTCATTGACGGCGCTTTGACCGAAGGCCGTTTGATTCCGGTCCCCGTGGTAAACAAAACCAGGTTTTCAGCAAAAGTAGTTCCACGGTCCCCGTGGTAAACAAAACCAGAAGTTTTCAACAAAATGTAGTTCCACGGTCCCCGTGGTAAACAAAACCAGGGTTTTCAGCAAAAGTAGTTCCACGGTCCCCGTGGAAAATAAAACCAGAAGTTTTCCGCGGGGACCGCGGAACTACCCTTGCAACAGAGAGTCGACCGATCAAAATGGAGTTCCGCGGCCCCCGTGGTAAACAAACCAGAAGTTTTCCGCAAAATGTAGTTCCACGGTCCCCGTGGAGAACGTTTCAGCGGTAGCCCTTCCACATCGCTTTGACGTAGAGCGGAATAAAGTTCGGGCCCTGCCGGTTATCCTCGCCGACCCTTTCCATGGCCCGGTCTGTGTAGTCAAACAATGCATCGTGATTCCAGGCCTGCTGTTGCTTCATGATGCGGGCCGCCAGCACAAAGCCGGTATTCACTGCATAGTTGCCGTTGCGGTAAGAAGTTTTCCACACATTGTTATCCTGCACCGGCCGGGTGGCATGTCGAATCCCCCACTCCGCCATGCCAATATCTTCTGCGGTATAAGGGGCATTGGGCACGCGTTTATCGGGAGACCATTTGTCACTGTGGGTTAGATCCACCTCGGCTTGGGACACATAAAACGTCTGGGCATCCTCGTGAAACATCGTCTCCCACTGACCTACATTTTTCATGTGGTCATCATCCAGCATGAGTCCGGTAAACAGGATCGGCCACTTACGCCCCACCATCATGCACCCGTCCGGCTCCCAGTCCCCCCCCGCATCAGCAATGCTGGTAAGATCAATTCCATACTGTACCAGCCGGATCAATAAATCATCCAGGTCGAGATCTCCGGGCAGTTCTTTCACGTCCATCAGCACCACCAAAGACATCAAATTCATATCCGAGGCCATTTCCCTTCCGTACACCGGCATATTTTCACTGGGATGAATGACCTCCCCTCCCCATCCGGGAAAATGATCCAGCCAGGGACGGCGCATGATACCGTCGATTCGGTGCAAAGGAGGAAAAGGTTTTACCGGATCCAGTCCGGGTAGAAGATCTTTGCGCAATTGCGATATATTAAAATATGTTTCCGGATTCTCTCCGCAGTAGCCGGGGCGGAAACTTCCCGGAGGCGGTGGCGCGGCCACACAGGTCAGCACCGAGGCGGAACGGGTGGGTGGACGAAGGGTTTTATGGGTGGGCACCCATTTCGGCGCACCCGGTTCCCGGTCCTCAGGAGAATTGTACATCCACGAAATCGAGGAAATCAGACTTTGCCCCGGCTTCAGTTGCAGCGGATTCTCCGTAGACAACTCCCTGCCTCCCGGCCTGCCCGCATTAAGGGATTCATCATAGGAACGGTGGTCAGAGGTATATCCCTGTTTCCTCATCGGCTTCGGATTCACCATGCTGCCGTTCTGTCCGGCGCGGGGCGTATAGGCGGGGTCATTCAAGTCATTGCTAATCGCCACCACATTGACCGGACCGACCACCCAGCAGTCACCATTAACAAAGCTTCCGGTCTGTACCTCCCGGTCAAAGGCCCAGGTGACATGGTGTTGAGTGAGTGCATCTTCAGAGCGGAGGGCTGTAAACAGCAAAACACCTGAAAGCAAAACACCTGTGAAACTGCGGAGAGTCCACATCTTGCAGGAACCTGATTAGCGGAAACGACGTTTCAGAAAGAGGGCCGCCAGCAAGGTCAGGCCCATCAGCGTAAAGGTGCTGGCTTCCGGCACTACCGTGTAATTTGCAGTCACGTTATAAAGGTGGGTATTGCCGTTTCCGGTCCAGGTATAGAGGCGGAGACTGGTATTCGTGAAATTCGTTGGCAGTCCACTCGCAATGGAAACTGTTGTCGTGTTGCCTGAACCTGTGGATGTAAAATGAGTGGCCGTCCCCAATAAATCGTCTGTCGTCCAGGTTGCATCCTCACTGTAAGCGAACTGGTAATCCTGAGCTGCACCTGCGCCATTCCGCCAAAAACTCACACTGATGGAATCCAGATTAATCTGTTGGGTAGCAGATAAGTCGATATTGAGATACACATCATTCGTGAAGGCATTTTCATCATCACTTACATTTGCACCGGGATAAAAGTTGATCTCAGAACCGGCCCCGGGGTAACCGGTGGTCGCCCAAACAGTACTTGCACCTGGCCCAATCAATAGATCCACCGTGCCATCGTTAACGCTTGAAGGAGCAAAAGCCGTATTAAGCACAGTAGTTGAATAATCCGCAAATTCCCCGCCGGAAGTCGCGACGGAACCGGCGATATCAATCTCCACGGCCTGAGCAGTGGAAACGAACAATCCGATACAGAATAGAAAGGTAGCTTTTTTCATAAGGGCTGGAGACTACTTTATTCTACATATGCAGACAAATCTTTTTACTTGCAACCAGATGCATTTTCAACATGCTTTGCCGATGCCTCCTCCTCCCACCATGGCCGATATTGCCAAGACTCTTGGTATAAATAAATCCACCGTGAGTCGCGCTTTGCGGGGGGACTCCCGGGTGAAAGCCGCCACGCGGGAAAGAATTGTCAAGGAAGCGGAACGCCTGGGCTATCAATTGGATCCGGCCCTTTCGGCCTTGGCGGAGGCCCGTTGGCGGAAAGGAACCCGGAGCACCCAGCGGAACTGGGCCGCCCTGATCACCCCGGAGTATTGGGAAATTGAGGGACGTCAAACCCATCACCAATTGGAGGAGCTGGCGCGGCAACAGGGCTATGTCATCACCCGCATTGAAGTAAATGCATCCACTTCCCCCAAAGTCTTTAACCGGCAACTCTTGGCCCGTGGAGTCAGTGGCGTACTCCTGCTGCCGGTCTACAATCGTGAACTGGCAATGTCCTTTCCCTGGGCCGAACTCAACTGGAAAGATTATTGCTGGGTGCAAATCAAAGAATCCTTTCTCAGCTCGCATGCCCACCGGGTGTTGAATAACACCTTCTCCAATACCCTGCTCGCTTTGGGAAAAATGGTGGAACTCGGATTTCAACGCATTGCATTCATTCGGGAACCGAGCTCCTGGAGCCGGGTGAACATCCGTCAACAGGCCGCTTTTCTACAGTTTGAAATCACCCATCCCGAAATCTCATTGTTGGATGTCACCTTCTCCGATTCGATCTCCCGGTCCGGGGCACAAAATGAGGCAATGCAATTCCGCCCGGACGCTTTGTTGTTGAGTTACAGCAATCTGTTGACGAAATTGGATTCATCCCTCCGGGATCTTCCTTTTGCTTCACTGTACGTCAATGATCCAAACGGCGGGGAAGCAGGCGTCTATTCCCCGATCGAACGAATTTATACCGAAGCAGTAAATGTGCTGGAGCATCTCTCCCGCAGACGGGAAACCGATTTACCTGAATACCGAAAAACCACCACCGTGGATGGTGTCTGGGTTCAAGGTTCAAACTTAAACCGAAAGGAATTCCACGGCCCCCGTGGTAAACAAAACCAGGTTTTCAGCAAAATGTAGTTCCACGGTCCCCGTGGAAAATAAAACCAGAAGTTTTCCGCGGGGACCGCGGAACTACAACAAACTTACCAGGGGTTCACCCGATCAAGCGGCCAGGCACTGAGACTTTTCAGCTCCACATCCCCTCCCCGGGCAAAAACATAAACCTGTTCGCTGTCCGGCAGGGAAGGATAGACCTGCAACACCAAACACTGACGTTCATTGGCAAACACCTCCACCACCGAACGGTCCACAAATATCTGTAAACGCAGGGTTTCGTTTTCTCCCAAGATAAAAGGCAGTTCATGGGAACCTGCATGTTCAGGATCCAAAACACTGTAGTCAGGCGTCTCCCCCACGCTGGACTGCGCATAACAACCACGCAGTACCCCTTTTACCAAATCCACTTCCACCACCGTCCGTTCCTGCCCATCTCCGGAACAGAGGACTTCCAACCCCAGTTGTTGGGTCTCACCCGGCAAAAATTCCGCTTCGATTTCCAACAGCTTTCCATTCAGCGCAGGTAAAGCGATCCTTTCACCATCCTTCACTTCAGTTGATGGAAGCGAGATTTCACTTCCGCGAAGAGATTGAAGCTCCGGAACCGGATACATGCGGACACCGTGTTCAGCATCCGGTTCCAGCACCCGGGGCAGACTCATGGTGGAGGACCACCCCGTTTTCTCCCAGTCGGCAAAAAAGACGCCCGGCGGACGGATCCAGCCGATCATGATGCGGCGGCCCTGATCATCCAGCCAGGTTTCCGGTGCAGCCAGGCCACTGCCTTCTCCGCTCATACGGGCATGAAGGCGCGGCTCAAAATGCCGGTCCTTAAGTTTACCCAGGTAGTAATGCACATGAAAGATGGGTTTGTGCCCGTGCATCAACAACATGTGTTCGTCCCCAAAAGGAAAGACATCGGGACAGGCGCAGTCCAGTTCAACCGGCGTCCACTCCCGACGGGATTGATAAAAGGGGCCCTGATACTCCCAGTTTTTCAGATCAGTGGAGGTAAACAGACTGCTCCCGTCCCCTTCCTCGTGACCCGGAGCTTTGCTTCGGTTGCCCACCAATAAAAAACACACCCCGTCGCTATACCAACCGGTGGTATCAAAACTGATATATTCATCCCCTTCCTGTGCCAGCGGAATGACCGGATTTTCAGGGAACGGTGTCCAGGTATCCAGATCCGGATCCACACTCTGCGCCACACAGGCGCCCTGTCCCGGCACATGATAAATCAGGGTGGGAACGGGCGCGCCTTCGATGGCATCTCCGCTCCAAATCCCCAGCGGCGTACTGCCGTCGGTCGCCGGTTCCAACGCCACCGGATGATGCACCCAGTGTATCAGATCCCGGCTCGAAACATGATCCCACACTTCCACCCAGCGTTCATCCAGCTTTCCTTCCGCATCCGGAATCGGGGTGCGGGACAAATAAAACATATGGTATCGCCCAGCATGATAAATCAGACCGTTCGCATCATTCAAGGTGCCTTCCGGCGAACAGAAATGGACGGCAGGCCGGGACGGATCCTGAAGAATTTTGGCGCGGATAAAACGGGCTTGCAGTACCGCTTCAGGGATGGGATCTCGGTGAATGGGTAATTTCATGCGTTCGCGATAACCGAAAACCCATCAGCTGTAAAGGTCAGAGACCAGGCCCCTCCCCTTTAAAAGATCTTATTCAAATAAATATAGTCCGCCACCGCATCCGGCACCAGATAGCGAATCGACCGTTCGGCCCGCACCCGGTTTCGAACCTCCGTGGCAGAAAGTTCGATGTGCGGCCCGGCGGCCATCAGCTCGAGTTTCCCGGCGAGAACCGGCGCCCTCTTCTCCAGCGCATCTAAAGCCTCAGAGCCGCTTCCCCCCGGACGGGGCATCACCTTCACCCGGGCAAGCTTTACAATTTGCGCCACCTCCCGCCAGCGGTCAAAAGTTTCCAGGCTGTCCACGCCCATCAGAAAAGTCAGATCCGCATCGGGGTACTGCAATTGTAAATCCCGCAGTGTCTCCACCAGAAACGAAGCCCCTTCCCTGCGGACTTCCAGATCGCAAGCCTCCAGCCCCGGCTCTCCCGCCACTGCCAAACGGACCATTTCCAGACGCTGCTGCGGATCCGCCAGGGCTTCTTCCATCCGCAAGGGGGAACGAGCGTTGGGCAGCAACAACAACCGGTCCAGATTCAACGCTTCTTTGGCCGCCCGCGCGGTAATCAAATGTCCGTGATGAATAGGGTTAAAGGTTCCGCCCATGATTCCGAGCTGTTCTTTCTTTGATGCCATCATTTAGTTAGGAATTATGGTGATGATATTTCCGTTTGTTTTATAGCTGTATCCGGTTGCATCCATCAGTGCATTCAGAAGTTGTAGAACCGTAACATCCCGAAGCTTGAATGTAATGCCCTGACCGGGCTTCACAAAACCGCCCCCGAACCCACCAAAAGCATCTGGAGCTTTTTCCGGCTTCACCGACGTTGCCTGCTCTGGCACTTTGGCGATAATGATATTTACCCCCACCCCTTTGGGATCCAGTTCACGGGTTGAGTCCACGATAAAATCGACGGCATCCTTGAGAGGGGTATTGCGGAATTCCACCTCCTGTATCACCATCTCATTCAGTTCGGCCAAAAAAGTCTTTTCTTCCGGCGACGCCTTCGTCTTGACCTCCACTACGGTGAACGATTTTCCGCTCACTTTCACCTCCGAACCCGTTTTCGTTGAAAAGGGCCCGTATATATGGTCCGTTGAATTGTCTTTAAGGTAGAATTCATCCGATTGTACCGCAAGTCCCCAAAGACTGAACACCATAAAAATCATCATTCTCTTGCGCATCGTATTTCCTCAATTCTGTTAAAGGCGTCTCAAAGTTCATTCTATAAGTAGTAGAATCTGTTTCTGGTTACAAGTACCACTCAAACCTAAAATACTTGAATGAATTTTGACACAAAACCCATATTCCCATATACTAACCCATATGAAAACCACCATTGAACTGCCGGATGATTTATTTCGATCCGTTAAACAAAAAGCCCTTCATCAAAATACCAGCATGAAAGTTTTGATTGAACGCGCTCTGCGGCGTGAAATCTATCCATTGCCGGAATCCTCTGAACCTGCAGTGTATGAAGTCGACATGAACGGCATCCCAACCCTGAAACCTCAGGGAAAACCGGTCACTGCAGACTTCGTCTATAAGTTGATGGATGCATCTGATTTGGAGGGCTGAATGTTCTTACTCGATGTGAATGTGCTTATTGCATTGATGGACCCACAACATCAACACCACGCCATCTCCCGACATTTTTTTCCACAAGCACAAGCGGAGGGCTGGGCGACCTGCCCTCTTACAGAAAACGGTTTGGTTCGTATCCTGAGCAATCCGGCATACCCCAATGGAGATCACGACAGTGAAACCGTTCGTGAAATGTTAGCCACGCTGTGTCAATTACCCGGTCATCAATTTTGGCACAAGGGACTTAGCCTGACGGACAAAAAATCATTTCCCCATCTTCCCGTTTCAAAGAAACTCACAGACATGTACCTTTTGGCATTGGCAATATCGTATCGGGGAAAATTGATCACCTTTGACAAAAGGATAAATCCCAATTCATTTCCGGGCGGAAAAGAAGCGTATTTGGTTCTGTCTGAGGCTTGAAACAACGGTCTCCCCTTATCCATATCCCCTTTTCCTTATCCTCCAGCTTTTTCCCATAGGTTAGACTTTGGTTAAGGCCAAGAAAAGCCTGTTTTCTTTGCGGGAGATCTTGCAAGGTGGATATTCCCGACTAAAAGAGCATCTGATTTTACGAAAACTAACCTCTCATGGAGTAAATTCCCTATGGCTGATATTATTGATGTATATGCAAGACAGATTGTTGATTCACGTGGCAACCCCACCGTGGAAGTTGAAGTAACCCTGGATTCCGGTGCCGTTGGCCGTGCCGCTGTTCCTTCCGGAGCGTCCACCGGTGTAAACGAAGCGCTTGAATTGCGCGACGGTGACAAAAGCCAATGGATGGGCAAAGGCGTATCCAAAGCAGTTGAAAACGTGAACAGCCAAATCTGCGACGCCCTCATCGGCATCGACGCCATGGATCAGCTCACCGTTGACCAGATCATGCTGGACCTCGACGGAACCGAAACCAAATCCAACCTCGGCGCCAACGCCATGCTGGGTGTTTCTCTGGCCACCGCCCACGCGGCTGCTGAAGAACTGGGACTTCCCCTCTTCCGTTACCTCGGCGGATCCAACGCCAAAGTGCTGCCCGTACCGATGATGAACATCGTGAACGGCGGCTCCCACTCCGATGCCCCGATCGCTTTCCAGGAATTCATGATTCGTCCGAAAGGCGCTTCTTCCTTCAGCGAAGGTCTGCGTTGCGGTGCGGAAGTTTTCCACAACCTCAAAGCCATTTTGAAAGGCAAAGGTCTCTCCACGGCTGTCGGTGACGAAGGCGGATTTGCTCCGAACTTCTCCGGCGGAACCGAAGAAGCGCTGGCTTGCATCCTCGAAGCCATCGAAAAAGCCGGATACAAAGCCGGAACCGATGTAACCATCGCTTTGGATTGTGCCGCTTCCGAGTTCTTCGAAGACGGTGTTTACAACTACGCGAAATTCGAAGGCGAAGACGGCGCCAAACGCTCTTCTGAAGAGCAGGCCGCTTACCTCGAAGAACTCGTGGCCAAATACCCCATCGATTCCATCGAAGACGGCATGGACGAAAATGACTGGGACGGCTGGAAAGTTCTCACCGACAAAATCGGCGACAAAATACAATTGGTGGGTGACGACCTGTTCGTAACCAACACCTCTTACCTGCAACGCGGCATCCAGAGCGCCACCGCCAACTCCATCCTCGTGAAAGTGAACCAGATTGGTACCTTGACCGAAACCATGGACGCGATCGAAATGGCCAAACGCAACGGATACTCCGCGGTCATCTCTCACCGTTCCGGTGAAACCGAAGACACCACCATTGCCGATATCGCAGTGGCCACCAATGCGGGTCAGATCAAAACCGGTTCCATGAGCCGCTCCGACCGTATCGCCAAATACAATCAGCTCCTCCGCATCGAGGATCTGCTGGGATCCAGCGCCGTTTACGGTGGCGGCGACCTGTACCTGGACAAGATCTAAGATCTATATGGAGCGCGGACACTCGTGTCCTAGCGAATCCAAACGGCTCCGCATCCGCGGAGCCGTTTTTTTTTTAATCGATATCGTAATCGAACCCATTGCGTTTTTCCGCCAGGACACGAGTGTCCGCGCTCCGGCAAAATCACAACAATTTTGTCTGGTAAAATCACCGCCTGTTATATAGCTGTTCACTATGATAGGACTCCACCACCTCACCAAAATGATGACCGCGATGATCACGGTATTGGTAATTTGTGTTGCGGTCATTGGATTCATCCCCCAGTTCCGGAAATACCAGGACCACGAAAACCGTCTTGCGGAACTGCGTACCGAGAAAGCCAAAGAAGAACTTCGCCTCCAGGACTTACGCGTTCGCCAGGACCGCTTTCAGAACGATCCTGATTACGTCCGCCGGGTGGCCCACGAAATCGGTTTGGTCGAACCGGACGAAATGGTTTTCCGCTTCTACGACGAGCACCGCAGCTCCAGCCGTTAAGGGCCCCGAATGTCTGACCAACCCTCCAACGGGGATGTGACCTTTGATTTTTCCAGGCGGGAACGATTAGGCTTTCCGGAAATTGTCTACGGGGAATCCAAATCCATCGATCAACTTCAACGCATTTTAAATCAATGCCGTGAAAAAGATCACCCGGTTCTTATCTCCCGCTGTCAGCCGGAAAAAGCAGAAGAACTAAGCGATGGCACCTATGATGCCGTTGCCCGCACCTGGCTCTGGCAATCCAACCCTCCTCCACAGAGGCCGGGCAAAGTCGCCGTCCTCTCCGGCGGCACCGCGGATGCCCCTATCGTGGCGGAATGCATCAACGTTCTCACCTTTTTGGGATTGAAGTGCAAAAGCTTTCAGGATGTCGGCGTCGCCTCGGTCCAGCGTTTCCTCAAACACCTGCCCGAACTCGAACAATTTGATGTCCTCATCGTCGTCGCCGGATTTGAAGGCGCATTGGCTTCAGTGGTGGCCGGACAATGTCCGCAACCCGTGATCGGCGTTCCCACCTCGGTCGGATACGGGGTGGCTGTAAACGGCAACGCCGCCCTCAATGCCATGCTTGCAAGTTGCGCCAATGGGCTGATGGTGATGAACGTGGACAACGGTGTCGGAGCCGCTTTGGCTGCCGGACGGATTTTGAGAAGTCAATAGTCATTGGTCATTGGTCATTGGTCATTGGTCATTGGTCATTGAAAAAATATAATCACCATGACAAGTGACAAAGAAGAAATGACAAGTGACCCAATGACAAATGACTTCTCTGTCTGTACCGACGCAAACGAAGCAGTAGCCGATGTGGCTTTCCGCCTCAACGAACTATGCGCCTTGTATCCCATCACCCCCTCCTCCCCCATGGGAGAGCTGTGCGATGAATGGGGTCAGGCCGGTCAGAAAAACATTTGGGGCAACATTCCCCAAGTCGTGGAAATGCAAAGTGAAGGCGGGGCGGCCGCCACCCTGCACGGCGCCTTGCAAACCGGAACCCTGGCCACCACTTTCACTTCTTCTCAGGGACTCTTGCTGATGCTCCCCTCCATGTTTAAAATTGCCGGGGAATTGTGTCCATGCGTCATCCATGTCGCCGCCCGCGCCGTGGCCACCCACGCGCTTTCCATCTTCGGGGATCATTCCGATGTGATGGCCGTCCGGAGTACCGGATTTGCCATGCTGGCCTCCGCATCCGCTCAGGAAGCCCACGACTTTGCCCTGATTTCTCAAGCTGTCAGTTTAAAAACCCGGGTGCCTTTTCTACACTTTTTCGACGGCTTCAGAAGTTCGCATGAGGTGTCCGACTATACCCGCCTTCCCGACCAAACACTTTCCCGACTCGTCTCCCTCGATGACGTGCTCACCCACCGCGATCGCGCCCTGAACCCCAACGCACCCGTAATCCGCGGTACCTCCCAAAATCCAGATGTGTTTTTCCAGGGACGCGAAGCGGCCAACAGCATTTACAACACCCTTGCGGATGAAGTTCAACAAGCCTTTGAAATATTTGCATCACAAACCGGACGTGCTTATGACTTGGTGACCTACAGTGGCCATCCCGAAGCCGAACGGGTCATCGTGATTATGGCTTCCGCCTCCGATACGGTCAAAGAAACGGTCGCCGCGCTGAATGAAGATATCGGCGTTCTGCAGATTCGGCTTTATCGTCCCTGGCCTGCAAAAGCCTTTCTCAAAGCTTTGCCGGAAAGCGTCAAATCGATCGCGGTGCTGGACCGGACAAAAGAATCCGGATCCTTTGGAGAGCCTTTGTATCTGGATGTGGCCGCCACCCTGCAACAGAGCGGCCGGTCTTGCACCGTAATCGGCGGACGCTACGGACTGGGCTCAAAAGAATTCACCCCCGCCATGGTCAAAGCCGTATTTGATGAACTCAAGGACCCCCAACCCAAAGCCCGCTTCACCTTGGGAATTGAAGACGACATCAATGCGCTGAGTTTAAAAGTTGACCCCGGCTTCCACATCGAAGATCCCCAGTGTACCCGCGCTCTGTTTTACGGGTTGGGTGCCGACGGCACTGTAGGCGCCAACAAAAACAGCATCAAGATTCTCAGCAAGGTTCCCGACCTGCATGTGCAGGGATACTTCGTTTACGATTCCAACAAATCCGGTTCACGTACGGTGTCCCATCTACGCTTTGGCCCCCGGCCGATTCACGCCCATTACCTGATTGAATCCGCAAACTTCATCGCCTGTCACTCATTTAGTTTTACCAAACAAATTGATCTATTGGACAAAGCGGCACCCGGCGCCACTCTGCTCTTAAATGCCCCCCACTCAGCAGAGACCTTGTTAGCGCACTTGCCGACGGAAATGCTCAGCCGTATTCAGGAACTGAAGCTCAAAGTCTACGTGATCGATGCCACCCGCGTGGCAAGGGAATGCGGGTTGGGCGGACGCATCAATACCGTGATGCAGGCTTGCTTCTTCAAACTCAACGGCATCCTCCCTGAAACGAAAGCGCTACAAGCCATTCGTGACGCGATTCGGGAAACCTACGGGCGTAAAGGTCAGAAAGTTGTTGATCAGAATTTGACCGCCGTGGATTTGGCCCTGACCCATTTAAACGAAGTCCCGGTGCCTAACGCGCTGCCTGATTCCGAAGCCCGCCCCCGGACCGTTCCGGAGACCGCACCGGATTTCGTACAAGCTGTCACCGCAAAACTACTCCAAGACCGTGGGGATCATTTACCGGTAAGCGCCCTTCCCGTTGACGGAACCTGGCCGGTAAATACCGCCAAATGGAATAAGCGGGATTTATCCCCCATCGCCCCGGTCTGGGAACCTGACTTCTGCATTCAATGCGGACACTGCGTGACCATCTGTCCCCATGGCGTCATTGAAGTGAAACAAGCGGCCGGCCATGATTTAAGATCCGCCCCCGAAAACTTCCCCGCTCCCGAACTTCGCGGACGCGATGCGGAAGACCGTCACTACCTTCTCCAACTGGATCTTCCCAACTGTACCGGTTGCGGGCTCTGTGTGGAGATCTGTCCGGCCCGGAGCAAAACCCGGTCCAATTTGAAAGCACTGCATCTGGAAGAAAAAGCCCCCATGCTGGAACGGGAAGAAATTCATTTGGACTTCTTCCGTCAGGTACCCGCCCAACATGGACAAACCCAGATCCGCACTTTGAAGGGCGTGCAGTTTCTTCCCCAACGCTTTGAATTTCCGGGCGCCTGTTCCGGCTGCGGGGAAACCGGATATTTAAAATTGCTCAGTCAACTTTTCGGTGACCGCATGCTCATTGCCAATGCCACCGGATGCTCTTCCATTTATGGGGGAAATTTGCCCACAACCCCCTGGACCACCGATAGCAGCGGACGCGGACCGGCCTGGGCCAATTCGCTGTTTGAAGACAATGCGGAGTTTGGCTATGGCTTCCGTCTGTCTGCGGATTTAAAACGTCAGCAGGCCGAAGAACTTTTACACGAACTCGTGCCGGAACTGGCGGAGGAACTGATTGAAGCCCCCCTCGATGTCCCCAGTGAAATTGAGGCACAGCGGAAACGAATTTCACATCTGAAATCTCAAATTGAAAAACAGCCAAACGACCCGAAAGCAAAAATGCTTTTAAGCGTACTCGACACGCTGGTAAGCCGTTCCGTCTGGATTATTGGCGGCGACGGATGGGCCTGTGATATCGGCTTTGGTGGATTGGATCATGTGCTGTGCAGTGGACGTAATGTAAATGTGCTGGTCCTGGATACCGAAGTCTATTCCAACACCGGCGGACAAGCCTCCAAATCCACGCCGCTGGGCGCCATTGCCAAATTTGCCGCCGGAGGGAAACTCACCGGCAAAACCGACTTGGCACTTCACGGCATGCTCAAAGGAAATGTGTATGTGGGCACCGTCGCTCTGGGTGCGAAAATGCCTCAGACCCTTAAGGTGCTGCAGGAAGCTGAATCCTGGGAAGGCCCTTCACTGGTGATCGCCCACAGTCCCTGCATTGCCCACGGATATCCCATGCAACGTTCTCTGGATCAGCAAAAAAACGCTGTACTCAGCGGACACTGGCCTTTGTTACGTTTCGATCCCCGACTCAAAGCGCAGGGCAAACCCGCCTTGATTATGGACAGCGGGGACAGTCCAGAGATCGCCTTGAAAGAATATATGTATGAGGAACTTCGGTTTAAGTTACTCGAACTCACCGATCCTGAAACGGCGGCAGCGTTGTTAAAACAGGCGGAAGCCGGCATCAAGGAACGACTGGCCTTATTCAAAATGTTAAGTGGAGGCGGAGAATGAAGCTTCGCCCGAGTCCCGCTTTTAAGCGGAAGCCATCCCCATGCCCTTCAGGGCTTGGGTTCCAGAACCCAAGGATCCGGAACCGGGACGTAAACGCCCCTTATGACTTCCGCGTGAACGCGGGACTCCGGCTTCAATCACCACCCAGAATTTGAATATGAATTCCCTCTCCACTACTTACCTCTCCCTTCCCCTCTCCTCTCCCCTGGTGGCATCCGCCTCCCCGCTTACCCGGGAGTTGGATTCACTGCGGAAACTTGAAGACGCCGGTGCCGCAGCCGTGGTACTCCCTTCCGTATTCGAGGAACAACTCCAGCAGGAAAACACCTTTATGGAACACTTCCTGGATGCGAACCGCGATTCCCATTCAGAAGCCCAGGCTTTCTTTCCGGACAAAGATTTATATGAACACAAATCCGGTCTGGTCCTTGAAAAAATATCCAAAGCCAAAGCCTCCCTGTCCATTCCGGTCATTGCCAGCCTCAATGGATCCACGCCGGAAGGCTGGTCGGCATACGCCAAAAAAATTGAGCAGGCAGGCGCAGATGCCGTCGAATTAAATTTATATGAAATCGCCGCGGATCCGGCGGTTTCGTCTTCGGAACTGGAAGAAAGACAACTCCACACCGTCAAAGAAATCTGCAACGCCATTAATATTCCGGTAACAGTAAAAATCGGCCCTCACTATTCGGCTCTGGCCAATATGGCCCAGCGGTTTGAGCAGGCGGGCGCATCCGGACTGGTGCTGTTCAACCGATTTTATCAACCCGATTTTGATATCGAGTCGCGCACCACCTCCCGAAAGCTCGGCCTCAGTTCCTCACGGGAAATGCTTTTACCCATGAGTTGGATTGCGATCCTTCGCGGTCAACGCACCCTCGATCTGGCCGCCA
>CAKZLZ010000067.1 GCA_937127435.1 uncultured Verrucomicrobiota bacterium | reverse complement strand
TAATAGGGTGAAAGGTTCACCTGTTGGAATTGTCCCAAGGAGAGGATTTCAGACTCGGCCCGTTTGGCATTGCGGATGGCCACCTGACTCAACCCTTTGAAGGCCTGGTCCGAACTGTCCACAAAGTCGACAAGGACAAAGCCACGGGTACCGGCAGACTGGTCCACCTGATTCCGGTCCCAACGCACTTCAGTCGCGCCCTTAAAGCCTTCCTGATCCCGGCCTTTTTGATAGGTGAGTTTCACCAGCCGGGAACTGCCTCTGACATCACCCGGATGTTTATTATTGTTTACATGCCAGCGATCTCTGAGTCGTTCGATGAGAGGATGTTCGTCATAATTTTCAGCCCCCAGATTGAACCGGCTGAAGGCAGAGGAAAAATACTGAAGACTATAAAAGTTATCACTCCCCAAGTTTGAATCTCTGGAAAACGGGGTCATAAACGTTTCACCAAACCCCCAATTTGATGCCGCCGTTTCCCCCCCGCTCAAGGTGCGGATTTGATTCTCGAATTCTCCCTCGGTATCGTAAAGAGGCCGCCATAAGTCAACAAACTTCGGCATTTCCTCACTTACATCTTTTGTCCCGTCCCCATCTTGGTCTGCAGAAGAACTAATCGTTTCCCAGTCACGACCCATCATCAAGCGGTCCAGATAATTTGCGGTAAGTCCACCAAAACTTTCCGTTTCGAAAAAGGTTTCTCCCCCAACGCTCATCTCCAATGTTGGAGTGGTTTGTGAATAATAAGCATTTAACCAGGGCAGAATTTTCAACTGGTTGCTTTCCGCCGAGTCGGGTCCCTGATTCAATTCCATGAGGTTAATCCAACAAAACGTCGGCATATCCGGATCATAATCATTTGTAAGTCTCAACGGTATGGAGGGCGTCCATTCTGTCGCCGTTTGCAAGGTGAAGACTTTCACCTCTCCCGGTTCAAAATCGGTGGTCAAATTCATATTGAATTTCCGGTCTATCGGCATGGACGTCAACCGCGTACTTTCCATGACATTCGCCGTGTTCATGACAATTCGTCCCTTGGTACCGGATATTTCATGGTAATTATTCGCATCTGCTTTCTGCGATCCGTAAAAGAACCGCCCAAAAGCATCACTGGTTCCATCGGACAGAGTTGTATCATAAACCCAGGGACCTTCATCCATATCATACGAATCAGGATTCCCTTCCAATTTCACAAAATACCGATCCGTCCGGTCTTCTACGGGCAAATCGGGTGAGCTGCTGTCCCCGTCATCATTTTCCGGAGGGGTCAAAGGATCCCCGTCATCATCTTCATGTGAATCGGCGGGGATCGTGATGGTTGAATTCAACAAATCGGCTTTAAAAATCACAATATTTTTCGCAGAAGCTGTGGTAAAATTCCTGACGTTCATGACCCCTGAGTCCATATATGCCTCAAGTACCGGTTTACTTCCGGGGCCGATCACATCCACCGATCCTCCCGGGGCGGCAATTTCCTGCCAGTCCGCATCCGGATGTTTGGACTGTAGTTCTGTAAGGGGGAGATCTTCTTCAATTATGAGAGCGCGAATCGCAGGGGAAAAACCTACCTTAATGTTGTAGGATGCTGATTTCAGCTTCACATCATAAGGATTCCATATCGCAATCATGGGGGCCCAATGCAGGCGTACCATTTTTTGGGCATCACTGCCGTCATAGGAAAAGCCTCCATTAAAGTGCATATAGGAGATCACAGGGGTCATGCCGCTATTCACATCCGGATCCACACTCCCGTCTACAGCGGAAGCTTCATTTTGATACCAATCGCGGAGTTGCCCCCAGGTCGGGATTCCATGCAGCGCCTCTTCGGAGTCACTACTCGGGAAACCGGTGTTTGTACTCGGAAAGTCTAAATTATTGGCGCCCCCCCAAGCTTTAAAACGGGAATCATCCGGATGATAACGCGCGAGATCGGGAATCGTATCATCCGGATCCAATCCTGCGCCATCTTCCACAAAACGGGTGAAATCTTTTTTCAATCCGCCAAGTGCCGTATCCGTAAACAAACTTTTGGAATAAGAGGTCACATGATGGAAATTGTTTTTCACAGGGTCCACAAACCCTTCGTCAATCAATGAAACCTGTTGAGAATTCACCACTTTGGCAAATTTCGGATCATTTACGTCCATCCCGCTCGTGGTATCGAAAACGTTATCAAAGCCCTCCATTCTTTCCCAGCCCACCCGTTGAGGAACCTGCAAGCGGTTTCGGTAGGCCGTGCTTCCCGGACTCGAACCTGCATACGCATCCGGTTCCCGCACTGCGAAATTCGCTTTCGTCGATTCATCCCCTACCCAATACGCATAATGTCCCTGATTCATTTCAACCAAAGGCGCCTTCACCCGGCCGTCCAACTTGTCGACACTGTCATCTTTTGAGGCTGAACCTTCACCCACCATCCATACGGTATTGCTGTCCGGGAGATCCGGGTCTGCCAGAGGGACATCCGGCGTTACATAATCTGAAGGATGTAAAGTGTCAGTCAGGGGATTAAAATCTGTCAGTTCATTTCCGCTAATTAACCAAACAGGCAATTGAGATCGCTTAGGCTCCCCGTAAAGGGTGGCGGGATTCTCTTCATAAATCTGCGGGGCTGCGGACGCGGGTGAGGTCGGATCCGATGCGCGGTCCACCCGTAAAGCACTATTAAATATCCCTACCCAATGCGGGTTCCGCGGTGAGCCATTTCCGTAAGCATCCGTCCCGTTCCACCAGTTCGCCAAGTCATCATCCCAGTCCTCCCGCTCTGCCGGCGTGGTGTAAGTTTCAATTTTGTTGATATAACTTCTATCCGAACTGGTCTGGGCATTGTTCCGGTAGAGTGCGAACATTCCGGGATCCGATCCGGATACCACGGTGGAATCACTATCATCATCCGCATCGTACAATTCATCAAAATCTTTTGCCGGATAAACCGTCGTGGCCGTCACGGAGACCCGTTGATCTGCTCCGGCATATTTCTGAAGTTCTGAAATTGCCAGTTCCAAACCCAGCTTTGCGTTTTGGCGGGCAACCCTTAAGTTATGACCATTACTCACTTCCCGCAATTGCATCCGCACAAACACCACGAAACTTAATACAATCACCAATAAAAGAGAGACAATTAAGAGCGTCAGCAATAGAGCTGATCCCTTTTTAGCTTTAGAATAACGTTTGATTAACATATTCAAAGCATACACGATCGGGTTACGCATGTTAACCCACAAAATGAAAGTTTCTATCGGTCCGGCTTCAACTCACCTTGTAAAACAACCCGCGAGTGGGTTCAGACTCAGCTCCTGAATGGTGCGAACTTAAGCTCTTTTGAAAGCCTGAATTACATCTTAATATGGATGACTTTGTGGGCCAAAGGTCCACGCCGGGTCCGTCGGAACGACGGGCTGGGCTAAAGGATTAAATCATGAGAGGCGGGCCAAAGGTCCGTCCAAATCACCTGAAGAAGATTAAATCTCTTCCGGTGTCAGCCAGCGGACACTCACCACTTTGAAGCGACGTCCAAAGCTGTCCGTGGGACGCCACTCATCCGAACTGTCCGGGGTGACCGGTTCAGGAATCCGCTGCACCACTGCTTCCAACCAGGCCCGGGCATCCGCATCTCCTACCCCCGAAGAGTCACCATACGCACGAATCTTAAAGGTATCCCCTCTGGCGGTCAGCGCCGGCCCGATCATCGCCAACAAATCCCCCTGGGTCACAAAACCCGGAGCGCCCTGCAACAATTGTCCGGCTTCTCCGGCCGGAGAACCCGCAGCGTGTTCAGAATCCAAATGCGATTTCATTGCGGGGTCTACAGAATGTTTAAACCCATCCGTCTCCGGTGAACTTCCTCCGCGTGAAGAATTGGCAGACTTACCAATTCCCGTACTGGAATAACCATTTCCATTTCGGATACGCACTGTATATACCATATCCTCTGAATTTCCGGCACCACTTCCGTCATCTCCTAAATCAGGATGGTTCACCCCGCCATTAATACCGGACAGGTTCAATGCACGCTGCATCGCTCCATTTAATCCCTGCAGACCTGGAAAAGGATTATAACTGGAGTCTATCCAGCTGCCCGTTTTCCATTGGTGCGGGCATCATACCATACAGAACCAGGATCTTTGCTCCCCGCAGGTGGGGTCAGGCGTCTATTGATAAAATCACTCATCGAATAGAACGGACCACGTAAACGCACTTCGTCCACAATGCGTTCAGCCAATACCTGTACCATGTCATCATCCAAATACCTGAATCCGGAAAGCACCTGACTGTAATCTTTCTGGTTCGTAACCGCACCCATATCAACATCATCCTGATTGGTAAAATCAAACGTCACCGGATCGTTGATCGGAGTGAGGGTACGGGTAACCGGCACCGTTTCATCCGGATTTTCCTCGGAACCCGAATCCAATTTCAGATCCCGAAATGAGGTCAACAACGCTTTCCATGCCTCTACCGAAGTGGAATTCACATTCAACGCCCCAACCGTATTCAAGTAGGCCGCGCTCTCGTCAAAACTCATTAATTCAGCACTGGATGCGTTAATGGCATCATCAGTAAAACGCATGCGGGCATTGGGCAAAGGATCTCCGAGGTTGGAGGGTACACTTCGCATGGTCGACAGAAAATAGTGATCCCAGATGTTTTCATTTAGCAGATAACTCATATCCACCATGGTATTTCCACCGAAATAGGAACGGTGTGTTCGCCTGTACGGATTAATAGTCCCATTAAACAAAATGGTGTCGTCACCCTGAACGGTGTTAACACCCGGATTGAGCAGGGAAGAAGGGAGAACCAGAGATTTACCGCTCGTGGGACGGGCGTTATTCGGTCGCGCACCTGCGGCCAAATGCGGTGCATAATAATCATAGCCCATTACCCGGGAATGAATGCCTGCAATCCCTTCCCGATCGACATAAGGAGAGGCATCACTATTGCCAATGGGAAAACTCGGTTGCCAAAAATAGGGGGAAAGGTTCACCTGTTGAAACTGTCCAATCGATAAAATTTCTGAATCCGCACGTTTGGCGTTTCGAATGGCTACATGGGTTAACCCACGGATTAATCCTGTTCCATCATCCCCTCTTGACGTCAGCACAAAACCATTTTTACCCGACAAAACCTGGTTGCTGTCCCACGGAATTTCTCCTGAACTCCCCTGCTGATAAACGTTCCGGGTAAGCCCCGCCCCCTTGGATCCACCGTTCACATCAGGATGTACATCATTCACCCCATAGGATCCCCGGGTTTGTTCGGTAAAAGGGTGCTCCACAAAACTTTGGGCACCCAAATTATAGCGGCTGAATACCGGGAAAAATCTATGCAGGGCATCAAAATTTTGACCACCCAGTTCACCGTTATTTTTAAATGGTGCGACATAATTCTCTCCGAAAGACCAATTCGAGGCATCGGTTTCGGCCGCCGTTTGGGTACGGAGTTTGGAATAGAAATTACCCGAATCGTAAAGAGGCCGCCAAAATTTCACAAACTTGGGATTAGGCTCATTTTTATTATAGTTTCCATCCCCGTCTTTATCCCCGTCCCAGGCATCCGGATCTGAATTCGCAGGCGTTCCGGATTTGATATAAGTAAATGGATGAAAATTAGCAAAGTCATTTCCCATGACGACTGATCGGCTATCGCCTGCCGCCCCGAATTTTTCGGTTTCAAAGAACACTTCCCCATCTATTGCCATTTTTACACTCGGTGCCCCTTGGGTATAAGCGTTTTTAGGCCTTCCATGCCAACGGAGACCTGCGGATTCTGATGAGGAGGGGCCATCAACGATTTCGAGAAGATTCATCCAAAAGAATTCCGGAAAATCAGGATCATAATCATTTACCAGATCCATGCGACCAACAATGGGCCATTTTGTTTCAGCAGACAAGGTAAAGACTTTCACCTCACCGGGTTCAAAACTCGTGGTAATGCTCAATGGAAAAGGCCGATCCACCGGCATACTATATTCGGGTGTGCTGCCAGAAGTATCGTGCGGATTCACCGTGGTAAAGGCTCTACTTTTATTCCCCAACAACCCCCAGGAGTTTTTATAATAACTTCCCGCCCAACCACGGGAATGATACATACCCGTAAGTTGTCCGGGTTGGGTCGCATAGTAAATACGGCCAAATGCGTCACTGGTCGCATTCAAGGCGGTCGTGTCATATACCCAAGGTCCCGAACCGCTGTTAAAAGCGTCAGGATCCCCTTCCAACTTCACCATGTACCGGTCGGAGATATCACCATCCGGCGGGGGATTGTGTTCCGTATCCCGGCTGTCGGGACGTTTAAACACCACTTTAAAAATTTCAACGCTCCCGGCACTTGTCGAAATATAATTTGAAACCGTTACGGTTCCATCCGAAGCGGTTTCCGCGGTCAATAGAGGCTTCCCTCCGGGCCCGACAATGGTGCCTCCTAATCCGTCCTCAGGCCAGGATTGCCAATCCGCTTCCGGATCCAATGCCGCTCTTTCGGCCAGCTTTGAACGGTTTGCCATTTCTTCATTTACAATCAACATGTTGTCAAAAGGAACCATCACACCCAAATCAAGGTCGTAGGTCTCACTGTTAAGACCCACATCATAAGGGTTCCATAAAATTACCATGGGAGCCCAGTGCATGCGCATCATTTTGCTTGAGCCATCATATGAAACCCCGTTTTGAAAGTGGACTTGAACTAGTACCGGCGTCGCTCCACTCTCCGGATCCGGGTCAATCGTACCCGCTCCTGCTCCGGTGGCTTCATTCTGGTACCAGCTTCGTAACTGCCCCCAGGTCGGGATGCCGTCGAGCGCTTCATCAGAAGTGTTCGGAAAACCTGAATTCCCCCCACCTACCCCCCCATAGGTTGCAAAACGGGGATCATCTACGTCATAACGCGCCGGATCCGCAATGGGATCATCATCATCCAATCCGGTTCCCGTTTCCAAATAACGGGTCAAATCCTTTTTGAATCCTCCCAGCGCAGTGTCCGTTAAGAGACTTTTGGAAGTGGAGGTGACATGATGGAAATTGGCTTTAACCGGCTCAACGAAGTCCGGACTCACCAAACCAATTTGTGACTGACTCATCACTTTGGCAAAGTTTGGATTGTTCACATTCATCCCCCCGCCATCAAACACGTCGGCAAACCCTGTCATCCGCTCCCAGCCCACCCGCTGGGGAACCTGTAGACGGTTCCGGTATTCTACCGTTCCTTCCAACGCATCAGCGTATGCATCCGGCTCCCGCACGGAGAAATTGGCCTTGGTCGATTCATCACTCACCCAATAAGCATAGTGCCCTTGGTCAACCTCAACCCGCGGTGCCTTCACCCGGCCGTCTAACCCGTCGACACTTTCTACGGCGTTGGTTGCACTCCCGTATTTCACCATCCAAACCACTTCACTGTCGTCAGCATCAGGATCCCCTAGATCCTCTTCAGGGGTTTTGTAATCCGCAGGATAAGTCGTGTCGGTCAAAGGGTTAAAATTCAGCAGCTCATTTCCACTGATCAACCACACCGGCAACTGTCCGCGGTCAAACTCCCCATATAAGGTCGCGGGATCCTGTTCATAAAATTGCGCCGTTAAGTCAGCAGGATTGGCAGGATCCGTGGCCCGGTCCACCCGCAGACT
>CAKZLZ010000066.1 GCA_937127435.1 uncultured Verrucomicrobiota bacterium | reverse complement strand
GCCACTGGGATAGATGTTGGGTTACTTCTTAATTTCACAGAAAGTAAAGTCGAAGTGAAACGGAAAGTCCGCAGCTTCCAAAAATCAGATCAACATGATTCATGACATGATCCCGCTCATCCTGTTATCCTGTCTGAATTCGTAGCATCTCACAAGACGAAGCTTCACTTCCAAGGTGGATCGCATCCTGTTATCCTGTCTGAATTCGTTGCACCTCACAAGGTAAAGTCGATATACCCTGTCTTTAAAGGCTAGTCTGCGCTTTGCGCTGAAAAAATGGGGAATGTCCTGGCCTGTAATACCCAAACCTGCCCGAAGGTAGCCCGGAATGGGTTTCATGCGTTGGTAAAAGCCCAAGGCTTACCTGAAAGGCACCGACCTTTTATTTACCCCGCAGAGGAGCGGGGGATAAAATTCATATGCACAAATCGAATTTGTTTGGGCGCATCGGGATTTTCGATTCTGGAGGTCACGCATTGAAACACTTCCTGGGCCACTTGATCGTGCATACGGTCAATGGTGGCAAGCGGGGGAGACCAAACCACACCGGTCGGGGCATTGTTGAGACCGACGACGGCCACATCTTCAGGAATTCGGATACCACGGTCCTGAAGTTCACGCATCACATACAGGGCCCCCACATCATTCACACAGAAAATGGCATCCACCGGAACTTCATTCGGAAATGCATTTTGGATGGCATTCCGGTGCTGCTCACTGTGGTCCCGGGGAACGGTGGACTTCTGCATGGGGATCAAGGTATTTTCATGCTCCTCCAATCCGAATTCCCGGCAGGACTGACGGAAGATTTCAATTTTAGGCGGATTCGATTCCTCGGTGGGTTCAATCTGAATACTGACCCGTTTCCGGCCGGTCAGGGCAAAATGTTTGACCACTTCCCGGATAGCGGCATAGCGGTCATGCACCACCAAATCGCCGGGAAAATCAGGAACTTCCTCACGGGAAACCGCAACCACTGCCGGAATCGCTTTTAAAGCCTGCAAAATCTTCGGATTGCCCAATAAGGAAGGGATTGAATGCAGAAACAACGCATCCACTCCCCGTCCCGCGAGCTCGTGAACTTGCTGGCAAAGCACATCCAGGTCCTGCGTCGAAGGTGCCGAATAAGTGGCCAGATTTTCCGCATTCAGCAATTTCACCAGCGACAAACTGATTGCCGAATCACCGGCCCAGGGATCCGCCACCGGCCAAATGGCACCAATGGCATGGGTACGGCTTCCGCGAAGCCCCGAAGCCATACGGTTCGGCTGATACCCCATTTCCGCACAGGCTTTCGACACCCGTTCCCGGGTTTCATCACTGATCCGGCCGTTGTTATTAATGACTGCGGAAACAGTACGTTGGCTCACCCCTAGTTTACGGGCAATTTCAGTTTGGCTGGGGGTCATGAGATTTTTAATGGGCTCGGCTAGGATTTAATAAAGGACATTGTTCATGTGGCCGGGTAATTAACGGCGTTCCATAGGGCAGTGTATCCCAATGACCATCACCATAAATCACACTTACATCCCCTACCCCGGCACGGGTAGGATCATTGTGACGAAAGTGAAAGTAACTGTTCCAGCGATTGGAAAAAAGATAAAAAGAACTCCGTGTGTCAGATAACATCAGCGTTTTACTGGATCCCTGGGCGCGGATATTGGTACCGCCCATATAATAATTAAATCCAATGGAGTGCGTATTCACCCAGGGATACTTGTCCAACATCGGACACTTGTATTGGGGGGGGATCGAATAATTGTTCTTCCAGCCGGGATCCAGGTAAGGATTCACATAATAGGCAAAACGACGCTCGGGGCCGGTTTTGGAACCAGACGGGCTGGGCAACAATCCGCCATGTTCAATCCCGTATTGAAACAATCCCAAATGCACATTTTTTAAGCGGCTTGAACAGGTGGTGAGCTTGGAGCGCTCAATCATAGAACCGACCACCGGTGACAACAAGGTCATCAACAAAGCAATGATCGCAATCACCACTAACATTTCAATCAGCGTGAAACCGGATTTTATTCTGGGGGAAATCTTATTCATTGGACAGGTGTTTCAGGGGTAAATATATATTGTTTTTTGAAAAAATCCAACGCCGCCTCTCTGGTGGTAGGGACCGAAGGAATTTCACTGCTGGGTTGGATGCTCACGACGGCCGCAATTCCCGGGGGAAGCTTCGGGCCCCAATTTTCGGGCAATACGTCCTCTATCACCGCATAAAGGGGAGGAAAATCAATACGCCCCAATACATAGGGATCTACCGGCAGACCTGCGAAGGAAACCACGGCAACAACTCCGGTATGCGGTTGTAACATCTCTTCAAAATCACGGGTTCGACGGACCAGGCCCCCTTGAAGTCTACTGCTTTCGATGGACCCCACCCGGGTGGCATCAATCGGCAGCAGCGTGTACGCCTCTCCTAAAGTGTCCTGTAACCCTTTCAGTTGTACTTCAGGAATGGCCTGTATAATCGGGTCAGGATCTCCCGGGCGCAATTGAATGACCGCAACCGCCCCGCCACCGGGTACGTCATGCAGAATTCTTTCCGCAAGGATATTTCCCAACACCTCATCCATCACCACCATCTCCTCTACCGTGGGTGCTTTTTCCGGTCGAAAGGAGGCGAGACTCACGACGATCGCAATCACAGCCGGTATCAGCGCCCATTTTTTATAAACGGGATTTTGTTTTCCGGCAATAAAAAGGCCTGTAGTGACAATGAGAAGGAAGAGATAAAGAAAGACCATATTTTTTTTCGTGGGAGGTTGACTTACGCAAAGAAATCCTGCAGTGATGCTACGTAATACCTTTATACCGGCTTTTTCAACAAAAAAAAATCACTTCTTGAGAAGCCGGCGGGATCAAAAATCCTTAAAAGTAACCCTTCATGATGAATAAACCCCCATTTTCCTCCATTTTCTCTGTAACAAATGAGAGGAAGACCCCATCAAATTTCCCTGCGAAATCCCCAATTTTCCACCCGAATTCCGCATCAGGTATTGGGCGGAATCATTTCGTATGTTAGTCTAAGACCTTACCTCATCACCCCCAAGGAGCCCCCCCATGAAATCCCTGTTGTTATTCACTTCTCTCACCCTCACTTTTCTTGCCGCCCCTCTGGCATCCGCCGGTGATAATTTACTGAAAAACCCGGAATTGAAACAAGCCGAAGAAGGTAAAACACCCAGCGGCTGGAAAACCTACGGCAATAAACAAAAACTTTCCACCGATGAAAAAGAAGCTCCCAAAGGGAGTGAGCAGAGTCTGCGAGTAGATATCGTTGCCGATGGAGGCAAATCTCTGGGACAGGTGGTTCAAAAAATTCCGGTAAAAGCAAAAACCGATTACATCCTGAAGCTGGACATGAAAAGCAGCACCTCCGGACTGGGCTTGGGACAGATTAAACTGATGTCCGCACGCTCCGAGCTGCAACGGATTCCTACCGAAAAGAGCTCAACCAAGTGGTCGACCATCGAACTGGCATTCAACAGTGGAAATGCGGACAACATCTTGGTCCTCCTCCGTTTTAAACAGAAAGCCGAACACAATGGCGAAACCGTGTGGTTTGCAAACCCCGTTCTGATCGAAAAACATTAAGCACATCCTTTAACTTACAAACACCCCAACAACCTACATCCAGATTCCTATGACAAAACCCGGTATTATCTTCATGCCTCACGGCAACCTACAGTATTCCCAACTTCCACCCGAACGTCGGGCCTGGGTAGTGAATGAATCCTATAAACCTTTGTTCGAAATGGTGCGCGACAACGGGTATAAAATTGCCTTTGAAGCTTCCGGGTGGACGCTGGAACTGATGGCCCGCGAGACCCCCGAAGTGATGGCCCTGCTGAAGTCCCTGGTACAAAACGGTCAGGTGGAAGGCGTGGCTTCCCCGCATATTCACATCATGATCCCGAATATCGATGCCGATGTGGGACTGGCCACCTTAAAAAAAGGCCTGGACACCTGGGAACGCCTCACCGGCGTGCGCCCGGAAACCGGATGGAATCCGGAGTGCGGCTGGGCCGGATTTGTGCCGGAAATCTATAAAGAAGCCGGGTTTAAACGTTTGGTAATGGATGCCGATTCCTACTTCCTCTCCTATCCGGAAATCCGGGAAGCCACCGGACTGCGCTACGACGTGCGCGGACACAGCAACAAGAACCACCTCTTCAAAATCGAAGAGTATATCAAAGACAAAAAGGACTACCTCCAGTACCTGACGAATTTGTCTACCGCTCCCAACGGACTGGAAATGGTTTTCCGCTCCGACTGCATGGCCAACCCCATGCTTTGGTATTTGATGGGGGCCACCGAGGGCATGCGCGACGAACCGGTTTCCGAAGGCGAAATCCGCGCCTTGTTTGAACGCTGGCATGAACGTGCACAGGCCACCGGCACTTTCGTTATGCCCTACGCGGAAGACGCGGAATACATCGGCACCAGTGCCTACTTTTATGTGAAGCAGTTTAACCAGGCCCGCTTCTTCGAACCCGAACCCGACAGCGTTACCCGCTTCAAGGGCATGCTGGACATGGCCATCGAAACCGGTTTTGAACTGACCACCCCTTCCCTGGCCGCCAAAGCTTCGGACGTCCGTCTGCCCAATCCGAAAATTGATTGCATCGAAAACGGTGCCGCCTGGCACGGGGGCACCGCCAAAGCCTGGGCGAATACCGGCTGGTCCCGAATTCTGGATCCGGTTTGCCGGAATATTCTGGACGGCATCCGCACCCTCTGTCCGGCAGGATTGGGACAGGTGGACGGCGCTCTGAAAGATGCCTTGGAGTCTGTGACTTCCGCCTACGTTTCCGATGCGCGTTGGCCGCCACAACCCACCACTCCCGGCCGTTTTAATGTACGGGAAAGTCTGGATGATCTCCGCGACGCCAATCAGGCCATGGAACGTGCCATGAAAGATGCCGGCGTCAGCGAAGAACGCGGACTCTACTCCCCCCGACTGATGGAAACCCAAATCCAGGCCATCGATGACGAATTGATGGATCTCCCCTTCTTCGGGGAATAAGACGGAGGACAGAAGTCGGAGGTCGGAGGCCGGAAAGAATCGAAATCGATATCGAAAGTAGAATCTAATCCCCCTCCGACCTCAATTTCCCCAATTCCCAAGTTTTCCACTTTCTAAATTCCCCAATTTCCAAATAAATCCACACAATAGACACAGCCCCATGCGTAAATATTTCATTCATCTCCCCCTGCTTCTCCTGCTTTTCGCGGCCCCTTCCCGGGCCCAGGAAAATTTATTGCCCAACGGCGATTTCTCCTCCTGGCAGGAAGGCAAACCCGCCAACTGGTCCATCTGGACCAAAGGGCAGGAAATTGTTCAAAGCGAAGGCACGGCTCCGGACAGTAAAAGTCTGAAGATCACCTTAAAAAAGGTGTACGGAAAAAAGAGTGGCGAAATCATTCAGCGCATCCCCGTCAAAGCGGATACCCGCTACCGGCTTTCCGCTCAAGTGAAAGGAGACGGGGAAGGCATTCTGCAAATTAAACGCCTGGCCGGAAAAAAAGAACTTTCCCGCCACAGCTCCAAATCAAATAAAGGAGAGGGTTGGACCGAAGTATCCGTCACTGTGAACAGCGGAAATGCGGATCAACTCATGGTGCAGATGCGCTGGAATCAGGAAGAGGAAAATCTGGGGAAAAGTGTCGAATATGCCGACATGCAATTGGTCGAACTGGGTGACATGACCCATACCGGCGCGGAAGTACCTCCCCGGGTGGCCGCGACCTACAACAGCCTCGGCCTCTACTGGAAACCTACCGGCGGCACCGCCAAGAAAGAAGTGACCGTGGCCTACCGCAAGGCGGGAAGTGACACCTGGAAAGAAGCGCTACCTTTATGGTTTGACGATATGCAACATCCCGGCAGTGCGGAAGAACATACCGCTGAATACCGGGGCAGTATCGTGTACCTGGACGCCGGCACCGCCTATGAAGTGAAACTTACTTTCGACGGGACGCTGGAAAGAATCGTACCGGCCATGACCCGTTCGGATAAATTTAAAATCGCGAAAAAAATCACTCTGTCTGACAGTATGGATGATATTTATACCATCAGCGAAGGTGGCAGTGCCGATACCGGATACGTGCTTTACGAAATGCCTGAAGGAACCGTGTGGGATGCCAACGACAGCCTGGATCATCAGGTGAAAGTGGATGCGTCTTATGTGATTCTCCGCGGACTCACCTTAAAAGGTGCGAAGGTACACGGCATCGTGCTTGGCGGTGTAACCGATGTGGTGATCGAAGACTGTGACATCAGCGGATGGGGCTCCACCCGGGAAAACGGTCAGGCATACAATCTGAATGCCGCCATCTACGCCAAAGCCAATGCCCTTGAACGCATCACCATTCAAAACAACGATCTCCACCATCCGCGCAGCGACAGCAACTCCTGGAATCAGAAACGTCCGGGAAGCAAGAGCAGTCATCCGGAAGGTCCCCAGGCGATCGTCTTCTTCAGCGGTCAGGGCGGACATGTAATTCGGTTCAACCGGATTTATTCAGATTTCGATCACATGTTTAACGACGGCATGGGCGAAGTCCACAACTTCAGTTACGGCGGCTTTCCGGTGAAGGACAGTGACATCCATGACAATTTCGTTTCCCACTGCTGGGACGACGGACTGGAAATTGAAGGCGCGAATATGAATGTGCGGGTTTACAACAACTACATCGACAACACCTACGGTGCGATCGGTGCGGCCGCCCCCTCGCTGGGACCCATGTATATCTTCCGCAATGTCTATGGCATTTCCATCAAACACAACGGTACAAATCCCAACGACTATCGTGGACACTACCTGGTGAAACTGGGGAATGAGAAACCGCAGTGGACCCATGGGCGGATGTACATCTTCCACAACACCAACCTGCAGCCCCCCGCATTTGAAGGCTTCACGGATCTTACCAGTGGCGCGCAGTCCGGCATTGTGTTCACCTCCAATAAAAAGACCCAACAGAATATTGTCAGCCGGAACAATTTGCTGGATCTGCGTAAAGAAAGTGACTGGGCGATCCGGGACACCCAGCAGACCGTCAACAATGATTTTGATTACGACATGCATGACGGCAGAACCCTCTACAAAGACGGCTCCGGTGCGAACAACATCATTGCCGGTCCCAGCTATCAGCGCAGAGCGGACGGACAGTTGGAACTTCAACCCGGCACCCCCGGTCATAATGCGGGCGTACGCATTCCCAACTTTAACGACGACTTCGTTGGCGATGCCCCGGATATGGGCGCAATCGAAACCGGGAGTCAAACTCCCCGACCCGAGCTTTGGCCGGAATTCCCTCCCTTCCTCGGGGAAGGAGAGTAAGTTCAAAGCATATACCTCTCTGTTATCGGAGAGGCTTTTATAATTACCCACATCTGAGAGAATCTTATGACCTTGAAATTTATTCACAGCCTCACCTTCGTTTTGCTTTTGCCATTCGGGGTCCCGCTCTCTTCCGCTTTCGCACAGGAAAACCTGCTCCAAAACGGATCATTTGATCAATGGGAATCCGGAAAGCCCACCGCTTGGTCCATTTGGACCAAAGGTCAGGAAATCACCCAGTCGACCGGCAGCGCTGCGGATGAGAAGAGTCTGCAAGTCACCTTAAAAAAAGCGTACGGGAAAAAAAGCGGGGAAATCATCCAGCGGATTCCGGTGAAACCGGATACCCGCTACCGGCTCAGTGGCTGGATCAAAGGCGACAATACGGGCATCCTCCAAATCAAACGCCTTCAGGCAGGAAAAGAACTCTCCCGCACATCTTCCAAAGGCAATAAAGGCACAGAATGGACAGAAGTCAGTCACATCGTGGGCAGCGGATCCGCGGATCAATTGATGGTGGTGCTGCGCTGGAACCAGGAAGAAAGTTCTCTGGATAAACAAGTCGCCTTTGCCAACCTTTCCCTCACCGAAATCGGGGAGCCCACCCACCAGGGTGAAGAAGTGCATCCGCAGGCAGTCGCCACCTACAACAGCTTGGGACTGTATTGGAAACCCACCGGCGGAACGGCAAAAAAAGAAGTCAGTGTCCACTACCGCCAAGCGGGAGAGGCGGAGTGGAAGGAAGCCATGCCCCTGTGGTTTGATGAGATGGAACATGACGGGGGAATGGAAAGTCATTCGCATGAATACCGCGGCAGTATCGTCATGCTCAACGCCGGCACCCCATATGAAGTCAAACTGAAGCTCGAAGATGGGCCGGAACGAATTTTCACCACCCGGACCCGATCCGACGACTTTAAAATTGCCCGCACTGTCACCCTGCCGAAAAGCGTTTCCGAAACCTTTGTCATCGATCAGGGCGGAAGTGAAGAAGACGGGTATGTTTTGTATGAGGCCGGCCCTGATACGCTGTGGGATGCAGCCAATCAGTTTAAAACCCAAGTGGAGATTCAGGCTTCATACGTGATTCTCCGGGGGCTCAAATTGACGGGTGCCAAAAACCACGGCATCGTATTAAAAGATGTGAGCGACGTGGTGATCGAACACTGTGATATCAGTGGCTGGGGAGAAACCCGGGACAACGGACAGGCCTACAATCTGAATGCAGCCATCTATGCCCATGCCGACGAACTGAAGCGCATCACCCTTCAGCACAATGATCTCCATCATCCCCGGAGCGACAGCAATTCCTGGAACCAGCAAAGGCCCGGCACCAAAAGCAGGCATCCTGAAGGCCCACAAGCCATTGTATTTTTTGGTGGCAAAGGAGAGCACGTGATTCGCTTCAACCGGATCTATTCCGATTTGGATCATATGTATAACGATGCCATGGGCGAATACCACAACTTCGGGTACAGCGGATTTCCGGTCAACGATACCGATATTCATGACAACTATATTTCACACTGTTGGGATGACACCATTGAAGCGGAAGGTGCGGACATGAATGTACGGATCTACAACAACTACATCACCGAAACCTACGGGGCGATCGGCGCGGCCGCCCCTTCCCTGGGCCCGCTGTATATTTTCAGAAACGTGTATGCGGTATCGATTAAACATAACGGCACAAAACCCAATGACTACCGGGGACATTATTTGGTGAAAATCGGCAACAAAAATCCGAAATGGACGAACGGCCGGATGTACATCTTCCACAATACCACCCTGCAACCCCCTCCCTTTCCCGGATTCACGGATGCCAGCAGCGGTGCCCAGGCCGGACTGGTATTCACCGACAAGCGCAACACCCAAAAGAATATCATGAGCCGGAACAATGTGCTGGATATGCGCAAAGACAGCGATTGGGCCATCCGCGATCTGCAGTTTTCCGCCAGCAACGATTACGATTACGATCTCTACGATGGCAGAACCATTATGCGGGAAGACGCCGAGTCCCATGGCATCATCGACGGCCCCCGGTATCAGCGCCGGGAAGACGGTCTGCTCGAACTCGTCCCCGGCAGCGCCGGCCATGATGCCGGCCAACGCCTTCCCAACTTCAACGACGACTTTGCCGGCGAAGCCCCGGATATGGGTGCGGTGGAAACCGCAGGCAAGACCCTCAAACCGCATCTTTGGCCAGAATTCCCCCAATTTCTGGGGGAAGAGGTCGAATGAGCAGACACATGGTTTCTTTTGCATAAACCCTCGGCAAGTCCTCCCTCTTAAACGGGAGGCTTTGCTGTATTAAAAACACCTCCTGTTGTGGCGTGCGGCCGCTTGCTGCCGCTATTTCAAAGGAAGCTCGCTTCCGCTCTAAAACACACAGAAAAGCCCAAAGCTTATTCCCCCTCACAGCGAGCTCCATCCGCCCCCAAGCCGCAGACGGACCGGCACGGGTGGACGAGAGGCGAAAACACCCGAGGTTCGACCTCGCTCCGGCCTGTTTCTGCCCGACGATCAACCAAGCGGTGGTCAGCCCAATTGATGGAACCAGAACTTGTTCACAGTGCAAGGCAGCCAGATGGCCGCAAGACGCCGGGGTCATTCGCGATGGCCGCGTAGACAGCGTACAGACTCCCGGCGGCTCTGGGGCGCTGAAAGTTGCGTGTGATTTCCTCAACACGATCGAAGCGGGAAAACGTATCTGGGTCAGCACGCCCACATGGGCCAATCATATTCCCGTCGCCACGGACGCCGGGTTGAGCGATGGTGCATTGTCGGATGGTGTCTTCGCCGATGCTGCCGCGTCGGACGGAGCGACGGACGGCGGACCGCTAGACGCCGGGAGCGATGCCGCGATCGATCGGGAGAACCCGACATGGACGCCGGAGG
>CAKZLZ010000065.1 GCA_937127435.1 uncultured Verrucomicrobiota bacterium | reverse complement strand
TGCGCCGGTGATCGAACCCTTTCATGGCGGAGAAGTTGCCGTGGACCTGGATCAACCCACTTCCATTACGGAAATAGGATTCACCCTGTACCGCCCGAAAAGCAATACCCCGCCGGAACAGGTCGCGTTCTACGCTGATGGCGAAGAAATTTTTGTAGCCGACGTTGATCCGAAACAGGCTGACATGCAACGTTTCAAGCTCCCCGCACCGGTCAGCAGCGACAAAATCACTTTTCAATTACGGAACGAAAACACCGACAAAAAATGGACTAAATTCCAACAATTCGCCGCCTTCACTGCCGACGGAACCAATATTCTGGAACATAAAGTCAGCAGCGTCATTGAAGATCCCGAACGGCTCACCCAGAAAGATCCCAACTGGTATGACGATATTTTTGTTGGGGTACACGGCGGTAACAATCATGTCTATTTCGCCAAAGCCCAAAGTTTCGATCCCGAAACCAACCGTTTGGTAGTGCCGCATTTCACTTCCACAATCTACAACCAAACCCGTTACGCCTTTTTCAACTCTCCCCGCTTTATCGATCTCCCCGGGGAATGGAGCCTGGAAGCCTTGGAAGGCGGTAAAACCCGTATCTACTTCTATCCCGAAAACTTAACCGACGGGCAGCCTGCCAACATTGGGTACCCCACCCTTCAAACCGCCTTCGCACTCGAAGGCGATTCCCAACATATCGAAGTGCGTGGTTTCCTCATGCAACGCTACGCCGGTGGAAAAGGCGGCGTGGCGGTCAATGGCAGAACCGGTGGCACCCCATCCGACATTCGCATCGCCGATTGCGAAGTGCGCTTTATGAGTGGACAGTCCGGTATCAGTCTCAATTACAGCAACAACATCACCGTGGAAAACTGCTACGTGCATCACTGCCCCGGCTGGACCGTCGGCATTTACGTCAACCGCATCACCGGCTACAATCTGCTGGGCACCCGCATCGATAACAATTCCGGCTCCGGTATTCGCCACTACGAAGCCAAAACCGGGGTGCTGAAAAACAACATCGTGATCAATCATTACGGCATGCATTCCTCCGCACTTAATTTTTATGAAGGCTGCCGGGATATTCTGTTTGAAAACAACTACATCCAAAACGTCATCGCCATCAACCGCAGTGTGGAAAACCTCACCTTCCGCAACAACGTGGTCGACAGTCAATTGAACAATGCAGTGAGCGTGGCCATGTGGCAATCCGGCAAAGTCGGCGGCAACCACATGAAGAACATCACCTTCGAAAACAACACCTTTGTAAACGCCAATCCGGAAGCCGGCTGGTTCACGGGCATCTTTGTGCAGTCCGGCGCCAGTGCCCCTCAAAATCTGGTGGCACGAAACAATGTGCTTTCACGGCTGCGCCCCCCCTTCCCCGGCACCGTAGAAAACAATATCTTTATGCATGAAACCGATTCGAAAGTCGCCGGCAGTGGCAGTATGGTGGTCAACGATCCTGCTGAACTCTTCATGGACCCGGAGAACGGGGACTATCGCCGAAAACCGGGTGGCCCCATGATGAATGCCGGTGCAAATGTAGCACCTCCCCCGAAAACCTGGCAGCCTTAAACAGAACCTTCGTACTTCGAAACCCAAGGTTCCGAAACCGAAACCTAAACGGCTCTGGCAACGTCCTTCTGAACAGAGGACTTCGAAAGGTGGGATGTGGGCATCCTGCCCGATGTTTTTCCGGATACATCAACAGACCTTGAAACAGGTATTTCCGGACAGAGCAGTGCCTGCCATTAAAAGAACCTATATTTCGGCCGGCAAAATACTCTCTTCCACCTATTGACGCTCCATCTCCGGAGTCAAGGGTACCGGCAAAGGAGGTTTACCATTCCGGATCGCTTCCATCTGTTGTGCCTCCAAATGCGCCTGTAATTCTTCCCGGGTCTTGAACGTGCGTACTTGAGGAGCCGATGTGGAAACACCCCGGAGGGGGATAGGGCGAATGACCCTGGGTTGAACGTTGCGGGGAGAACTCCCCCGCCCTTCTCGAGTGCGCGGCATCGTTTCCGGTTGCGATTTTTCGAATTCCATGAACCCCTTCGATACTTCATCCTGCTTCAAAGGAGATAAAAGAATGGGGTCCGAATCACGATCCATCGGATGATTTACAGTAAGATCTTTGATGGGAACTTTAAGGTTCTTATCTGGGAAATCATCCCAGTTGCTCAAAAAATAATGGTAGTCAGTATCGCTCCCCTGATAATGAATGGCTTGGTAAATCGATGAAGAATTGAGGATAAACACCTTTTCGAACTCTTCTTTGCCTAGTACAGTATAACCTTCTGCCTGATCATCCGATCCTGGTTTCAGAACCGCAGGCAGAGCATCCTGGTTAGGGATAGGTTCAACAATCTTAGGTTGAATTTTGTGGAGAGAGCTAACATCTTCTCCTAAACCACCAGGTATTGACTCCCGAGCGAGTATATGGTTTCTGAATATTACATACACTTTCGAAAATTCATCCTGCCTTAAAGGAGATAACAGAATGGGATCACAACCACGCCCCATCTGATAATTCACAATTAGATTATTGATGGAGACTTTGAGATTTTTATCAGAGAAATCATCCCATTTACTCGAGAAATAATGGTATTCAGTATCGCTCCCCTGGTAATGGATGGCTTGGTAAATGGATGAAGAATTTAAAACAAAGACCTCTTCAAACTTTTGCCTATCTAACTCCAGGTAGTCTCCCCTAAAGCCTGCCAGCAAGCGTATCGTATCCGATTCAAGTTCCCGTTCTCTGATCTTCACGACTCCTTTTGATAATTCATCCTGTCCAAAAGGTGATACAAAAACGGGGTCCGCCTCTCTTTCCATTGGGGATTCAACCGTCAGTTCATTAGTTGCTATTTTGAGATATCTGTCCCGCCCGTATTGCCATCGGCTTGAAAAGTAATGAAACTCACTGTCGCTGCCTTCGTAGAAATATCCTTGAAAGGCAGGAGAGGAATTCAAGATAAACTCCCCTTCAAATTCCTCTATATCTACTTCAGTGTAAACACCCCTGCAACCTGCCAGAAACAAAAGACTTAGAAACAGGAAGATATAATTTTTCACCGTATCATTTTCCAGATAAGTACAACGACGACCCCCCCGGGGGAGAAAGACAAAAATCTAGGGTGCCTCATCCGCATCATCACTCACACGCAGCACTTCTTCGATGGTGGTGGTGCCTGCAATGACTTTGGCCCACCCATCTTCCCTGAGCGGAACCATACCCTGCTTCACGGCCGTCGCCTTAATCCGGCTGGCGGGATCCCGGGCAATAATGTGCTGACGAATGTCATCACTCACCGTCAGAATTTCGTAAATCCCGGTTCTTCCCCGATAGCCGGTATTGCGACAGGTCTCACAACCGCCAGCTTTATAAATGGTTCCCATTCCCTCCACCGGAAACTGAATATCCTTCAGATAATCTTCGGCGTAATCGGCTGGGACCTTGCAGTCCTGACAAAGGGTCCGCACCAAACGCTGGGCGATCAGCGCTTCAATAGAAGAGGCCACCAGAAAAGGCTCCACGCCCATATCCAGCAGACGGGTAAAACCACTGGCCGCGTCATTGGTATGCAAGGTACTGAAAACCAAATGTCCGGTGAGCGCGGCCTGTACCGCGATCTCCGACGTTTCCCGGTCGCGGATTTCCCCGATCATGATCACATCCGGATCCTGACGCAGAATATGCCGCAGCCCCACCGCAAAAGTGAGCCCGATCTCCGGTTTCATCTGAATCTGATTGATGCCGGGAATTTCGTACTCAATCGGATCTTCACAGGTCAGAATCCGTTTATCCACCGAATTAATGGTATTCAAATAGGTATAAAGGGAGGTAGATTTTCCGGAACCTGTCGGACCGGTCACCATCAAAATTCCGTGCGGACGGGAAATGAGTTTTTCCAGCTTGGACGCATCCTTCGGCGTCAGGCCCAGCTTTTCCATGCCCAACAACGTGGACTGCCGCATCAACAAACGCAAACTCACACTTTCCCCGTAAACCGTGGGCATGGTGGAAACCCGAATATCAATATCCTCGCCCCGAATCCGCAATCCAATCCTTCCGTCCTGAGGCAGACGTTTTTCGGCAATGTCCATATTGGACATCACTTTCAGACGGGAAATAATTGCCGCCTGATAACGTTTCAGGCGTGCAGGAAGCGGCACCTGCACCAACACCCCGTCAATACGGTAGCGAATCCGCAGATCCTTTTCCATGGGTTCCATATGAATATCAGTGGCTCCTTCCTGATGAGCCTCCCAAATAATCTGATTCACAAATTTGACCACCGAAGCTTCTTCATCCAACTCGTTGGGATCCGCATCCAGGAGCGCATCAATGTCCTCCACCCCGTCCTCTTCCAGCATCTCCTCAATGGTTTCGCCCCCTACCCCGTACAAACGTTTAATCGCCTTTTCGATTTCAGACAAAGGTGCCAAACCCAACCGGATGCGGTGGCCCGAAGACAATTGCAACGCTTCCACCAGGCCCGGACGGAAAGGATCCCGCGTCGCCACCCGCAAGCCGCCATCTTCAACCGACAAGGGAACCACTTTATAGTGATACACCACTTTCGCCGGAAACAGGGCCAACACATCGGGCGCGGGCACCTCTTGCCCCAGTGCCACAAAAGACAGGTCCATGGCCCCGGCCAATTTAGGTAAAAAACTTTCTTCAGAGAGCCCGGACACTTCTAAACAACGGTGAAGAAGATTGCCCCCTTCCTGTTCGCGGGCGCGAAGGATGGCGGAGATTTCTTCGGCGCCAAAGCAACCGGTTTTTTCCAGAATACGAGCACTGCGGGTGGGAACTTGAATCATTATTTTCTCTAAAAGTTACAGTGGGTCCAGCAATCCTTCGTTCACCAGCTTGGCATCATTCTCAGGTGTAAGGGGGATCGGTAAAGGCGGTTTTCCGGTGCGGATGGCATCCACCTGCTGATTTTGCAAATGGGTTTGTAATTCTTCCCGGGTATTAAATTTACGGACCTGCGGCTTGGGTGTGGGCGTGGCCACAGGCGCACTCGGACGCATAGGCCTCGGCTGATAACTTCTCGTAGAACCCGTCCTTGTTGATCCACCCCGCCCCCCCCGACCGGATGAGACCTCCGGCGCAGCCGACTGTGCTGACGGACCGGACTCAATATGGAAACGCGATTCGGATCCCTGATACCGAATCACCGCTGTTCCCTGCATATAATCCCCGGACACCAATTGAAAACTGTCATCCGGAAATGGCTTTTCCCCCTCGATCAACAGAATGGAAGACTGGTCTTTCAGACTTTGCAAACCCACCCGAAGTTTTTCCTCATCCTGGGTGATCATGGTCATTCGATAATCACGTGACCAGGAAGGAGATGCCGCCACCACCGGCGCCCGAACCGGTTCTGTCGGCGTGGCCTTTTCAACTCCCAGCAATTGTTTATCTAAAATTAATTGATACGGCCCCAAATCCGCGGCCTGCAGGCAGAGCGTTAAAAGGAAAACGGGGCTGAGAATTAAGAAGGACATCTTCATAAAAAAACTATAGGTCCGTGCGGGGTTCCGGTCAATGCCAATTCGACATGGGGAACAAATCCAGGCATGTTTGAGAGACGATAACGAACAGCAGCTCCTTTTATTGCCCCCGAAATCTTAAAGATTCCTGCCGGGCTCATTCATTTAATCCCACGCCCCTTCAACCGCCTCTGGACCCGGATCGAAGCTCTCAGCAAAGAAACCAATTAAGGACGAGAACGGGAAGACTTGGCACGATGAACCATCCGCCGCTCACGCAAAACCGCGATGGGAGGCGGCACTGCGGTCTGAACACTCTCTTCTTGAATCCCTGTGTTCACCCGCGCCGAGCCCCCCTGAAACGAAAATCGATGTTCCGTCCCCTGATACCGAATGAGCGCCGAGCCGGATTCATAATCTCCGGACAACAACTGAAATTTCGATAACTCCGGAGACTCCCCCTCCACCAGCAAATAGCTCGAATTGTCGTTTAAACTTTGTAAACCCACCCGCAATCCCGCCCCGTCCTGCGTGATCATGGTCAATCGGTAATCCTGCGCCCAGGAAGGTCGTGCAGGCTCTACTTTTGCTTGGGCCGCTGGAATGGGATTGCGGCCTTCCACCCCCAAAAGCTCTTTATCCAAAATCAGTTGATAAGGCCCCAGTTCTCCCGCAAAAACATACGGGACAAACATGCAGCAGCCCAGGCAAAGCCCTATTTTTTTCAGCCGGTTTGAAATCTTATTCATCATGAAATACCACAAGACCTGATTGCCTGTACGATGTACAGAAAATGTTTTAAAATTCCTTACACCGCATAAATAAAAATCAGGGGAGCTCCTATATTCATAGCAGCTCCCCCGGCAGAAGTTCCCCCTAATCCCGCAGGCAGGGGCCCCTCCTTTATTCTGCTTCATAAATGCGGACATCAGAGAAGATCACATCAATATCCTCCCCGGCATCATCGTCGCCGATAAAAGTCAGGTAGGACATATTTCCGGTAAATACCGTTCCGACAGGAATGATATACGTCACCGGTCCGGAACCTGCGATGTACGAAGTCCCCACCGGAACAAAGGAAGCATGGGTTTGGCTGCCGGCGATTTTGATATTGGTGGTGCCGGTTGCATAATCGTTATCAGAATCCAATCCAATGCACATCAGCTCACCCACATCCGTAGCGTCCACCGTGACTTCCACTACCGTATTGGTCGTCACCGTATAGGTGTAGGCGTATTTTCTCCAGGTATTGCCAGTGAGATGGATTGCGGTATCCGCCGCTTCCAGGGTCATCCCTCCGGAGGCGGACTGTGATGCATAGTCAGAAAAGTTCACGGCATCGAAAACCAATACCGGCTCAGCGGGTTCCGCAGTGAACTCCACTTCCAAACTGGGTTCGTTTCCGTTACTTTCCCGACTATAGAACGATACCATTCGATTGGTATTGTTTGGTTGTACCAAAGCGAAGGATACCACGCCGTCCCCGGCGAATTCCGATTGTACATAAGCCGTAACATCAATTTCATAGGTTTCGTCGACGGTTCCGGCATCCAGAGTCGCAATTAAGCTCCCCGCGGAAGGTTTGTTATTCCAGGTGACTGTGGATTCACCCCAACTGTCATCGCTGAGCTTACGGACTTCTACCCAACGCGAGCCGGCACCTTCTCCGCCAATCGCTTTTACTTTCAGCTTCAGGGTTACCGTACTTATGTTTTCCGAGAGGGTGGAAACCGGAAACCGGACAAAGCTGTTTCGGGTATATTCACTCGTATTGGCATCCTTCACCAGCAGGTAGTCCAACGAACCGAAGTTCGTTGTCGGAAAATCATCATGCACATAGGCATCCGCCTCCGGCAACACCCATTCAACCATCGGGACACCGGCATCAAAATAATATCCCTTGGTGTCTCCGTAAGTTTGGCTGTTCAAATCGGTTCCACTGCCATCCCAGGAGGTACTGGCATTGACAAAATCAGGATCCACACCGCTACCCGGTCTGTAAGTCACCGTTCCGGCGCCCAAAGTAATCGACCCCGAAGTAAATCCGCCACTGGCCCCGGAGAAAGCAAGGATGCTGTCCGTGAGCGTCAGATTCCCGGTACCCTCTTCATGGGCAGCCGTTCCAGCGTCCGCATAAAAAGTAAAATGGCTCAGTGTCGCCGTACCATTTTTTGTCCAGACCCCTGCGCCTCCATACCCGCCACTGAGGTTACTGTTTGACCGACGGAAAGGGGCCACCGCCACACAATTATCAGCCGAAGAATTCCCCCAAAAACGAAACCCGCGATAATTCAGAACGGAGACACAATCCACCAGCGTTGCAACCGGCTTGAGATCAAAACCCCCGTCCTCATTGTTGATCGCGAGACAGTTGTCAAAACTGACTCCAGTGGTCGTATTCTCAACCACAAAGCCGTCTCCGTTCCAGTAGCTGATGCCCTGGTTGTTCCGACGATTATTGGCCGCCACACAATTCACAAAAGAAATATTCGTGTTGGCTCCGTTATTATAGAGCACGAATCCAAAAGGAAAGGGTTCCGAGTAATCCCACCAGCTGGCATCATCCCCAGACAAGTCAGCGACACAGTTTTCAAACACCACGTCGTCACAGCCACGGTCCAATCTGAAACCATGTTTGGTATACGCTGTCACCAACACGTTATCAAAACGGGAATCATCCAAATAACTCAAATAGACCCCATGGCGAACATCATGAATATACAGATCTGTAAATTGAAAGTTCGAGGCCGATGCACTGGTGCTGTTTTTAATCGCATATTGCACGCCACTCAACTCCAGATTTTCAACATGCCAGTAATGACCGGCCACATTGACGATCTGCCACTGACCACTGTCCGGATTGCTCCGGTACCAATTTCCACTTCCGCTAAAATGCGGGATGCCCGAACCGGTATCCACGCCGATCACACTTTTCCAGGCCTGATCGGTGCCACTCGAAGTCAAGCTCAAGGTGCTCGAGCCATAATTTCCCGATCCCAAAAACAGGGTATCTCCTGCGGCCATGGTGGTGTTAAGGGTCGTGCTTAAGCTCGACTTTGCCAATGCATTAGCCCAGTCGCTTCCATCCAGAGCACCCGCTCCGGAAGGGGTCATATAATACTCCGTGGCGTGTAACATGGAGAAGAAGAAGAGAAAGAGGATGCTGAGGACAGTGGGGGTTTTAAATTTCATTTTAGTGTCTTGGGTTTGGGGTGAATTGTCAAATCAACTTCATAGGGGTACGACGCAGATTCTGCATAAGAAAACCATTGAGGCTGGGGGTGATCAAAGATCAATCTATCAACCACACGGGTTACGTTTCATTGTATGTACTCGTCAGTATCTGAATGGGATTTATATTATTAAGTTCCGACCCTTTACGGTTCCCGAAGGGTGAGCAAAGAAAGTTATCCTTCATACGCAACTTTCTTTGCTCATGTTTTGTTCCTAATCCTGGTAAGGAACCGGCTCCTTTACTCCTCATAAATGCGGACATCAGAGAAGATCACATCAATATCCTCCCCGGCATCATCGTCGCCGATAAAAGTCAGGTAGGACATATTTCCGGTAAATACCGTTCCGACAGGAATGATATACGTCACCGGTCCGGAACCTGCGATGTACGAAGTCCCCACCGGAACAAAGGAAGCATGGGTTTGGCTGCCGGCGATTTTGATATTGGTGGTGCCGGTTGCATAATCGTTATCAGAATCCAATCCAATGCACATCAGCTCACCCACATCCGTAGCGTCCACCGTGACTTCCACTACCGTATTGGTCGTCACCGTATAGGTGTAGGCGTATTTTCTCCAGGTATTGCCAGTGAGATGGATTGCGGTATCCGCCGCTTCCAGGGTCATCCCTCCGGCATTACTTTGACCGGCATAATCCGAAAAGTTTCCTGAACTGAAAGCCAGGACCGGTTCTGCTTTTTCCACAATCTGAAAGCCCGACAATCCTGCGCGTCTTCCTACGCCGGTGTCGGTTCTGATTCTGAAACTATCCAGGGTAACATTCCGAAATACAACGTACTCCTCACTGTCGACCGCCGATGCGGATGTGAGTGCAGTCGATTCATCATAGCTTTCATCCCATACCCGGTTGGTATCCCGCATATAAAGAATATCAGACGCCGGAGACATATCCTGCCAGCCACCGGAACCATCCGGTTCCTGAAGTTTCAGGTTCATGACATAAGGTGTCGAACCTCCGGAGCTGACCCCGCCGAAATACACAACCACATCGTAGGTGTCAAAGGGCACATCGGTGGCTTGCACAATCCGTCCATCTCCATTGCTGCTGCTTCCCCGTTCCGAGGCCATCATGGTGGTGTTCGGATCAGCAGTAACCGTGGTATTATTGATATATCCGAATGGTGCGCCTCCGATGGTCAGGGTTACACCCGTTGAATTTCCCCACTGATCCACTGCATCTGTAAGATTCACGGTGCTGCCGGAAATCGCATTTCCGGAAGCATCAATTCCAATGTTATTCCAGTTGCCCACAGCTTCTACGCCGACAACATCACCGGTCTCCAGTTTGTAGCTTACACTGCTGGTAATGTTTGCGCTAATCACAGACAGCCCGGTTGATCCGAAGTAATAACCTTTCGTATCCCCGTAAGTCAGACTATCGAAATCATCACCGTATCCATCCCAGGCAATACTGGGATTCACAAAGTCCGGATCGGTGCCACTACCCGGCCGATAGGTTACAGTTCCAGCTCCCAAGGTTACGGTTCCGCCGGAATAACTTCCATCCACACCGGAAAAAGCCAGGATGCTGTTGGTAAGCAGAATACTTCCAGTCCCTTCCTCATACACCGCGGTTCCGGCATCTGCATAAAAAGTGAAATAGTTAAGCGTGATATTTCCATTTTTTGTCCAGGCCCCGTTGCCACCATATCCACCCGTCAAATTTCCATTTGAACGGCGATAAGGAGCCACCGCCACACAATTCTCGAGAGAGCCACCGTACCATAAACGGAATCCCCGGTAATTCAGAACCGACACGCAGTCCTCCAGGGTTGTATTCGAAGATTTAAGATCAAACCCTCCGTCATCATTGTTTATGGCTAGACAATTGATAAAACTTACTCCGGAGGCATTGGATTCGGCCACAAAGCCATCTCCCTGCCAGTAGCCCTTGTTCTGATTATTATGACGGTTATTCGCGGAGACACAGTTGATATACGAAATGTCTGAATGGCTCCCTGCACTGTTCAAAACAAATCCATAAGCATAGCCGTTCGAATAATCCCACCAGGAAGTATCTCCGTTTGTTAAGTCGGCAACACAATCCTCAAACACCACATTGTCTCCTCCCCGGTTCAACCGGAACGCGTGCTTGGTGTATTCCGTAATCCGCACATTATCAAAACGGGAATCGCTGAGATTATTCAGATAAATACCATGCAGCACATGGTGAATATGCAGATCTATAAATTGACATTCCGTGGCGCTGTCACCGCTGTCATTGTGAATAGCATACTTGACACCACTCATTTCAATATTCTCCACATTCCAGTAATCACCCCGCAATTTTATTACCCGCCATTGGTGTGAACTACT
>CAKZLZ010000064.1 GCA_937127435.1 uncultured Verrucomicrobiota bacterium | reverse complement strand
ACCACTTGCCGCAACCACTACGAGCACCATGCTTGAAGGCTCTGGGATGGTCACGATGGTCATGGCCGCCAGCGCGTTAACGTTGCTTGTCGCCCCCGTAATGCTGAAGGTTTCTGAAGCTCCCGTAGCTGTGTAGAGCCCGGTGTTGACTTGGTAATCAGAGAAACTCGAAATATCTGGTTTCGGTGAGATATTATAAGATACGGTTCCTAATGAGAGAGGGGCTCCGGAATTCCCCAAACTGGTCACCGGTATGTCACGCGTAAATTCCGCGTCCACGGCGTGAAAATAGAACTGGTATTGATTGCCAATGGTCATACCGGAAACTGTAATTCCCAACGTATCACCGCTGAAGATCATGTCCTCGAAATACGGGGTGAGCACCTCTCCGGTGGTGATATCGGTGAATTTTCTCTGGCGATCTCGAACGCCTGTTACACCAGAAAAGCTGATGGACAAGGTCTCGGTGCCCACGCTCAGCGAAGCGATGTTGCTACCCGTATTGGCGATGACCGAATCAATGGTGAATCCACCGTTGGTGCTGATATTCGTGGCGTTCGCCGTATCGGCGTTACCGAAATCAAGCATGACAACCCCCGCCGAAGCGCTACTGAGGCTGATGATGAAGAGAAGGGATAGGATGTAAAGTTTGAGTGTTTTCATAAGCATGTAATGGGGTATTTCGATTTAAATGACTGCCTGATGATTAGCTTCGTATTCATTTAATTTCACTTACTCTACACGCTCCACCTTACTTCAACCCAGTGTAAGTTCTTACTTAACTTGGTCATTTAGTTTCGAAATCTGCGCATCTAGTACCCTGTAAATCATATAACTTCGCATAGGATTGGTCTATTTTGGATGCTGGGGATGGGAGGAGGGGCTTGTGCAACCTAAATGGTTGTGCATGACCCTCATCTCATTTCCAGCGCCAAAAGAGGCCAAAGTTATGCATTAGACGATCATGCATCCTCTTATTTTTAAAAGAGATTCTTCATACTCTCCAACCCTACGGGCCATAATCTTCCGGCGGCCTTGCGTCCCAAAAAAGCCCAACGATGCGATGCATCGCCTTATCTTTTTTGGGACACAAATCCACTCGGAATCTCACGGTCCTATGCGAAGTTATATGGTTTACAGGGTACTAGGGGGTTTTGGTATTTGCGGGTGAAAATTTACCCGGCTTTTTCTCGGGAAGTATCTTCTTTCAAGATGAAGAAGGGGCATTCCAGGAATCCTGGGATCTACTCCGTCCACTGGATGGGGTTGTGCCAAAGGTCTTGCGGTACCAGGTGGTGAAATGGCCGGGGGCTGAAAATCCGATGGCGTAGGCAATTTCTTTAAAGGGCATGCTGGACTGTTCGACTCTGTTTTGCGCATATTCACGCCGACGTTGTTCGAGGAGGGAGGCCGGGGTTTGTCCGGCGTGCAACGCAAAGATTCGGTTAAGCTGGCTGATACTTAAACCGACTTTATTTGCGAGGTCGGCCGTGCGGAATGGATGGGCGAGTGGGTGGTTTCTCACCAATCTCTGTGCATCCGCGTAACGAGGATCAACGTCGCTGGGGACTTTCACTTGCCAGCCAGCCTGCGCTGCGGCTTCTATGAAAAGTTCCAACCAATGAAAGAGGCAAGCATTGATCTGGCAGAGTCCCCCCAGAGGAAGGTTGTCCTTGTTGAAGGTGAAATGAGGGAGCAACGGATGCAGGCGGCAAGCGCGGGCAAAAGCAAGGGCACGTTCTTTAAGGTCAGGAAATTGAGCGACTTCCAGATGGCGGGGAGTTGAAGCCTCCAGAAGAGCTTCGCCCGAAGGCCATTGGGCCCGGAAGCTAATGGAGATAATTTGCGCACCCTGTGTGAAGTGCTGCGTGCCTTCTCCACTGGGAATGAAAAGCCAGTTGCCGGGTTTTGCCACATACCTTTGCCCTTGAAACTTCAAATGACCTTCCCCTTTAATCATGAGCCATGCCCGATATCCGGATTCAACATAGGGGCTATCGAGTGACACACTCGGAACGGCACCGGCAAATGCCCAATGGGTCTCACACCATAAACTGGACCAGTTGGGGACTGAAAGAGAGGGTAATTCCATGAAGTTCATTCATGGTGCGCAGATGGCGTAAGTCAATGCGTAAGTTTTGGAATCGAGATGTATGGGCAACTAATGGCACACTCACATTCTCTCCTTGCCCATTCAAAAGCAAAGCGCAATTTCTGACCCCTTTCTCTGACCCCTTTCTTGAAAAGCAGTGAAAATCCCGGGTTGATCTGCCGGAGGCATGGCCGGACGATTTTCTCGTCCCTTTTTCTCTTTCCGTTTCGCCATCCATAAGCAGATTCCTCTTCACTTTATCCATTTGAATATTTAGTGTGTCCTCCATGAACGTGAACAGTTTACAAGAGGCCATATATTGTGTGGACCGCATCCAGCGCGAGCTCAAGACTTCCTGCCTACTTATAGGCGGTTTTGCCGTAAATGAACATGGATACACTCGGAACACGCTCGATATTGATTTCATGATAGCCACTTCGACGCTCCCGTCTGTTAAAAAACTCTTGCGGAATCAAGGTTTCTCCCAAATCTCCGAATATGAAAACGTGACCTTTTTCTCTAAACCGGATGATGAACTCCGAATAGATTTTCTTACTGCAGATGAAAACACCCTGTCCAGGTTGGATGCAAATGCACAGCCCTGCACACTTCATGGCGTTTCTCTCCGTATCCCCGGCTTGCGCGATCTTTTGGCCATGAAAATTTTTGCCCTGAAAGGAAATTTCGAAAGACGGAAGAGCAAGGATCTTCCTGATATCGCATTTTTGACGCTTCTGAATCATCTTGATTTCACCAAAGACATTCTCCCTCTGTGCGACCGTTATGGAAGCCCGGATATTGCCGAAAAAATTCAGACTGAACTCAGGAGCTTGCAGTCATGAGCATGCAACCTCCGCCTCCCCGAATGAGTCTGGATGACTACGCCGACTGGATGTATGCCAATCTCATCCAATCCAAAAATAAGGCTCAACAGGTTTTGCAGAAACAAATTCAGGAACCTCCTCTCAGCGAACCCTTTCGGTACATCGATGACTCCAATCCACAAATGGGAGTCGAGTCCTCTCCATCCTGGCCAAAGTCATCGCAAGCTCAGGAAGATCGCTGAAACATTTTCTTATTCGTTGCCTCTTGGAAAGGGGAAGCTCGTGGAAAAGCCCGTGAGAACCTGCAGTTTTTCACGAAGGGAGTTTGCTTCGTCGCTGTCGTTGTTTTCGAAAGCATGTACATTTCGGGAGGCATTGCTTCGGTGGCCCATATTCAGTCGTTTAGCGATCCATTGAATCGTCATGCTGGTGTTTTTGTGCAGAACCCATGCCGTAGCTTGTTTTTGCAATACGGTCGGCTTCAGCCCCAAAAGCAGCTCTTCACTCAGTTGAAGATTTTTTAAGACTTCACCCAGCAGGCTTTCCGCACCCTGCTCATTGTGTAATCTCCTGACTTCACCCCTGAGGTTGTCACCCTCTGCGCTTTCTCCCAATTGATCCACCAAGTGGTCGCGAAACTTTTCGTCACCTAGATACCATCCCCGGCGAATTTGTTTGAGGATCTCTTCCTCTTGCGCCAATTCAGCCGGATCACCGGCCCCCCGCATTCTCTTATTCAGGATCGCCTGGTAGCCTTTCATTGCCGCGGATCCTTCACTTGGCAATCCGTGGGTTCGGTAAACCCGACTGCAGCTCAACCATTTGGGTCGCTCACAAGCACCGATATACGCCGGGTAACTGCTCCACTCATATGATTCCAAATTTTGTTCAAACCCAACCCCACACAAATGCGCACGAAATGGGTTTAAGTGGATGTAGGAGCTTACGGTTCGGAAATAGACCAGGTCCCCATCGCCTACCTGAACGGGAGTGGCTTTATAGCGTCCTTGAAACAGGTGTCCGCGCGTGCGGTGTAAAGCATTGAAACGCTGCGTGTACGAACCTTGAAACCATTTCATCCCCGCAACCAGATTAGGTTCGGGGGTTTCCAGAAGGAGATGATAGTGGTTGCGCATCAGCACATAGGCATGAATGTTCCAACCCATCATTTGCCAAGCCTCCACCAGCGTCGCCAAAAACATCTTCCTATCCCCATCCTGAAGGAAAATCGGGTCGCCATGATTTCCCCGACACATGACATGGTAGGAGGCCCCTGGATATTCGAATCGCGGTTGGCGTGGCATGACTCCCTTCAATCAATAGTAAAGAAGGGTGTCAATTTAAAATGCACGTTCTCACGGGCTGACCCCTTTTTCCGTTCTCACGGGCTGACCCCTTTTTCGGGCTGACCCCTTTTCTCGGGCTGACCCCTTTTTCATTTTTTTTCCTTCATATTAACTGACCCTTTTCTCGCCATGTGTTGAGAGCTGAAATGATGGTGGCAAAGGCATGCTAAAACCTCTTATCTTACTGCCATTCCGGCCTGACCTCGACTCTGCTATCCTGCAGAAGATTTTATTAAATTCCCTTTGCACAAACCTAAATGACAATGTTAAAAATTTATTTTACTGTGCAAATGGGAACGTGACTTACAGGTGAAACTATCAAATGAGGTGCTCTGATGACATTTTCTAGGACTCTGAAATATTCTGCAAGTAGTAGCCGAAATGGTCTTCACCAGTTTTTGCTTTCTTCTTATCGTGAATTTCTCGATCTTTTTTCAGATGCTGCATTTAAAGATCTCTTTGATGGTGATTATTTGTTCAGAGGCCAAGAAAATGCTCTTTGGCGCTTAGAGCCATCTTTAACGAGATCACTTCGCTCTGTTAATTCAGAAAGACATAACGAGCTCAGGATTAAACATCTGCGCAATTTCTGCATGCAATTGCGAGGGTATCCCAATCTTGTACAACCGGAGCACTTGCGTAGAACTTTAGAAAACATAGAACGAAAGCATATGGGGCATATTAATAGCACAGCAGGGCAACGAGTAGTCCACGATACAATGGTTCAAGACGAAGTTGACCTGTGGTCAATTGGGCAACACCGGGGCCTTGCAACACCATTATTAGACTGGTCTCGTTCTCCCTTGGATGCATTATTTTTCGCCTTTGATTTTAGTAAATCTCCTCCACCAACCTACTGCGCACTGTTTGCTTTCAATATGAAATTAGCGACAGAACGGAGTAAAATAATTAGAGATCAAGGGAGAACGAATGTCATAGATTTTGTGGAGCCTATTGGAGGTGAAAGGAGCCGAATACTCGCCCAAAATGGATTATTTTCATTGTGCACGAGTAGCCTGCCAATTGAACATTGGGTTACATCAAATTTTTCAAGTGAAGACCACGCAGACAAACCAGTTCTAATCAAATTTGTAATTCCAACAGAGGAGGCTGAAAAGTGCCAGTGGGAACTCGGTGTTTATGGGGCAACAGCATTGAAATTATTCCCTGACCTTGAGGGAGTTTGTAAATCTTGCAACTCAAGATTTGAGAACCAAAAAGGGGAGGTAAAGTAAATATGAAAGAAAAACATACATCTCTAAAGGACGAAAAAATTACCCCCTTTCTTTTTAACACTGAGTTTAGCGAAGTTGTGTTAATTAGAGCAAATAATGACGATATCTTTGATATAATTACGAGCCAAGAAAGAACGAAGTGGATTCTTGTGGTTGACGAATTAAAGTTAGATGAGAAGAAAAAAAAATCTGTCTTTAAGGATTCCGGGAGTGGAGGATTTATACCCAAAGAGCTTGGTAAAGAGCAAAGAGTAGGGCGTAGCTTCGAACTTACTCAAACAAAGGAGAATTCTAGCAAAGTAATAAACAAATTTTTCCTTAAGCTCCCCGACGATAAGGCCGAAAATAAGTTTGATGATTTCGACCGACATTTTGACGAGGAAATTGAGTCTTTAATTCAAGTCAACGAACTCGAGCCCCCTGAGCAGAGCAGTTCCTCCAATACCGAGCCCCCCCTCCACGTAGGACGAGTCGCACGCGTATATGGTAAAGCTTATTTGCATGCACCACCTTCTTGCAGAATCAAGACACCGATACCTGCAATTCTCGAGGAATTCATCCCGGGTGATAGTCTCAACATTTGGTGCAAGTCTATATTATCTTCTTTAAAATTAATTAAAGAAAATAATTCATTAGAGGATCAAGATGATTCTCTTGAAAAAATCCTTTGGCTCACTTTGGCTTTCGCTTTAACCAACACAGTGCGGCGTTTGCACAACCATGGAGTCATTCACGGATCTATATTACCGGAGCACATCATTCTCGGTGACAAATGGAAGTTAACAGAAGATCCTGAGAACCCTATTTTGATTCTTGCAAAAGAATTGGCATCTGAAAAGGCAGGAAAGGCAGAATCAGACAAGTTAAACTCAGAAGAGCGTTTAAAAACCATCTCAACATCTATCTCCGTACTTTCAAGCAATGTATGGCTCGTAGGTTTTGGGACATCTGCAGTACTCTATGACCCAGACCAAAGAGAAAAAGTACGAAAACTTCTTAAGACTAGCAGATACGCATCTCCGGAAATGAAAAAAAGCGGTGGTCATATAGGTATTTATAGCTACCCAGTAGACATATTTGCGACGGGTGCGGTCCTGTTTGATGCTGCAATGGCTCTACGAGGTGATCCACAGGAGGAATCTCATAAGGAGCCGGGGAAAATCGCGATAGATCTTCCTTCGACTGTCGACTCTTTAAAGCAATATATAGCCAAAGAACTGCATCAACACTCAAATTGGAAGACTGCGAGTATTGGCCGTATTATAGACAAAGCCTTAAGGAAGTCACAAGCTGACCGGTTTTTATGCGCCGAGGAAATGATGCAATTTATTTTGAATGCTTCTCTGGGGTACCGGCAAGCGTTTCTTAGTTGTTTTATTGATCAAAATTCTCTCGAGGATGGAAAAGATAAAATTATAAGGTCTGTTTTAGCTGATAAAACTAAGAAAAATTTATCTGAATCTCTACCACCGGTAACCCAGCTTTTTTCCGAAAGACTATCAGAGTTTATTACATGGCAAGGGGTTTCATTTCGGAACAGTCATCTTGAGGTATGGGGTAACCGTGATGTAATTCTTGATTCACTTTGTGCGCTAATGGCAATGCTAACCGATGGTGATTCTTACAATACTAGGACAATTCCGGCATACTGGACCGACGAAAACCTGGGAAGTAATGGTCGTGTTTTGGTGGCCAACAAAGATTTGGTCGCACAAGGAGTTAAAGTAAAGCGGATATTTACAGTATCGAGAGAGTTTGACGAACTTGCCATTGAAGAACAACTTGCAATAATTCAGCAGAGAGAAGCCTACCAAGAAATTGTGGGAAATCACACGGCAAATTATTCTTTATCGTATGACGTAAGGGTCAAACGTGTTGAAAGCGTATCGAAAATGCTTGAGGTCGAGCGAAGGGATCAATGTGTCGCGTTTATTGAAATCGGAGAGAATAACAAATTTTTTACTAAAGGATGTATTATTGGTCTAAGTTTCCTGTCTCAAGGGGCTCATCATCAAGAATTCGATCAAGACTACCTGAAACTAAAAATAACTAAAATGCGCATTAGAGATATGTCTTCTCCTGACTCCTGCGACCAATCGATAACCGTGGAAGAATCAAAATCAAATAATGGTACTCACGTGGCAGAGCGATTTAACGTTGATTGGAATGATGCAACAACTTTGGATCGCTACTTAAATAGCGGAAAATCACTCGAAATGCTACTGCAGAAGAAATTCAACCGTTGTTCTGATTGCTCTCATTAGCCTTGTCTTTGGTAAAGATTTGTATTGCTTCATCAAGGCCTTTCTCAAATCCCATCCAACGATGGCTAACCTTGTATTCTGTATTCGAATCCTTTTCTCCATCAGTAAGATCTGCTGCAAATCCTTCCAGTCGATCACAGGATCGCTTTGAGCTGTCTTCCCACTGCATATTAAATGAAGCTACACCTTCCGGTGGTCGAGTTTTACATTCAATACGACATGCGTAAGCATAGAATATTTTACGGTTTCCTATATCCACGGATGCAGCAGTAGATTCCCAATGCGACCGAGGAGTCTTGTCCTCAAGAAAAGAACGACCCTCGATTTCAATTCGTCCCTTTCGGTAACGATACTCTTCCACAGTATATTCAATTGGGGTTCTCCTGATTCGTCCAACCCAGGTTCCTTCGATGAATTCTTCGCCGAGTAATAGTTTACGTAACCAGAGCCAGCGATTAAAAAGTTCAAAAAGCACAGTCCCAATAAGGCGATAGATAATTAGGGAAGAGAAAACAGCTGCCGCAAGCTTCAGAGACGGGTGAATGGCAGTTTTAGGTAGAATGTGAAGTATCGAAAAATACATCACAACTACGGTCACCGTGACAGATAGGAGTCCAATTTTTTTTAAAAGCGAGTCCATAAAAATTTAATTTGGCTAATGTTCCTCTTGCACTGTCTGGTATTTTAGAACGCAGGTAATATGACTGTGTTGTATGGAGTCTCTACTCCACTAAACACAACTCAGCCACTCGCTCAGCTCATCAGGGTGCGCAGGATTAAAGAAATTAAAGGCGGTACCCTATTGAAAGGCCAGATGGTCGAGGTCAAAAAATCCATATAGGAGTATCTCCATGAACAGTAAACTACTATTCAAGCATCAAAATCAAGACATCTGTGATTTTTTTTGAAAAAGCCATAGGTCCGGAAGGGACGGGGGCAGAAATACTTTGTTGCATTTTTGACTTAAATTTTGTCACTTCAGCTTCATCTGAATTGTGGAAGCGGCTAATCGCTTTGGAAGCATTTACTCGATGTCCCATTTGAAATCTCTCGGCGATCCATACCACGGTCACCGTGGTTTTGGTTTTGAGGATCCAGGCGATAGCCTGTTTTCCCAAGCGAGTGTTTTTTGAGCTGAAGAGATCTTCTTCTTGGATACCCAAGCTTTGTTGACAGATGGTGAGTAATTCTACCGCCTCGGAAATACCGTGATCCCGACGCTGCTCTCATTTCCTCTGCACACCCGCCACGGTGTATCGCATCGAAGACGGACTAAAGGCTAAAGGGGTCAGCTCGGTAAAGAGGTCAGCCCGTGAGAACGTGCAGTTTTTCACGAAGGATGTTTGCCTCTTCGCTGTTGTTGATTTCGAAAGCATGTACATTTCGGGAGGCATTGCTTCGGTGGCCCATGTTCAGTCGTCCTGCAATCCATTGAATCGTCATGCTGGTGTTTTTGTGCAGAACCCATGCTGTCGCCTGTTTCTGCAATACGGTCGGCTTCAGCCCCAAAAGCAGCTCTTCACTCAGTTGAAGATTTTTTAAGACTTCACCCAGCAGGCTTTCCGCACCCTGCTCATTGTGTAATCTCCTGACTTCACCCCTGAGGTTGTCACCCTCTGCGCTTTCTCCCAATTGATCCACCAAGTGGTCGCGAAACTTTTCGTCACCTAGATACCATCCCCGGCGAATTTGTTTGAGGATCTCTTCCTCTTGCGCCAATTCAGCCGGATCACCGGCCCCCCGCATTCTCTTATTCAGGATCGCCTGGTAGCCTTTCATTGCCGCGGATCCTTCACTTGGCAATCCGTGGGTTCGGTAAACCCGACTGCAGCTCAACCATTTGGGTCGCTCACAAGCACCGATATACGCCGGGTAACTGCTCCACTCATATGATTCCAAATTTTGTTCAAACCCAACCCCACACAAATGCGCACGAAATGGGTTTAAGTGGATGTAGGAGCTTACGGTTCGGAAATAGACCAGGTCCCCATCGCCTACCTGAACGGGAGTGGCTTTATAGCGTCCTTGAAACAGGTGTCCGCGCGTGCGGTGTAAAGCATTGAAACGCTGCGTGTACGAACCTTGAAACCATTTCATCCCCGCAACCAGATTAGGTTCGGGGGTTTCCAGAAGGAGATGATAGTGGTTGCGCATCAGCACATAGGCATGAATGTTCCAACCCATCATTTGCCAAGCCTCCACCAGCGTCGCCAAAAACATCTTCCTATCCCCATCCTGAAGGAAAATCGGGTCGCCATGATTTCCCCGACACATGACATGGTAGGAGGCCCCTGGATATTCGAATCGCGGTTGGCGTGGCATGACTCCCTTCAATCAATAGTAAAGAAGGGTGTCAATTTAAAATGCACGTTCTCACGGGCTGACCCTTTTCCCCAAACGTTACTGATTGAGATCGTGCTTAAACGGGAAAGGATGGATCAAGAGTTCGTGAGGAATAGGGAATGAAAAACAGTGGAAATCGCGGGTTTACCTGCCGGAGGTATGGCTGGCCCCTTTTTCTAAATGAATTGATACTTTTCGCATGTTAGTGAGAATTAGTACAAATTTGAGGTAGATCTTTTCTGTAAGTATTACTGGATAATAAATGACGGCTAACACCATAAATAAACAAACACGAATCGAACGTATTCTAGAACCATTTGGCGCAAATCATAGCTCTGCGTTAATAGATTTTTTCACCAAGATCGCCGAACATGAGTGCGACTCAATAATATTTCTCGCAAGAAAATCTCTATGCATCTATCGTATGATGGAGCTGTGTGGGGTGAAAAGACCTAAAGCAGTCATATATTCAGACACAATAATTTCATCTGGACTTGCGGTGCTCAAAGGACAAAAAGTCTTAGTAGTTGATGATACGCTTTTTGTCGGGACAACTCTCGCAGAGACCAAAGAAAAACTTGATACGGTTCAGGACCTGACAGCAGAATACTGGGTTTACTGTGCCGATACCGAAACTTGGGACATAAAAACATTTAAGCCTGACCACATTCACAAAAAGCTAAGCGAGCAAGAAACAATCGAATTCTGTGCGTCGGAATGCAGAGCTATGATCAATGCAGGCATTCCTTACTTGACCGACTTTGCAGCGACAAAAAAAATACCTCTAACGCCTTCCCAATTAGATCAGGCCATAAAACCTACAAGCTGGTACTTCTTTGACACCTCTACTCAACTCCATGAAACGAGTAAGGTTAAATATTATTCAGCATTACCTGACCAGTATGTGAGCCAAATGGTGAAGCAGATTATAGGGAGCTCTCTCTTCAGTCTAATAGAAATTGCGAAATTGCGGTTCTTCGCCGCTTGGTTTGGAAAATACTACGAGGTTACGATAGTACCGGTAGTCACCTTTGGACCTATGGATTCCAAGTCCATCAGCACAGCCTGTTTAAGTATATGCAAGATACTTGGAGTAGAATACGAAGAAATAGGGGATTTACCAGCTAGCGAGAAGGTGCGCGTACTTCAATATTTAGTTGGTGCCATTTACTTGAACGAGTACTGGACTTATTTTCGCCAAATCCGGAATGATATTCCGTCTCGGAAATTCGACTTCTCTTGGTGCTCCAGTTCATTCCCAAGTAAAATCGCTAACGAAATAGAAAAAGGCATTCACACGGCTTATTCCATCCGGAAATTAGAGCCACCACCCGCTACTTCATTGCGTAAGCTTTCAGAACCTAAAGAAATCCAGGAAGAAACAAGGAATGACATTGATGATTTCCTTAAAGATTATTTTGATGGAGATGTCGATAGTAGTTTTAGGGATACTCCCCTGTCTGACCTAACAGCTATATTTCTCGAATTTCATAGACGATTCGAAAGGGCTGCGCGGGAGGAAATTCGAGACAAGGTTCAGAACCCAAAGTTTCGTGATCGTCTAAAGAGAGGGATTGCTTGGGGGCCCCTTAGTAAATATTTACTTCAGAAAAATGAAATTGATAACACTCGATATAAAAGAAATCTCCTCAGTATCTTTCTCGACCGCCTGATTGATTATGGAATTTCAGTCCCGATTATAGCCGAATGCAAGGGTCGTGTCTACAGGGCTTACCGTTATGGTGAAGATGTCAGATTTGGTGCCCAAGAGGAAAATTTGATATATAAAATGTTAGACGGATTCCAAAATGGACGGGGTAGCGAGGGTTTCGAAGCGACGTATTTCGAAAAACTAATCGTGATTTTACTCCGGGTTGGCATGAATGAGGAATGGCTAAACCTATGGTATACCCAATCTGGGCGTGATACGATGGTCAGAGTCGGTTTCCATTTGCAAGGTGCTGTGCCAATAGTGCCAGGTAAAGAGGATGAATTGGTACCGGAAGGTGAGATGAGCTGGCTCAGCCGAAGGCTTTGTAAAACCGGCATGGTAATAGCCCCAGCTGACGGTTCCAAAAAGTACCGGTTAAGTAAAGAGCCACAAGCAGCGCATGCTAAACGAGATGCAGCCCGTACGGCATCGTCCCTTGGTTTCACTGTAGGCAAAGCCTGTATTGGTGCGGGGCAGAGAAGAAGTCCTTCAAAACCAATTGGCACAGAAGATCTGATCGTATTAACGTCAGCATCAAATTTACAGGACACAGTTGGTGCGGTTGCAGCCGAACTGCTTCTATTTTCATCATCATTACGCACTATTCTTAAACAGTGTCCGGAGAACCTTCGAAACGGGTTTCATTTTGGCGCTAATGAGCTTAAACGGTCATACGGACAACAGGCCGTTAATTCCGGGATGTGGAAGATTGAGAAATTCGAGAGTTCCGAAATTAACCACATAAAAAATAAACTTTTAGATCTTTCAAAGCATGATCCGGAATGGGCAAACAGAAAGAGTTATTGGGAAGCTATTTTTGATGCATTTTCCAGGCCACTTGACGATTCAAATAGTAATAAGTTGTCCAAGATATTAGAGAAGCAGAAATTATTTCTGGCTTGCTGTGATGCAATTATAAAAACACTTGCCCTTATTACAGAATCACACTCCAAACGTTTCTTACCTGATGAATTTGAAAAGGTAAAGGTGTTGGGTGAAAGCGCACTTTCCGCACTTCCCAGTGGAATGTCATATATGTTACCTAAACTTCGCAAGATCTATGTCGGTCCTGAAAAAGTAAGACCAATTTCAGATGAAGCTTTTAGTGACCTGGCAGATGCATTCCGGATCGAAACACTTAGGTTTTGCGACTCGGTAACACGGACTGCGGATACCGGTGTTAATAGCATAATTAGATCAAATAAGAAACTTAGCAGAAAAGAATATCGGTTCGTTGTTTGGTATGATATTCTTGACGTGCGGGTTCGCAAACAAGGTACTCCAGACAATACGGAAGAATACGCAAATGGAATTGAACAGTTTCGGCCAATTGTAAACTCTATATTGGCTGACGCAACTGAACGGCTACGAAAATCTGGTTGTGATATATTCTGCGACACAGGTGAAATCCGATCTCGGAATGACGAGAAACACGTTTTTATCTCTGGTCCTGCCGCAGATGTCGAACGAGAAGGTGCGTTTCTTGCAGCTTCCATCGCAGAGGCAGCGTTTAGGAGTAATATCCGTACTCGGATTCTTGGATCACAGACTAATCTCCGCGGAGAGTATGTGTTTCTGAACAAAGGAGAAACAAGCATCGATGGGGATTTCAAAAGTCATCTTCATACTATAATCAATGAAATTAAACATCACGAGCTTGAAGATTCACTCGAAATCGGACAGTCAGTGCTATGGCTTACTGAGGGTAGTGCCAAGCGAATGGAATCTGATACTCTTCTAGACTTTGTCCGGAAATTGAACTCAGTGAATGTAAAAGTGAACATCCGTGGCACCGTTACTGAAACCGAGGTTCACCCTTTTTTGTGTGCCTTAGGAGAATCCTAATATAAGCATCCGTGCTACTAAATATTTACCGTGAGAATGGTGCTTACATATTATTAGCAATCGAAGTCATAATGTGAATTTTTATATTAGACGAGTACTGTTTTGAGATATAACGACCAGAAAGCTAACGAAGCTACAAGAAATCTAAGTGAAAACGCTACACACCTGAATTTTTTCCAAGCGATTTTTGAATTCACATATACCTGACCAGACGGTTCTTCCTCCATGTTTTCTTCGGTAGAGAAATTGTTTTTGAAGAAACTACGGTACTCTCTGGAATTTTTGAAATTTTCAGAGATAGTTCCAAAGTATATTGGCGACACACCACCTATTAGCTTTAGCCGAGGATTGAGACATTCGTGATGGTAGAGTCCAGATTCTTTGCGTGGTAAGCTACTTGAGCAGGTTCGAATTTCACCTGGCATGTTATCATGCCTGGCAACCTTCTACCGGAGGCTTTCGCTTTTCATATTAACTGACCCTTTTTCTCTTTTTCCGCTTTGTGACCCTGCATTGACCCGCATTGGGTGATTCCCTTTTCTGGGCGCTTATCAATGGAAAGGTAATGCGAAGATGGCTGAGCCAAGTTTGTCGCATTGCGCCATGAATACTGCGACTTATTGTCGCATATCACCCCTAGTTTCTTACTCGAAAATTAATATATCCGAATGTATATATCTGTAAGCTTTTACTATCAAAACAATTGAGAGAATTGGGTGTGACTTGTTAAGTCTGCAAGGACTCCCTTGGCATAGGACTTGCTTAATATTGTAGTCTGACAATTATCTAATACTAGATACATGTATTTCAAAGCATTTCAACTTTAGAAAAAGGAAAAATTATGGGTAAAAACCAACATGTCGTTAAACGTGAAACAGGATGGGCTGTTTTAGGAGTGGGAAACTCCAAGGATACGTCTCATCATCGCACTCAGGAAGAGGCGCGGTTGGCTGCTGTGGAAATAGCAAAGAACCAAAAGTCCGAAGTTAAAATTCATCGTCCATCAGGAAAGATCAGGGATAAAGATTCCTGTTTGATTGTCCCGTCATCGGTAATAGACACCAAATTTTAAGGAGAGGTAGAGATGAGTAGAGTTAAACAAGCGATGATTGAAACGCTATCAATGTTTGATCGTGATATTGTAGATTCCCAGTACACCGATGTTGAGGGGTATCATCTGTATGTTAAGTACAGCCTTGAGCTGAATATCGAAGCAGGAGACGAGGAAGGGGCTAGATCTTACTTGCAGTTTGTAGAAGGGGTTGCACGTGAGGCGGAGCGACTGTCATTTGAGTATCGTGCCCAGCTATTGGAAGTGCAAAACGACAAATTGCACGTACTGTTTCCGGGTGGAGCGGATGAAAGGGAGCAAGAGATGGTTGATTTCTGTCTGGCACTTCATGCCTTAGCCACGGGTCCACTGCGAGTGTTTGTCGGAGATTCCTTGCGGTCTATGAAGTATGCTGCGACTCATGGCCGGGCCATTGTGATTTCAACTGGAATTGAGCCTGAAGATTCGATGGTTTCGTTGGGTCCTGCGGCTAATGACCCTGCCAAGAAGGTCTATTCTGGCGATGTGGAATCTGGATGGCTATATTACAGGAAACGACCAAAGGATGTGCCATGGGTCCCGGTAAATTTGATGGTCTCACCCATGCTTACCAAGGTTGCGAATGAGAAAGTTGCCGGTACATTAGAGATTCTTTCTGCACGTGGATTTGTTGCGAACCGGGCTGTATCACTGCCCTCAACATCGGTCGACGACCCTTTGACGGTTCAGGGGTTTGTTATGCGGTGTGATTTGGATGGATTCACTAAGCAGGTGCAAGAAGCTTTTGAGTCTGGTGATGAGATGCAGGTCCAGGCGCTAGTTGAACGTTTTGTTCAGATCATGGGTTATGCTGAAGCATTTGCTCAAAATGCCGGTCAGTACCATTTCAATGTGTCGAGGTTGCCTTGGGCAGGAGATTGTACAAATATGGTGCTGCTTCCTGAGAATGGATATTCGATTGCAAGACTGTCCGTGCCGGTAAAAGCTGCCGGGGAGTGGTATGGTTTAAGGTCGGATGCAATGCCTCAAACCAATGAAAAGTGGGGAAGTTTGCTGCATCAGGCTGATTGGCTAGTCAGTCTGGCTGGAGGGGGTGAAAAAAAGGATGAGGCAAACGGTTGGCTATTGGTGGCGGATGTGAACTCTAGGTCTCGTAAATTTCGAATCGTAGCGGGGTGGGGGTCGCGCAGGAGCCTAGATGCTCAAGATGCGAGCAAGAAATTCACGAATGATACGATTCTGCCGCGGTCTGATGCATTTGCCTTAGACCAAAGCTTGAGGTCTTTGTTTAGTGAATGCTCTGATACGCCCTCCTATTACCGCTCAAACGGACTGAGTCGGGAGGCATTAGGTCAGGCAGTTGAGAGGGTGTCCTACACCAAGCCGTATGTTACGCCTTCGATCAAAACCCCTGACCCAAAATCGTATTATGATGACGTTGGAAGAGCGTGAAGCGCTTTCATTTGCCTATAATGTTATAGGTTATCTATATCCTGTTCACTTTGACCGTCGAGAAGGCCTTAAGGTCACAGGTGCTCTGGAGGTCAGAGGGTTATCTGTACCGGTGGAAATTGAATTTTACTCTGGTTGGAGAAGGCAACCTCCAGAATTACGGTGTTACGAATCTTGGTTGCGAAGGCACATTGATTGGCATTGTTACAATAGTGGAAAAATATGTTGGGTTCACGCGCACGAATGGCGGGTATTCTTTGATTACAAGGAGCATTGGGTAAAGCATGCTGCATTATATGTTCTTAGGAATGCACACTTTTTACTGGAAAAGCACATAATTGCAGAGACGCTCAATATTCCAAAATGGCTACCTGAATGGAATGCGTACCTGCATGGAAATTTGGCAGAACCTCAGTTAAAGGAGTGGGAGGATGAATTTAGAAAATCAAAATCAGTTGCTTGAGCATCTGAAAGCTGGTTATGAAAATTCACAGCAGGTTGTGAAGGCAATGGATACCAAGGCTGGAATTATATCTGGATTTTCGGTTTTACTTGGTACTGCAATGTTCTCCGTAGCAAAATGGATTTTTGCTAACAGGGAAGTGTTTGCATTCGATGTCCCTAATGATTTTCTCAAGAGTCTCTTAGCCATTACAGCATTTATCTCTTTTGGCGGAGTTTTAGTGTCTTTGATTTGTAATATATTGAGCGTTTATGGGCGGTGGAACAGTAGTTCATTCCACATACTTTTTCCTGCATACTTGCCTAGCCGAAAGGAATATGCTCATCAGATACTGTATGATAAAGATTCATCGTTACTTAGCTTTCATATTAATGAGTATCGCCAGCAGATCGAAATCATGGGAGGTATTATTCGAAATAAAATCTATTACACTGGTATTGCGTGTAAAGGTCTGCTGTTTTCCTTAGTTGCATTTCCAGTTTTTCTTGTTCTAATGGCGTGTTGTACTGTATTGATCGAGGATTCGCAACCTGGGTCAAATCTGATGAGCTTAGCCGAACTTTTGCAGATGCCATAAGTTTTCCAGAGAGAAATGGGTTAAAATCTGTTTTTCTTTCTTCACTCACAAATATATATAGTGAAGGGCCTTCTTTATTCTCAAATATGCCGGGAGCGCGGAAACTCATTTGCACGGATCTAAAACACCTTTCCGGATGGGGCATCCGTCTACGTTCTTCGAACTTCGCCGGACACGTCACAGTCTTCGCTCTACGAGCTTCGCCGGGCATGACATTATCGGGTGTTTTGGTAAGCGTTGTTAAACATTTTCATCCAAGGGCCTTCTTCATTCTCGAAGGTGCCGGGGGCGCGATAGCTCATTTGTACGCTGCGGAAGCAGCGTTCAGGATGCGGCATCATGATGGTGGCGCGACCGTCTGGGGTGGTGAAGGCGGTGAGGCCTTCGGGGGAGCCGTTGGGGTTTTGGGGATAGCGGGTGGCGGGGCCTTGTGCGTCGATGTAGCGTAGGGCGGTGAGGCCGTTTGCTTTGCAGGCTTCGAGGTTGCCGGTTTGACTGAAGTCGGCCCGGCCTTCGCCGTGGGCCACTGGGATGGGGAGGAGGCTGCCTTCCATGCCCTGGAAGAAGAGGCTGGGGGATTTGAGGATTTCTACGTTGGCCACGCGGGCTTCGAATTGCTCGGAGCGGTTGCGTTTGAATTGGGGCCAGGCGGCGGCGCCGGGAATGAGATCCTTGAGTTGGGCCACCATCTGACATCCGTTGCAGACACCTAAGGTGAAGCTGTCGGGTCGTTCGAAGTAGCTTTGGAACATTTCCAGCAGACGCTGATTGTAGAGAATGGATTTGGCCCAGCCGGATCCGGCGCCAAGTACGTCTCCGTAGGAGAAACCGCCGCAGGCGACGAGGCCCTGGAAGTCTTTGAGGTCGACCTGGCCGCTGATGAGGTCGGTCATGGTGACATCGACGGATTGGAAGCCGGCCTTGTCGAAGGCGAAGGCCATTTCGTTTTGGCCGTTGATGCCTTGCTCACGGAAGACAGCGACCTTCGGTCGCGCAGGGGACGGGGGACGGGGGCCGGGAGCCGGTGCATGGGTTGTGGATTTGTCTTCCCTGCCTCCTGTCTCCTGCTTCCTGTCTCCTGATTCGAATTTTGGCTGAATAATCAATCCTTGATCACTCTCGTCCAAAATTCGATCATACTCTTCCTGTGCGCATTCGGGGTTATCGCGTAAAGCCTGCATGCGGTAGGTCAGTTCGGACCAGGCGCGGTTGAGGGTGCTGAGGGATTCTTTGTAGAGGAGTTCGTTGTTTTGGGTGATGAGAAGCGTTTTGTTGGTTGTGGTCTTTCCGAGGTTGTAGACTGAAAGTCTCGTCCCCGCAGCCTGAAAGGCTGTCGTTACTTTTTCGAGGTTGTCTTCAGACACCTCGATCACGGCGCCTAATTCTTCGGAGAAGAGTTTGGCCAGGGCGTCGGACTTGTCGGACGGGTCTGACGCGTCCGACAGATCGACATTTACGCCTTTCCTGCCGGCGAAGGCCATTTCAGCGAGGGTTGCGAGCAGGCCGCCGTCGGAACGGTCGTGGTAGGAGAGCAGGGCGCCATCAGCGATGAGGTCTTGGAGGACCGCGAAGAAGGCTTTGAAGGCTGCTGGATCGTCGAGATCGGGGACTTCGTTACCGACTTGGTTGTAAACCTGGGCGAGGGTGCTGCCGCCGAGGCGGTTTTTGCCGTGGCCGAGGTCGATGAGGAGGAGGTGAGAGCCGACTTCTTTTAAGTCGGGGGTGAGGGTTTTGCGTACGTCCTGCACTTTGGCGAAGCCGGTGATCATGAGACTGAGCGGCGAAACCTGTTTTTGGGTTTCGCCTTTGGTGTCCTGCCAGGAGGAGCGCATGGACATGGAGTCTTTGCCGACGGGAATACAGATGCCGAGGGCGGGGCACAGTTCCATGCCTACGGTTTTGACGGTGTCGTAAAGGTTGGCGTCTTCGCCGGCTTCTCCGGCGGCCACCATCCAGTTGGCGGACAGTTTGATGTCGCCAATGTCGGCGATGTTGGCGGCGGCCATGTTGGTGAGGCATTCGCCGATGGCCATGCGGCCGGAGGCGGGGGCGTTGAGAATAGCGATCGGGGTGCGTTCGCCTAAGCCCATGGCTTCACCGGTGGTGCTGTCCATAGAGGAAGAAGTGACGGCGACGTCGGCTACCGGGGTTTGCCAGGGGCCGACCATTTGATCGCGGGTGACCATGCCGGTAATGGAGCGGTCAGCGATGGTGATGAGAAAAGTTTTGTTGGCCACGGCGGGGAAGCGGAGGACCCGGTCGATGGCGTCGCCTAAATCGATGTTGGATAAATCGAGGGGCGCGTGTTCTTCGGTCAAGCGCAGGGCTTCGATCTTCATTTTGGGCGTTTTGCCTAAGAGCACGCCCATTTCGAGATCGATGGGGTCATTTTTAAAGTGGGAGTCGGAGAGGATGAGGTGATCATCATCGGTGGCTTCCCCGACCACGGCGAAAGGACAGCGTTCGCGGAGGCAGAGGGCTTCGAAGTCAGCGAGGCGGTCGGGCATGAGGCCGAGCACGTAGCGTTCCTGGGATTCGTTGCACCAGATTTCCATGGGGCTCATGGACATGTCTTCGTTGTTGACGTTACGCAGTTTAAAATGTCCGCCGGTGGCTTCCACCAGTTCGGGCAGGCCGTTGGACAATCCGCCCGCGCCGATGTCGTGAATGGACAGCATGGGGTTTTCTTCGCCGAGGGCGATACAGCCGTCGATCACCTGTTGACAGCGCCGTTCCATTTCGGGGTTGCCACGCTGCACGGAATCAAAGTCGAGATCTTCGGATTGCGATCCGGCCGCAATAGAGGAGGCGGCGCCTCCACCGAGTCCGATCTTCATGGCGGGTCCGCCGAGCTGAATGATCAGGGCGGAGGGGGGAATGTCTTTTTTGGCGACGTGTTCGCGTTTGAGATTGCCCATGCCGCCGGCGGCCATGATGGGTTTGTGGTAGCCGCGGTGGCGTCCGTTGTGTTCGAGTTGCAGGGTGCGGAACATGCCGCAGAGCTGGGGACGTCCGAATTCGTTGCCGAAGGCGGCGCCGCCGATGGGGCCTTCGATCATGATATCCAGCGGAGAGGCCATGCGGGCGGGGTGTTCGGCAATGTGTTGTTCCCAGGGCAGGGGGTAGTCGGGAATTTCGAGGTTGGATACCATAAAGGCGGAGAGGCCGGCCTTGGGACGTCCGCCGATGCCGGTGGCGCCTTCGTCGCGGATTTCACCGCCCACGCCGGTGGCTGCACCCGGGAAGGGGGAGATGGCGGTGGGATGGTTGTGGGTTTCCACTTTGCAGAGAATATCGAGGGTGGTGGGGGTTTTGCGGTAGGTATTTTTGTCCGCGCCTTTCTGCGTCACTTCCCACCAGTCGCCGGGAAAGCCTTCGAGCACACCGGAGTTATCGGAGTAGGCAACAAGGGTGCCCTGGGGATTGAGTTTGTGGGTGTTGCGGATCATGGCGAACAGCGATTTGTCGCTGGCTTCGCCGTCGACGGTCCAGTCGGCGTTGAAGATCTTGTGGCGGCAGTGCTCGGAGTTGACCTGGGAGAACATGACGAGTTCAGCATCGGTGGGATTGCGTCCCATCTTCTGGTAGGCGTCGACCAGGTAGTCGATTTCGTCGGGACTGAGGGCGAGGCCCCAGTCGACATTGGCTTTTTTGAACGCTTCCGGGCCTTCTTCGATCAGCGGAACCGTGCGCAGGGGCGAGGGTTCGAAGTGGGAGAAGAAGGAATCGAGGTTGTCGTAGACCCCTTCGGTCATGCGGTCGTGGAGGAGATCGAGGGCGGAGGTGACATCGGCGAGGGCACAGACGCTGCCGTCGGCTTTGAGGATGCGGAAGTGGATGCCGCGTTCGACCCGTAAAATGGCTTCGAGTCCGCAGTGGTTAAAAATGTCGGTCGCTTTGGAAGACCAGGGGGAGATGGTGCCCATGCGGGGGGTGACGAAGAATCCGTCGCTTTGGGTGAAGGGGCCGGTGGCGGCGAGGAGGGCGTGGATATGCTCCTTCGGCAAGCTCAGGGTCTCCGAGAGGTCGGAGGTCGGAGATCGGAGGTCGGAGTTGGTTTCCAACAGGTAGATCTCCGTGGCTTCGAGGGTGAGGGTTCCGAGGCTGGGAAGGGCCTGTTCGAGGCGGTTCCGGAGATCGGAAAGACGGAAAGGGGAAAAAGCGGGGCGGCCTTGGAGCAGAAGTGGTTTCATAGGAGGAAGTTTGGAGGTTTTCTGTCTCTAGCAACCGGAGCGGGACGGGACAATGCGAAAGTGCGGTTCAGATGGTGAATGGCGAATAGCGGAGGAGGACTGACCGCTAATTTACGCTAATTTTACGCTAATGGGGGGAAGGGGCGGAGCGCGGGCACTCCTGCCCCAGCGGAAAGAGCTGGGTTGGGGGATTTTTTGCCACAAAAAGGCACAAAAAGAAGACCGCCCCTATAACCCCGTTCCGGTTTTAGTTGTTGCCTTTTTTGGTGGAAAAAACCTGAAAACAAAACCTGAACTCTTTGGGTCTTCGTTTGTGTTTGAATAAGGAATGGGAGAAGATGGGTTTACCACGGGGGCCGTGGAACTACCTCTATTTTAGATCCTGTTTCAGAACGGGGTTATAGGGGCGGTGTTCTTTTTGTGCCTTTTCGTGGCAACAAAAAAGCCCGGCGTTGGGCCGGGCTTTTTTGCACTCGCGGTGTAGCCGCTCGTGGTCACTAGTGACTGACTTCGACTTTGGCGCCTTTGGATTGGTGGATGCCGGCGAGGAGGGCGTCGAACCAGGGGAAGTCGATGTCGAAGGGTTTGCCGCCTTTGATGCGGGGGAATTCGATGGCGCGCAATTCGTCGCCCTGTTCTTCGTCTTCGCCGATGACGCCGGTTTCGCGGCGGAGGGCGCAGTCGGCACCAAGGGTGGCGCAGCGTTTGATGAGTTCGATGTCGGCTTCGTTACTGGCGGCGGCGCGGCTGTAGTAACCACTTTTCTGAATGAGGGTCTTTTCCGCATCCAGCATGGCGGCGAACTGTTTGCCGAACCAGGCGCCGGGATTGACGGCGTCGAGTTTGACGTGTCCGAAGGCGTCGCGGGGTACTTCTTCGCCGGCGGCTTCCATTTGAGCGACGATGGATTCGAGGCCGGCTCCTTCGGAGATGAAGATGTTGACGCAGTCATGTTCGTCCATGATGGCTTTGAGTCGTTCGGCTTCGGCTTTGAGGTCGACGTCCCTTTCGGGTACGAAGA
>CAKZLZ010000063.1 GCA_937127435.1 uncultured Verrucomicrobiota bacterium | reverse complement strand
CGTGTTCAGCCAGCTCCAAGGCATGGGCTGGCTACCGTCCGTGTCCGCGCCAACGTTCAGCCAACACGGTGGAAGCATCGTCTCCGGGTTTGGGCTTTCGATTTCCGGCAGCGGAACCATCTACTACACGACCGACGGTTCCGATCCCCGGGAAATCGGAGGGACGGCCGCGGGCATGACCTATAGCGCGGCCATCCCCCTGGATGCATCCACCCAAGTGAAAGCCCGGGCCTTAAGTGGCGGCGTGTGGAGTGCCTTGACGGAAGCCACCTTTCTTCTCAACGAGCTGTCTCCGCTTCGGGTGACCGAAATCATGTACCACCCCGCAGATGCCAATGGAGAGGATGAAGCCGGATATGCGGCCTCCGACTTCGAATTTATCGAAATCCTGAATACCGGGGACGAAACGGTGGGGCTCTCAGGTATCTCTTTCTCAAAGGGCATATATTTCGAATATAGCGAAGGGGCGGTGAGCTCCCTTGATCCCGGTGAATATGCCATTCTGGTAAGTAATTTAGATGCATTCAAGATTCGATACCCCGACTGGGCAACCCTCAACATTGCCGGAGAATACCATGGTAAATTCTTCATTGCCGCCGGCGCCCTCGACAACAGTGGTGAAGAAATCACCCTTGTGGACGGATTGGGAAACACGATTCTCGATTTTGAATACAACGACAGTTGGTATGAGATCACCGATGGTGAAGGCTATTCGTTAACCTTTATTGATCCGACCGGTGAAACCAGTACCTGGAGTGAAAGCAGTTCCTGGCGGGCGAGTAAATATGCAGGCGGCACCCCCGGTGCAGGCGCAGAAGAATTTCTCTCGCCCAATGATCTGGTGATCAACGAAACGCTGACTCACCAGGATGATGATACGCCCGGAGACTGGATTGAACTCTATAACCGCTCCAGCGATAGCATCGACATCAACGGCTGGTTTTTGAGCGACGACGAAGACGACCTCATGAAAATGGAGCTGAGTGGATTGCCCACGATTGGACCCGGTGAATATCTGGTGCTGACCGAGGCCTCACACTTCGGCATCAGCGTGGATGCTGTCAACGGCTTTGCCCTGAGCGAACTGGGCGAGTCGATCTGTCTTTCCTCCGGCGAAGACAGCGCGCTTACCGGCTATCGGATTGCGGAGAGCTTTGGCGCTTCCGAGCGCGATATCACCTTCGGGCGGTATGTCAAAACGGACGGTTCATCCGACTTTACCGCGCAGAGCGCACAGACCTCCGGGGCCGTCAATGCCTATCCGCTCATTGGGGATGTGGTCATCACCGAAATCATGTATCATCCTGCCGACATCACCGGATTTGAATTTATCGAAATCCACAATCCCGGTTCGGCCAGTGTGGCACTCTACGACACGGGTAATACCGGCAACACCTGGAAAATTGAAGGCGCCGTGGAATTCACTTTTCCTGAAGGGCTGACCCTTGCCCCTGGCGAATACCTGGTGATCACCGAGACCGACGAGGCAAGCTTCCGCAGTTTCTATTCGGTGGATGCGGGCCTCACGGTGCTCGGTCCTTATGAAGGCGCCCTGAATAATGCGGGCGAAGATCTTTATTTAACCCGCCCGGGCGATCCTGAAATTTTGACAGGGGAAGTACCTTACATTGTGATGGAACGGGTGGAGTACGACGACGAAGCCCCTTGGCCGACTGAGGCCGATGGAGGAGGGTATTCCCTGCGCCGTCTCGACGAATTCACCTATCCCAATGATTACGCGAACTGGAGCCGGAGTTCAGGACTGCCCACGCCGGGGAGTGTCGACACCGCTCTGATCTCCGACTACAGTGAAATGACGGTGGCGGGTACGTTCAATAGCTGGAATACCTCCGGTGCAAACATGACACTTGTCGACAACTATACCTGGGAGTGGGAGGGTTCGTTCTCGGGGGAGAGTGATGTGGAATTCAAAATTGCTGCCAATGGATCATGGGCGGCGAACTGGGGGGACAGTGATCCCTCCGGTCTGTCTCTTCCGCTCTCTGGATCTGCCGAATGGTTCGGAGCGGACATCGTCATCAGCGATACACTCGATGGAAACTACCGCTTCACCTTTAACGAACATAGCCTGGTGTACTCGCTAGTCGTGATACCGTCCGCTGACGTTGATTCCGACGGCATGGACGATAGTTGGGAGGAATTGTACTTCGAAGGGACCGATGTGGAAAACGGTGGAGCAGATGAGGACTGGGATGAGGACGATAGTTCGAATCTGGATGAATTCCTCGCAGGAACGGACCCGACGGACCCGGAGTCACTGTTTCAAGTTTCGGAAATCGTTTTCACTCCATCCTCGGAGTCCACAAGTTCGATGGAAGTGAGTTGGTTCTCCGTATACGGAAAAAAGTATACATTCCAATACACCACAGATTTGACCGTAGATTGGACCGATATCAAAACGGGAATCGTCGCGGATCCTCCTATCAATAGCGAAACACATGAATCAGACGGCGAAATCCTGTTTTATAGAGTTATCGTAGAATAAACCGGCAGCCTTTCTCAAGGGATAGCTTTGGTCACGGATCTTAGGAACCCTTTTGCCAGGCCGTGATTCTTATCGTAATCACCCGCACACATTTCTGAGGAACAACAGCTTCGAATTGGAGGGTTTCCGGCGGAATACGGCGATACCATTCTTCCGGTACGATCTATTGCAGAAATGTTAGATCTATCTCCAAAGCGAATCACTCTGAAACCGGTGGCAAAGATCCATTCTTGAAAGAGGGGGCAAACGCCGCAGGAATCTTGATAGAGAATGGATATGCCCCCGTTTTGTGGAGAACAGGGCATTATTGAGCTGGAGGTGTCCGTTCGTTTTCTCTTTCCCCCGTAAAGGCTACACGATATAAGCGCAGCATGACTGAAGATACGCAACATATGGAAATCAAGCTAAACGCCGGCGACCTTGACGTGGAGGCGTTGGTAAACGAAATCCGCGACGAAGTGGCGAAAAAACGCCAGGAAGGTGTGTATACCGACGCCCGCATCGGTCGCGCAGAGCGGCACAATCTTATGTATATGGCGGATAGCGAAGAGCTGTTGCGCTTTTATTTGAATTGCCTCCGGGACGGGGTGCATGTGGACATCAACGATTACCAGGTCGAAGACCGCCGTACCGGATGGCAGGGAAAATTCCTGGTGAAGACCAAAACCATTATTTGGAAGCTGTTGAAGTTTTACACCTTCCGGATGTGGCATCAGCAAAATCAGATCAACGGTCTGATGGTCACCGCGATTGAAAGCAGTTTCCAGCAGTACGAAAAGAAAATTGCCGCACTGGAAGAGCGCCTGGCCAAGTTGGAAGGCGGAGACCCGCAATGAAATTGGCGTATATCACTCCTCGGTTTTTACCCGGCGGGGTCGTGGGCGGGGCGGAAACCCTGATCCGGGATTTGGCACTGACTTCGGTGCAGGCCGGTCACGAAGTTCATCTGCTGACCACCTGTGCGACGGACCATTTTACCTGGAACAATGACCGGGAAGCGGGAGAAGAAACGGTTGAGGGGATTCACGTTCACTACTTTAAAGTGAATGAAGACCGTAACATTGAAGTGTTTTTGCGCATTCAGGATCAAATCAATAAAGACCGTCCGGTTTCGCGGGAAGATCAGCAACGCTGGGCCGAAAACAATGTGTGCAGCCGCGACTTAAGTGCCTGGCTCAGGCAAAACGGGGAAGACTTTGATGCCATTTTGGTGGGGCCGTATCTTTTTGGCATCACTTTGGAGAGCGCACAAATTCTGCCGGCGAAAACCTGGCTGATTCCCTGTCTTCACGATGAGGCCTTTGCCAAACTGGATATTGTGGCGGACATGTTCCGCGCAACCAAAGGATCGTTGTTTAATTCCGAACCTGAAAAAGCTTTGGCGATGCGGTTGTACGGTTTGGATGAAGGCTGCGGTCAAATTGTGGGCATGGCCATGGAACCTTTTGAAGCGGATCCGACTGCATTTGCCAGGCAGCACGGCTTGGATACGCCTTATGTTTTATATTGCGGCAGACAGGAAGGCGGAAAGAATACCCCCTTACTGTTAGACTATATGCACAGTTACATCGAGCGGCGTCAGGGAGCGGTGAAACTGGTACTGACCGGAAGCGGGGATGTGCCGGTGCCGGAAAAACTGCGTCCGCATCTTTTAAATCTGGGATTTGTGAGCGAGCAGGAAAAGCACGAAGCCATGGCGGGTGCGGTGGCCTTTATCCATCCCTCTACCAACGAAAGCTTCGGCATCGTGTTGTTGGAAGCGTGGCTGGCGGAAACCCCGGCGATTGTACATGCCCGCGGAGAAGTGTTGCGCTGGCAATGTGAACATGCCAAAGCCGGTCTTTGGTTTCGCTATTATCCGGAATTCGAAGCGATGCTGGATCGTTTGCTGGAAGATAAAAATTTAAATCAACAACTCGGCCAAAACGGTCGAAGTTATGTACTCAATACTTTTGCCCGTGAGGCGATTGCCCGGCGTTTGTTTGCAGTACTGGAAGGAAAATAATATGATGAAAAATGAACCGCCCAAAATCGATTGGGACCGTCTCCGGCAACTGCGGGATCTCTTTTTGCAACCGGAACCGATCACGGAACCTTACTGGAAATCAAACCGGCAGTTGCAGGATTATGATATTACCCTCGGGGAACGGATTGGCTGGAAGTGGGACGCCGTACTTGCGGAACTGAAAGTCCGTGGCTGGGAACCGCCTTCACCTTCGCTGACCGATATGGGCTGTGGCACCGGGATCGCCACCCGGAGAGTTCTGCGGGCGTATCCGGGACAGTTTAAGAAAGTCACCCTTTGGGACCATTCCGAATCGGCGGTGAATTATGCCCGCCAGAAAATCCGCCATGAATTTCCGGATGTGCGGGTGATCTGTCCCGCGAGTGCACCCCATCCCAAAGGGGTGGTATTGATCAGCCATGTGCTCACTGAACTTTCAGATGAATCCGCGGGTGAGATGTTGGAACTGTTGGCCGATGCGCAGGCGATGTTGTGGGTGGAGCCCGGTACCTTCGAAACTTCGCGTATGCTGATAGAAATCCGCGAGATGCTGAAAGATGAATTTAAGGTGGTGGCTCCCTGTACGCATCAGAACGCTTGCGGTCTGCAGGCCGAAGGAAATGAGGGGCATTGGTGTCACCATTTTGCGGATGCGCCGGCCAAAGCCCATCAGGATCCATTCTGGGGATACTTCCGTAAAGAAATGAATTTGGATGTGGGACCTCTGGCCTACAGTTTTCTGATTTTGGCCAAAGAACCAAAGTTGATTCCGGATGGGGCGGCGCATCTCATTGGCAAGCCCCTCAAGTTCCCGAAATTTGTCAGAGTGCTGAGTTGTCAGTCCGAGGATGTTCGCGAACTGGTGGTGGGACGTGGGGTGGATGCCTACCGTTCTCTCAAAAAGGGGGAGAGTCCTGCCGTTTATCAGTTTGAATTAAAGAAGAACCGGATTCTTTCCGGTAAGCGGATTGGCGAGGCTGCGCAGCCGGAAAGCTGAATTTTGGAATCAGGGTTTCAACCGGCCTGGAGTGCGGAATTTTAATTCCGCTTTTCCAAAGCCTCAGCTTGCTGAGGCGAAGCCCGAGGTTGCAATCACGCCAGACGTGACTCCCCAAAGCGGAATTGAAATTCCGCAGGCCAGAACAGTTACCCCTTCAGTGCTGTATAGACGCCTTCGGCCAAAATGAGCGCACCCAGTTCGTTAAGGTGTACCATATCCTGGGAAAGTTTCGCGGGAGGGTGATGTTCGAGGAAGGCGTCGAAAAGTGCTTGGGTATCCAGAAGGCGGGTGTTGAATTCCTCGGCCAGTTCTTTGACGATGGCCTGATATTCGCCGACCAGGGTTTTGCATTTTCCCCGGTAGGTATCTTCAGCGCTATCCCGGCTCAGATAAAAGGGAGTGATCAGCAGCAGCTGAAGATCCGGTAAAGCTTCTACGCTCCGTTTCAGACTTCCCTGCAGATATTTACGGAAGTCCGCCGGACATTGCTTATGGTGTTCTTCGGGATTGCTCAGGTAGCGGTTGCAGTCGTTAATGCCAATTTTAACTGCGAGCCAATCGGGATGAAACAACAGGGCGTCATCCTGCCAGCGTTGATATAAATCCTCCGCAGTATTTCCTCCGATGCCGGAATTTGTAATCCGGATGGTTTTTGCAGGTTCCCGAAGGGTTTGCAGATTGGAAAAGGTATTCACGTATCCGCAACCCAAAGGCGCATTCACTTTATCTCTGCGGCCACAGTCGGTGATGCTGTCTCCAATAAACAGGAGATGCTGATCTTTTAATAAAGCTGTGGTCATTTGCCTGCTGTGGGGGGGACTTCCACGTGGAAAGGGCCTGCGGGCAGGCGTTCTTTATTTCCGAGGTTGGCGTCTGTGGGATTGTTCTGCCAGGCGTAACGGATTTTAACCGGATTCATTACTTTATCGGTGGTGACGATCACTTTCGCATCTTCAATCCGTGCTTGGGCATTCACAAAAACACCATCTGCTCCGGCGACGGTAAATCCACCGAGCTCTTTGGAATCAATGATTTGAAGTCCTTTTCCGATTTGGTCATATTGTAGAATGATCCGGTCATCAAGGAATCTAACCCGGGTGAGTTCGGGGCCGCCGCCGAGTTCCATGGCATTGTAAACATCGCTGAGTACCCGGCGGGCCAGTCGTCTGCCGACATCCTGTTTATTTCTGGGGTGAATATCATTCGCTTCCCCCAGATCAATGGTCACCACCAGTCCGCTTTGGGGCATATCTCTCACCAGGGTCCGCTGACTTTCTCGTAACTGGGGCCATGAATCATCGGCAGGTTCAGATTTGGGTTCGAGGAAGTTGGCGAGTTGAACCACACCAAAATACATGTCCTCATTTCCCCACCATTGGCGCCAGTCGTCGAACATGACGCGTACGCGCTCACCGTATTGGGTAGGTTCCCAGTTGGTGTCGCTTTCTCCCTGATACCAAATGGCTCCCCGCATACTGTAAGGCGCAACTGTCGCCAGCATGCCGTTGGCCAAGCTGGCCGGACGATGGGGGCTGTCGGGTTTCGGCGGCCGCTTGGGGGCGTCTTTATATTGTTGGATCTGCCATTCGTCTATGGAACTTTCCAATTTGCTTTCCACTTTATAAGACCAGCCTTTTCCGGCCAAACGTACCGCACTGCTTTCCCCGACAATCAGCATGGATTTGGCTTCCCCCGTAAATCCTCCGGTTGAACCCCGGTCAAAAACGCGGACGGCGATGATGATTTCTCCGGTGCGGGTCAGTCGGGCGGGAATTTTATAGCGGCGGTCTACCGTTTCAGGCAGCGAGGTTTCCCTGTCGGTTTTTCCAACCAGTACGCCATTTACCCAGGTCATATCAAAGTCAGCAATGGGACCCAGTGCAAGGGTTAAATCCTGTCCGCGCATGATCGTGGGAAGTTCGAGCCGGCGGCGGAACCACACGGCGCCATCCATCTCTTCAATTTCATCTTCAATGGTGGAGGGAAGTGTAATTTTCTCCCATTCGAAATCATTTACGGCCGGGAGATGCCAGGTTTTGGCGTCTTCCGAAATTCCGGGATCTTTTACATAAAGTTGCAGGTTTTTTGCTTCCAGCCAGACTTTGAGTTCTTCCTCCCAGGCGGAAAGTTTTTCGTCGTAGGTGTCGACATATCCCGCCCATTCCCCGGTCTTTTCCATCAGCGAAGGATGATTGGGAAAAGCGCTGGCGCGGGTCCAGGCGATGGCGGGGGTGCCGCCCCAGGCTGCTTGAACCAGTCCCACGGGCACATCCAATAAAGTGTGAAGGTCCCGCCCAAAGAAGTATCCCACGGCACTGAAATCGATGATATCTTCAGGGCTGCAGCTCTTCCATTGTCCTTCGGAGCTGAACAGCGGGCGGCCGGCGGTATTATTTTGCACCTTAAACAGTCGAATGTTCGGATACCTTGCCAGCGGAACTTCAAAATCAGCATCTTTGCTGTTTCCCATTTTCCAGGACATATTGGACTGTCCGGAGCATAGCCAAACTTCCCCGACCAATACGTCTTTAAAATTTAATTGCGTGGTTCCGTCCGTTACCCCTAAAACGGCAGGTTCGAAACTTGCGGTTTCAGCATTGAGCGTCAGTTTCCATTGACCTTCGTTATCCACATTCACCGTTTGGGTTTGCTCTTTGAACGAGACCATGATGGATGTACCGACCTGGCCTTTTCCCCAAACCTGAATGGGTTGTTGTTGCTGTATGACCATTTTGTCTGAAAAGATGGCGGGCATTTCCAGCTGTGCAAAGAGCGAAAGCGGGAAGAGAAAGAGAAGGAGGAATTTTTTCATAATAAATCTATGTGGTAAAACTGGACCCATTAAATGGAACTAAGGAAATTTCGCAAGCTTTGACTGCCTGCAAATGTAATGAGACCCGGGGATGGACCCGCCCGGCCATTGCGAAGAAGCGTTCCGGTTCTTCTGTATTAAGAAATGCCGAAAATTTTCCGGGCAATTCGAATGGCTTCCAGCAGGCGTCCCGTTTCTTCAGGGGTATTGTAGAAGTGATAACTGGCGCGATTAATGGCCGGATGTCCCAAATGTTTCATTAAAGGCTGACAGCAAACGTGACCCGCCCGAATGGCCACACCGGATTGGTCGACCAATTGGGCGACGTCGTGGGGGTGAATGCCGTCCAACCAGAATGAAACCGCTCCGCCACGTTCCGTCGGCCGGGCAGTCAATGTGACACCGGGTTCCTGATCCAGCCGGTCTGCGGCATCGTTTACCAATGCCTGCAGCGTGGCTTCAATCCGTTCCATCCCGAGTTCCTGCATATAATCGATGGCGGATGCCCAGCCGATGGCATCGCCAATATTGGGGGTGCCGGCTTCAAATTTGTAAGGCAAATCCGCCCATGTAGAGGATTCGAGGGTCACTTGGTCGATCATTTCCCCGCCCCCCTGCCATGGGGGCATGGACTCCAGGAGTTCCGGGGAGGCGATGAGGGCACCGATGCCGGTGGGACCGCACATCTTGTGGGCGGAACAGGCAAAAAAGTCACAGCCCAGCTCGGAAATGTTGATCGGGAGATGGGGGGCGCTTTGCGCGCCATCAATCAGAACGGTCGTGCCATGGGCTTTTGCTTTGGAAATAAGATCTTTTACCGGATTAACGGTACCAAGCGCGTTGCTGATTTGGGTGAGGGCCAAGATCCGGGTTTTGGGGCCAAGCAGCGTATCGAAGGCCTCCAGGTCCAACTCTCCGGTTGGCGTGAGGGGAATCGCTTTCACCACCGCGCCGGTTCTTTGCGCCAGCAATTGCCAGGGAACAATGTTGCTGTGGTGCTCCATCACTGAAATCAGGATTTCATCGCCCGATTGCAATTTCTGTCCCCAGCTTTGAGCCACTAAATTTATGGCTTCAGTGGTTCCACGGGTAAAAACAACCCCTTTGGGATCCGGCGCTCCCAGAAAACCGGCCACTTTTGCCCGGGCCGCTTCATAGTCGGCTGTGGCTTCTTCGGCCAGGGCATGCATTCCCCGATGCACATTGGCGTTGCTGTGACGGTAATAGTGGTTCAGCGCCTCAATGACACAAAGCGGTTTTTGGCTGGTGGCCGCATTGTCTAAATAGACCAAATCACGGTCCCCGTGCACTTTACGCTGTAAAATAGGGAAATCTTCTCTGATTTTCAGTATTTCGGCTGGGGAAAAGGCCTTCATGACGCATCCACGAAAATTTTACCGTCTTCTACTTTCACCGGGTAGGATTTAATCGGTTTTACTGCCGGCAGGCTGAGATGTTTGCCGTTTCGAATATCAAAACAGGCGCCGTGAAGGGGGCACATGAGTTCGTGATCCTCCAAATCCCCGTTCATTAAAGAAACTCTTTGGTGGCTGCACCAGATTTCCACTGCGTAAAACTTCCCGTCCTCTTCATGTTTGAAGAGCCCGAGTTGAATCTCTTCCGAAAGTTCACAGTATTTACGGTCGGTGGCTTCGAATTCGGATACGGAGGCAATTTCTGTCCAGGGCATAATGAAGAATGATGAAGAATGAATAAAGGCGAATGAGTCTTTACCATAACTCACAAGCCAAAGATTTCCAGCCTGTGTTCCGTCACTTTTCATTTTTTATTTTACAAAAACGCCCTTTAAGGTTATTTTATTAAAACGTTTGAATTATTCATTCGAAACATCCCATGAGACCTCTAAAATATATTTTCCTCGTTTCCTTCTTTGCTCCAATATGTATCCAGGCAGCGGGAACGCTGGAAGTGCGTGCACCCGGATATGATTTTCGCAGTGCGGAATATTCCACTTCCCATGTCTATATCGACGAAGTCGCCGGCACCACGGCCGACATCGAGGTGCTCTGGACATTAACCGGATTCAATAACGTCACAGATGTTGAAGTTTACACCAACCTTAACCGCCGTGACCTGGTGCGTATTGATAAAAATGGCGACGGGTATGCGGATGGCATCCACCCGGTGGATGGCAATACCATCACAGATTCCGCCGCAGATACGAATACGACGACCGGTCATTATTTTGCACCGATCAATATGGTCTATGATGGAACCAATGACATCTGGGCACTTACGATTCCTGCGGCCAAAACGGGGGCCTACCGGTTAACCGCCCGGTTTAAGACTTCTGATTCGATAGAAGATAATGACTATGACCCCAACAACTGGATTTGGTATGGACTGCGCGACCACGCAGTGGTGGTCGCGCCCGTGGACTCGAGGAATGTGCAACTTTATGTGATGAACGTCTTTAATGTCGAAGCGAGCGGTGACACTTTCGCCACCCGGTCCACGTTGGAAGACCTGCATGATGCTCCGGATGCCGCGCACAATTTTGGCGGTGGCGGCAGTAAATGGAACTTAGACTATCTTAAAGGACTGGGGATGAACTGGCTTTGGTTTCAACCCATCCACCCCGTGGGTATTGATGGGCGTGAACCGGTAGCGGGTTATGGAAATGGAGGGCCACTTTACGATCCGGGAAGCCCTTACTCCGTCAAAAACTTTTTTGAAGTCAACTCGCTCATGACGGTTGACTACAATGGTGCGAATACCCTGCAGCAAAATAGAGATGCCGCCATGGCCGCGTTCCAGGAATTTGCTGCCGCCGCCGACACCAAGGGGGTGGGTATCATGCTTGACGCTCCTTTTAATCATACGGCTTTCGATGTCGAACTTGCGCAAATCGGCGTCGACCTTTTTCAGCGTGACGGAGAGACCTGGGCCCCTACAGCTGAAATCCGGGATCATGAAGCGCGTTTTTTCTCTTCCAGTTCGAATTACGGCAACCGGGCTTCTTCTGCAGCAGACATCGCCGCCGGGCCCGATCGCTACGACTTCGGTAAATGGAATGATGTAAAAGATGTATTCTTTGGACGTTACGACGCTCTGGTTGAAGAAGATGTTGAGCCTGAACGCTCCAGCTATACTTCTGAAGAGGATTGGTTCGACTATGCAGACAGCGATTGGACAACCGAAGACTTCACCCAGGGCGGCCAGAAATGGAATGTAACCCGCAGGGTTTGGGATTACTTTGCCGAATATGCTGTCCACTGGCTTGAAAAAACACGTCCGACAGGTGAGAATCGAAACTCCACATCAGCTGATGGCGACTTAACCGCCCGCTACGCTTGGGATGCCCGTGGTATTGATGGCCTGCGTTGTGATTTCGGGCAAGGTCTTCCTCCCCAGGCATGGGAGTACATCATCAACGTCGCCAGGAGTCACAAGTGGAACTTTGTGATGATGAGCGAGTCGCTGGATGGCGGGGCTGTGACGTACCGCTCCAGCCGTCATTTTGAAATTTTGAATGAAAACATCGTTTTCCCCTTAAAAAGTGCGGGCAATAAAACCGATTACCAAAATATTTTTGATGGGCGCCGCAGCGCATACGGACAGGCGCTGGTGTTGGCGAATACAACATCCCATGACGAGGAAAACTACAGCGATCCCTGGCAGGCGCTGGTAAGAAATGCGGCTGTGGGAATGATGGATTCCGCTTCCTTGATTTTTCCGGGGCAGGAACTCGGTATTGTGACGGATAATATGGGAAATGATGACGCCTCGGACAACTACAATTACGGGTACGATCACTATGAAGAAAATTTTGGGAAAACGATCCCGCACTTCAAGCGCTGGAATTCCATGACCCCACTTTGGAATGACAGTAATTACGGCAATGACCAATTGTATCCCGTGTATTCCGGTATCCAGACCGCCCGTTATAACAGCCCGGCGCTGCGGAGTCCCAATCGCTGGTTTTTAACTGGTGATGGCGCAAACGATCAGATTTTTGCAACCGCAAAATACGAAACCGCAAACGCTTCTCCGGCAACTTCGGATGTCGTACTGGCCTTTTCAAATGTGAACCGGGATGTCACCCAAAGCGACAATTATAAAATCCCCGCTGGGCTTGCGCCCCTGCTGGGACTTCAGGACGGGCGCAGCTATAATGTAAAAAATATATCGGCGTATACCGCTCAACAAGCCAACCGGCGGGATCTTTGGCTTTGGGGGGCGGGAATTACCGGAGCCGATCTGAAAAGCACCGGCTTTTTTGTGCAATTGTACAAAGTACCTACCACCAATTCGGATTGGGTGGCAGAGCCCTATGAAGCACAGTATCTAAAAGTGTATGATGTGACCGCACCGGTTGCGGCACCGGCTCAACCCGATTTGCCAAAACCTTTTCCATATGAGTTGGGAGCCAGTGTGACCTTTGATTGGGACCCGGTACCGGCCGATGCGGGGGGCGTGGTTCCCCATTACGAAGTTTCCGTTTTCGTGAACGGCGGATTGACCGATACTTTAGTGGTGTCGGATCCCTCGGTCGAGGTGGCTGCGGCATTGGGTAATCAAGTGCATGTGCAAGTGAAGGCGGTGAACCCGAATGAACCCACGCATGTGGGGCCGGCCAGTGTGGTCAGTGAAACGGTAAAATTGCTGGACCCGGATGAGGACGAAGATTCCGATGGGCAAAGCAATGAAGATGAAGACAGTTCCGGAACCAATCCCCTGGATGAAGCGTCCGTTTTTCAGGTGGTGAACCCGATGATGTCGGGTGGAGATGTCAGTTTCACCATTGAGGTTGTGCATGGCTATCTGTATACCGTGCAGAGTAGCACGGATTTGACGGATTCAGAAAGTTGGGGGGATGAAGACGAGGTGAATTCGGTGGGTTATGCGCCGGGTGTTGCCGAAACCGAATATACCTATACGGATTTAAATCCGGAAACTTTTCCCAAGTTTTACCGGGTATGGGTGGCGCCGGCAACTCCCTGACTTGCCCTGTCCCCGGGTACCGGTTTCTCTGTCTAACCTGAAAGAATCGGCATAGCGTACATTCCATTCGAATTCCGGTTTCGATTTCTTCTTTATCCCCGTTTGTTTTCAATTTATGGAAGGGGGTATGGCTGATAAAACACTCAAAACCCGGAATAATGATAAAGTGATGTGGGCTTTGTTGACGGTGTTGCTGATCTTCCGTGTGACTATGATTTTGGCTTATCCGCTTATCATCAAAGTGATGCCCATGTGGGAATGGACAAACAATGACGGTTATGAGGACATCGCCGTCAATTGGATCGAGCAGGGGGTTTTTGCCTTGCAGGAAGATTGTCCAACCGCATCCCGTTTGCCTCTTTATCCGGGGTTAATCGCCGCTTGTTATGCGGTTGTGGGGTTTCATCCCGTAAGCGTGATGTTGCTTCAAGTGTTGCTGTCAGTCGCAACGGGTTTTATGCTCTATGGATTGGCGAAAAACGTATTTGATCGAAGAACGGCAGTCATTTCTCTGCTCTTGTTTATTTTACATCCCCAAGTGAATAACTTTGTGTTCCGTTGTGCAACGGAAACGGTATTTGTCTTTCTCACTATGGGATTGCTGTATTTTACGGTCCGCTATTTACAGACGGAAAAACGGAAAGACCTTCTGCTGGTCGCCGTATTTCTCGGCTTGTCATTATTGACCCGGCAGACCTTTATGTATTTGGCTCTGCTCAGTATTCCCGTGATAGTGATATTCCGAGTTCGCAAACAGGGGATTGTAAGGATCTCCGGTCATATGGGCCTGGCAGTTGCAACTGTGGTCTTGATCGTCACGCCTTGGCTGGCAAGAAATTACGCACTTTCCGGACATTTCCCGGTGCTTCAGACCTGGGTGGGGCAGCCGTTGTTTCAAGGGACCTATGTCTCCATGCACATGTCAGAGTTTTTACAAGGCAATAAGACGATCTCGGAGCTGGATCAGGATGCCTTAGGGTTGATTAATGCCAAAACCGACGCTTATTTAAGCGAATCTATGATGGACCATCGCCCCGTCGCCCGGGAAGTAATGGCAGATCAGCACGCCAGGCATTTGGCTTATCAGGGACTTATGGAAGATCCCATTTCATCTATTCAGATGGCCATGATAAATCTCTTTTTGGCACCGGTACTGCAAATGACCTGGAAAAGCACCGCGATGCTCATGATTTGGAATTGGCCTTTGTTGCTGGTTTGTTGCGTAGGGGTTTGTCTTTCCTTTTTTAAGAAGCGAAAAGCTTTTTTTGGAGCGCTTCCGGTGGTCATCGTGTTCGGCTATTTATTAAGTTTACATGCCATCGTCTGGCCGCAGGCCCGTTACATCCTTCCCGGATTAATCCCGTTTACGATATTTGCGGGTTACGCGCTTTCAAAAGTTTGGCCTCTAAATAAGATTCCAAACGATGAAGACCCTGAAAAACTACGCCCAGGAGTTTAGCAGCGATTCCAGCTCGCTGAGGGATTCGATTTCCGCATCGGGTTGAATGTCCCCGGGTTCCGGCTCAAAGGTTTCGTAGGGGATGTGTTCACGTACCCAGATGGCGCGCATTCCCGCACGTTTGGCCCCTTGAACATCCGCCAGCCAATTGTCTCCCACATAGACGGCTTCAGCTGGATCCAAACTCATTTCTTTTATGAGGGTTCCGTACGTGTCCGGGTGGGGTTTCGCAAAACCGACATCTGCGGAAACGACCACGCTTTCAAAGAAGTCATGCATCCCCAATTGTTTCAGAGAAGAGACAATGCTGTGGGAACAGGGGTAATTGGAGAGAAAGCCCAGGCGGTATCTTTTTCCCAGGCGTTCCAGCAGTGAAAGCACTTCCGGGTTTACGGTGACGGATTCAATAAAAGCTTTTTGGCGGGCCATCATCAATGCGCGGGTAATCTCCCCTGAAGCATCGGGCCCGGCAAGTTCCACCACTTCACGGCAGACTTCTTCGAATACATTTTCTTTTCCGCCGGAACGGTAGGGCCGCATGATTTGGTCTTTGCGCACTGCCGTGAGTTTGTCTTCATCAACGGACAGCCCTGCTTGGCTGAGGACTTCCGTCATGGCGGCGGCTTGCGCGAGTTGTTGATCCGGGCCAAATGCAATGAGCGTATTGCCGTAATCAAAAAGTACGGTGGAAAGTTTCGCCATCTTACACGGGGGACTGAAAAACCGTTTTGCCCACAAAGAAGGGGCCGAGTTTTTCGATGTAGGTGGAGGTTTGCACGGTTCCCCGCATGGTCTCTACAATCTTACTGAGCGGAAGCAATTCAGCCCCCACCAGTGCCACCACAAAATCATTGTCGGCCCGATCCATGCCGAAGCAGGCGAGACGGATATCGTGGGCCAGATTTTCATCTCCCCAGGCCCGTCCGATGGTCCCGTGTTCGCCCAGAATTTTCATTTTTTCCCGTTTGGGAAGTTTTGCAAATTCGCCGGATCGGCGGAGTGGATACCAGACCACCCAGGGATATTCCGGATTCAGCGCGCGTTGGCGGGGGCGGTTGACCAAAGTGTGTTCTAAATCCCCTTCGTAGCCGATGCTGTAACTGCGGGCAAACAGGGTGCCGTCGCTGCGGGGCTCCAGATCTGAAAAGGGGGAATTCCGCAAAGCGGGTGAGACGGTATCGGTAAAAAAAGACGGATCGGTATGCATGAGGAGCAGGCCGAT
>CAKZLZ010000062.1 GCA_937127435.1 uncultured Verrucomicrobiota bacterium | reverse complement strand
TCTCTACGGAAGTCCCTTCCCACTCAAAAACGTACGCAACAGATATCTTTTCAGAAGCAACGTAGTACATATCTCCCATCGGAGGAGCTTCGGTTAATGGGAGGGGATTTACCCTCCTGTTAAGCTCGTCTCTTAAATCCTGCTCACTAAGAAGCCCAAGACTTACATACTCAAGATCCTCCTCCCCTATCTTATCCACACACCATGTAACTTGATCATGATCTTCGAAGTCATCTCCTTCTGCTTGAAGGTATATTTTTGCTGGTTGGTTTTTCATTGTTTTCAATAAAACATCCAGTGGATGATGGTTTGATCAAAAAGGAAGTCGAAGAATAACGGATTGAACTTCGGGCTCCAGACATATATCTGGAATCCGAATGACAACAAGGTGACAACAAAGAGTGTCGTCAAGGTGAATGGGTATTTGCCTCTCTTCTCCGAAACCATGAACATACCCCAGACTAAAGCAGCGCACAATCCAAAAAAGAAGACAAATTGAAGGGCGATCAAAACCCAACCGATGAAGAATATCGGCAATGCCAGCCAGCCCCATTTGAGTATCGATTCAATCCGTTTCATGATTCGTGTAATGATGCTGAAAGTTTTCCGTTTTTGTTGAATGGGTAGCAACGGCCTTGGGATAGCCACTGGTGGTCAAGCTCATCATTCGACCAGGTAACTAAAGAGGTGTCGCGGTCTTCATCTGCTAGCCAATAATATTCACCAGGCCCCACCGGTTCAGTAAGTGGCGCTACACGCTCAAACACTTCAAATCCCCTCTGCTTTAATTCCGCCTTCAATACTGGTGTTGGTATTGATTTACGTCCTGGCTTTTGGCCGCCATTGAGATAGGAGGCCATAGCCGCCGCTGGCTCAGGATCGTCGAATGTCTCTATCAATCTGTCACAATTATTTCCATGAAAGAGAACCGTCCACTCATTGTCTTGCTTGTCGTGCTTTATCGTGTGCATTGGTTAAGATTTAAAGTGAGACATTACAAACTCTCTATCAGACCGACTCAGCTTGCAAGTCTATACCTTCCTGATTATAAAAAGTGTTAGAATAATGCGATACCCCCGGATTGAAAGAACGGGTGTTATTTGGAGGTGTCGGGTATTACACCCCTTGACCTTAGCTCGTCAAAAATCGCCTCCGTACTCACCCCCTCGAACGGGTCCAAACTCACGGTTTTGGCTGGCTTCGCGCCCCCGTTCAAGTACGAGGCGAAAGCGGCGGCTTCGTCGAAGGTGGGGAGGTTAATTATTTTTTGATCTCCCATACAGACGGTGTATTCGTCCGGGGTCGCCATGAATTTTTTTACTGTGTGCATCTCTCAAAAAACGTTACGGTTTGAAACTCCTTCAAAAGCTCCTTAAATTCCTCCGACTTCATCAGCCTTTCGACCTCTTCCTCGGTCCAGTTCACGGTCTTGTTGCGGATCTTGTTGTGAATGACCTGAGGGCGTTCCGGGTTCATAATCCTGGCAAACCCGCTGACGTTGGTCAGGTCGGATTGCAGGATTTGGGTTATGGTTTCGTTGTTCATGCGGCTTGATTCTTGATTTTGACAAAAAACACCTCCCGGAAAAGCTCCTCGAAGGTGTCCGGCTCCATCCATTCGCCAATGACGAAGGAATAAATCGAAGCCGCATTCGTGACGCAAATTGCGCCCCACTTATCGACTTCTAACTGAATGTGGCCCTCTTCCCATTCCCCGAAGTCGAAGCAAATATTATCCCCGTCCGTGTGCTGGTTTTCCAGCTTTAGGACGTTTTCGAATAGGGCTTCGATCTGGTCAATGGTTTCGGCCTGGCCCTCGAACGTTTCCACGTCGAAGAATCCAGAGTAGAAAGGAGAGGCGGGGGAAGTGGTGTATTCGGTGTTGTTCATGATTGCCCCCCGTATTTTTCGTCAAGAAGTCTATTTTGCTCTTTTAGCTCTTCAAGAATATTTTCAAGGTCATTAATAAAACCCTGGTCTACCCTTCTGTTTAGGTCCAGCACATCTGCAACAATAGACGATCCGAAATCGGAAACTGTGATTTCGATAATACTTGATGGCGTATGGCCCGATCCGCCATAGTGTCTTGATGAAATTTGCATAATTGTTTCTGTTTTGATTACGAATACAATTACGTGAATTCCGAACACTAATGCAAAAATATTTATACATCTATTTTCAGAACTTCCCACATACTCGAATCGGTAATGTCCCCGCCGTTGGTCGATTTCTCAATCGCCATCGTGAGGCAATCCACCAGGTCGGTGTGTTTCCCATTCGGGAAGATGGTACACTGGTCAATGAAAGGCCCCCAATCGACCGTATCTGAGAAAAAGACATTCATCCCACGCAGGAACGGGGTTGAATCGAGAACCCGTTGCAGCTTTCCGTTTGCGGTTCCTCCGGTGGCAGGTATCGGATCTTCCACAATATTGATTCTCGGCTTCGATTCCTTTCGAAGTGTCTGAACGAGGCTTTTCCCGATTGCCTTCGGTTCGACGAATAAAGTCCCGGTACTTCCGAGCCCTGCACTGGATACAAACGGGGGAATGTCCGTGACCAGGTCCGGGAACTCCTTCCACCAGTTTCGGTAATCTCGGAGGTATAATTGCCCTCCTATAATCGCATAGACCAGAATCGCGGTCGCAGAATTGTTCGCGTCCTGAGTATAAGCCCCGTCAAGCGTTCCACACCAATGAATCGACCTGTTTTCGATTTCGGCATCTCGGAGCATCTTTCCGAGTGGGAACGTCTGCGACAACCAGTCCTCCTTAATGATATTACCCCCAATCGGTCGCGGATCTTGTCCGAGTTGCCCAGAGGAATCGAGCGCGTCCATCGTGGATTCAAGTTCCCGGACTTCCTCAATAGGCATTTGAAGCGGGTCCATGACCTTGATTCCGACCTCACTTGAATCTGTATAGAATTCCTCGTATTCAGGGGGAAATATATCATATTCGTTCGTCGCTGGCAGTCTCAAATGTCGAACCCGTTTCCATTTTTTGAGGGCGTTCGCGGTCGCATCATCTTCGTGCAATCGCTGCATGACCAGGATCGTAGGTGTCATACTCTTTTTCACCTTCCTGGTGGACAGGGTTCGAAACAGCCAATTGTTCGAGGCTGCGCGTTCGGTTTCGGAATAGACCATTTCCCGCGTCTGAGGATCATCCACCAAAATGATATGTGCGTGAATCCCGATCCGCTTTGATTTCGGGGTCGCGATGTAGATTTTGCCCCCTGCCGAATTGGTGATCTTGGTAATGCCCCCGCCGCCTTTTGGAATCTGAACCGTGTCCGCGAATGCGGCCTTGTATAGCTCCGAATCAATGGTCGTTTTCGCCCTCTCGATCAGGTCTTTTGCGAGGTCATCGGAGTTCGTCCCGACAATAAATCGAAGTGTCGGATCTTGGCTCCAACACCACGGGATGAAGAACTTGACAAAGATCGAGGATTTGGACATCCCCGGCGATACGTTGATGACCAGGTCGTATTCCTTGTTCTCCCGGTTGAAAACCCGCGTCGCGACCTCTTGCGCCTCCTGGCACATGGTCTTAATATGCCAGTTCTCGGCAAGAGGTTCGGTTTCTACCTTCTTCCAAAACGATTTGAAGAAGTAATAATATCCTAGTTCTGGGTGTGAGCTAAGGGTTCTAATGACATTTGCAGCCGTTTCGATATTCTGCACAAATCCCTATTCATTTTGTGACTCGGCCTTATCAAGTAGTTCGAATAATTCGTACTGCTCTTCCGGGGTTAGCTTATCCAGATTCAGCTTTGATTCCTTGGTTTCAATAGGTCCACCGTCCTTCCCGGTTCGCTCCTGTCTTTCGACGTATCCGCGATCCTTCGCCAGTCTGGAAAGCAACCATTTCGCGTCCTGCGTGTCGCCGTTTTTGATCGACTTTACGAGGACGGATTCGGCCATGTCGATGATCTTGTTTCGTTCGTCCTCAAACGCTTGTTTTGATTCGGGCCATTTTTCGACGTAAATCTTTGCCGTACTCCATGCAACCCCCAGTTTTTGGGCAATCGTTGACATGATCCCGCCTGAGTTCAGGATCGCGTCTATCGTTGCTTTTTTGGTGGGCCTACTCATTCTCGATTTTGGCGATTTCCTGAATGAACGGCTCTCCGTTTTTCTTCACCTCTAATGTAGGATCTAGCTTTAGCATCCGATCAATAATCACTTGGCAGTATTTCGGGTCGAGCTCCATTCCGTAACATTTTCTGTTTAGCTGGTGGGCTGCTACCATTGTAGAGCCTGAGCCTAAGAATACATCTAAAACTAAATTAGTATCGTGGTTTTGTACTGCTTGAGACACTAATGAAATAGGCTTCATTGTAGGATGTAAACCTAACCTTTCTACTGAATGCCTCCATATAGTTTGCTGTTGCTGACTTCCTTTCCAAATTGGAGGATTCCCATTTTTAAAACAATACAAAAAAGATTCGTAATTAGGTTTATACTGAGCTCCCATAGCGTGAAATCCTACATTCCCTTTATCCCAAATCAACCAGTTTCTTATTTCTAAATCTAAATCTTTTATCCCTTCAATTGTTTCTTTTGATTTGTTTATAGCAAAAAATATATAAAAAGGGCAATTCGAAGTAGTAAACAATATTGTATTTGACAAAGATTCTTTAAACAAATCTGACAAATCTTCCCCTTTTAAATCGTCATTTTTTATAGCTTCGTAAGAATCTTTTCCTTTTTTCTTTCCCGCCTGATACATAGTGCCTTTTATTCCAACAAAAGAAACTCCATAAGGAGGGTCAGTAAATACCATATCTGCCTTTTCTCCGTTCATTAGCTTTGCCACTTGGTCGCTATCTGTACTATCCCCACACAACAACCGATGTTTTCCAATCTCGAACAAGTCTCCTAATACAATATCGGTCTTGATTTCGTCCGGAGCTTCATAGTCGTCCTCGTGTGCTTCCGGTTCTTCCTCTTGAATCTCAACATCCGAAAACACCCCGTCAAAATTTACCGTCTCCTTCAACCAATCATCTTCCAGATCGAAAGTAAATTCGTCGAATCCCTCTTGCGTAATCCGCTGATATTGCGAAGTGGCAACGAGTAGAAGTTTTTTAGCCTGTGTGAGATTTTCGGCCTCAACCTGAACGTAAGGAAGTTCAAAGGGCTGGATTCCTTCACGGGTTGCGAATCTGTGCCGACCGTGACCGTCCATGATGTACGGCAAATTATCCTTTGGATTGAACCAGACGAAAAACGGGTACACCCATCCGAATTCGGAAAGTGATTTTTTTAGCTTCTCGTATTCCCGTTCATGGAAGTCTTTTAGATTGCCTTGGAGCGGGTTCAATTTTCGGTAATCAATAGTCGGAAGATTGCCGGGATTATGGACCTCGATTTTCATGTCAACTAACTTTCGAAAAACCCCAAAGATCTCAACCGGATTCCGGTTTTAGACTTCGGAGATGACAATTATTCTACTCTTTACCTAATCCTTAAACAATACCGCCCTGACAGCACAATCCTTTGCTTCCAGTAGCTTCCTCAATGCGGTTGTTGATTCTGGGTTTTGTGGTAAGTCCTCTGCAATTTTTTTTGCGAGTTCTCCAAATGGCTTTGAAATCGCCTGAAGATGAGGCGGCAAGTGGTCGTACTTGAAAAATTGAAGCAAATACATGATGTCGTTTATTTAATGAACCCTACTCTTTACCCGCGATCAATAACCACGTCTCCGTACGAAACCCCCATCCGTCCGAGGTGTGCCCGAATTGCGGACTTCAACTGATGGTCGTTCGATGCGTCGATCTGACCTTTGAGGCATTTCTCTAACCTCTTCCCTTGCGCGTCCGTGATCCCGCTAACGCTGACCGTCGTCGTCTCTTCCGTGAAAGAATATCCAGAAGGCTTCGTGGCTTTCGTTTTGGTTTTGCTCGGTGCTTTGACCGTCTTTTCGTTTTCTGTTTCGGTTGCAGACATTGATCTAGTTTTTCGAGTAAGTATGACCCGGCGTACATCGTGGCAAATATCAGTACCGCGGGGTGAATCATAATGTTTTGATTTCGAATACCAATGTACGAAAAAAAGCGATCCCGAACCGATTACGGGTTCGGGATCAAACACAACCATGAAAACACAAGTCGTTAATCCTTGATTAATTTAAGGACTTGATCCATGGAATCCTTCAGATCACCCATTAGTAATTTAGATATGACCACAATAAGTATCGAAGGCCCCAAAAGAGCAGAACCCAAAATGTATAATATTACATAGGCTGGCGTGGACACATAAAGGCAAACCATGCTCAGTAGATGATTTTTAGCCCTTATCCCTGCATGGTAGATCAGGATGCTCACCACGAAAAAAACTGATGCTATAATTATGTAGTTGCTCATTGTTTCTGTTTCAATTACGGTTTAAAAATTCTTACGCAACCTTCCTTAACCTCTCATACATACGTCGATTATTTTCGTAGTAATCGACCCATTCGAGATTCGAAAGCCTGTTGTTTGTTTTGTCCCCGTCGATGTGGTCGGTAATTGATTTGGTTCCGACTGGCATCCCGACGAAGGTTTGGAGAACGAGACGGTGAACCCGCTTTCGGACTCGCTCTCCCTGGATCTTGACATCAATCCTTAGATACCCTTTCGAACACGGACTGGATTTCAGTACACGACCTAATCTGATCGACCAGACGCGACCCATATTCGAAACCATGTATTGACCTCTGATCAGGGCCGAATCGTCGAGAATCACCCGGAATTCCTCTCCAGGCAAAAGGTCGGATGTTGTAGGGGGAAGGAATTTTGACATGAAATCGGGCTTTGTGTTCTGATTACGTGGTTTAATATACGAAATTCGGGTAATAAAAGACACCCTTTTGGTTGCCCTACCCTATCGAATTTCGCGGATTTGGCGTGTTTTTGCGTCGATATAGTACCCCCTTGCCGATGGGGTAGGGGCGTGGTGTCTGTATCCGATGGTGTCCGGGCTTTGCGTCTCTCCTGATTCTACACGCTTGATTAGTTCTTGGAACTGTTCTCTGGTCAGTTCCCGGTCCTCCAGCTTTTCGGGCTGGGTGTGGATCTCGAATGGAACGGGCTTTCGAACAGGCTCGGGTTCCGGTTCGCTTCGGTGAACTGGTTCCGGCCTCGTGTTGAACCGGGATTCAAGCTGTGCGACCCTCGTTTCGGAATATGAAAGTCGAACCTTGTTTTGATTGTAGATGACGTAAACCCATGCAAGGCTAATGATTACGTTCTCAAAGAATATCCATCCGAAAACTTCCCACGAACCTTTTAACTCGATGTAAGCCACGGTCAAAGCAACACACCCGACCGGAATCAGGATCAAAGAACTTTTCAGAGCAGTCGAAACATTTCTTGAAGTCGATTCGGTGAGAGAGAATTGATATGGCATGATTTCTAAACTTTTTTTGAATTCTTCCTCTCGTCTCTAACCGCGATTAGGATTGCGATTCCGATAAAGGGGATTAATCCTAAACTGAGTAGCCTTCCGATTCTGGAGGGCAAAAGTTTGGCAAAACGATTTAGAGCAGATTTAGGATTCAATTCGGATTTTTTAAAATTCCTTTGGGTCAGGCCCGAGAGTGTGAACCCGCCCAAAGGATATACAATTTGAATTTTGCGACTCGGCTTTCCCGGTCGAGCCGCGTGAAAAGAACGTGAACCGGGTTAAGGGTTCGGTGGGGTAATTTTATTTAGGGGTTGGTTCTTGGAACATTGCGGCAACCTCGTTCCTAATCTCCTCCAACTTCTCATTCATAAAATCGAATTCGCTCCTGAACTCTGTTTCTGTCTGGACTTCGAAGATCATTCTTTCGATTTCTGAAATCAGGGTTTCGATTTTTGCGGGGTCTGATTTTTCCGGATATGGAACGATGCCTTGTTTGGCTCGTAGTTCCGCGCCGAGTTTGCCTGCGGGGGTGTCTGGAAATATTAGTCCAGCTTGGAATTGATAATGCACCTGCTCCCCCTTCTTCGGCTCCCATTTCCCCCCGGCTCCACCTTCAAACGATGGTCCCGGAATCGGATCTTTCTGCAACCGCTTCTCGATCTCTTCTCTTACGATTTCTCTTACTTGTTCTGGACGCATGGTTATTCCGTTACTGTTTCTAATTTCTGATAAACAACCTCGCCGCAACTACAAACAAGGGTCTTGGTGTTGTTCGAGGGCAAATAGGTCTTATGCCCATTCGAGCAGATTTTGAACCTGCCCTCCGAATCCTGAAAGAAGGATTCCTTCGCGGCAACTTCGAGAACGCGAAGCCGCCCCAATTCCCCTTCGTGGTCTGCTACAATCTCGGTCAGTTCCGAGGTCCGGAGCTTTACGGTTTCGAGGTCTTTGCCGATTCGCGTTACCTCTTCCTGAAGCTGGTCGTTTCTTCCGAGTAGGACCGTGACCTGTTCGGACTTCTCTCGAAGTTTCATTTTCAGGCTCCTGGCAACTTTTACAAGTCGGTCTGTTCTGCCTTCAAGGATCAGTTGTCGGGCTGGCTTCGTGTATGAAGTTCTCCGACCGTACACCCATTCGACGAATACGAGGCCGAGGTTTGTAATCGTAAAGAGGGCGAAGGTGTGAATCCCGAGGAATCCGATTGCAAATAGTGCGACCCCGTATCCGAACAGGGACACGGCAAGGATCACGGACATAATGAGGGCTTTCTTTGCGTCCGGCTGGCTGTACTTTCCGAGGGCAGTTCCCTCGTAGAACATATACCACCGGAGAAGTCCGGCGACAGCAATTGCGGCAGATGTCGCGACGAATTGCGAGAAGTTGGTATGAGGGGTGAATGCGACTTCCAACCCGGCAACGGTCGCAACCCCGAGGGCGGCAACGACCCCGGAAAGGATCTTGTTTCTGGTTTCTGATGTGAGCTTGTTCATGACTCTGTTTTTGATTACGATTTCAAAACCCGCCCAAAAAAGTCATTGCGACCAGGACGGAGTAAAAGGCGAGGATCACGGCTGTAAACGCGATCCTCTGGAGTTGGTGTTTCATTTGTTGTACTTCGCGTGATTGTATGCCCGTTCAGACAAGGCCCAAATAATGACGCGGGTGTCATTCAGTGACCCAATCAATTCCACGTCTTTGATCGTGGTTTTGTAGGCGTTCGTGCCTATGTATTCGATTTCGATTTGATGTTCAGCCGACCAGAGAGACGGTTCACCGACTTCGGTTTCGCTCGGAACGATGTCGAATCGAATGTCGTGCTTGCGACTGTCGTAGTCAGATCGGAGTGCGACCTGAATACTGCACAAGCCAGAGGATACGGGGTCGATTTTTGGAAAGATTCCGGTAAGAGTATTCATTCTGTTACTGTTTTGATTACAGGTACTAAGCTACGTTTTTCACGTATTAACTCCAAAAATATTTTTGTAAATTCACGCGAATTCCTAACCTCGATCCCAATTCCCCCCGATTTATTCACCAGGTCGAGGAACTTGATTTGCGCCTTGGACAGCTTGTCACCCGGCCCTTTGATCTCAAACGCGAGAAAGATTCCGGTTCGCTTGCATATTCCGATTACGTCCGAAAGCCCATCCATCCCGATAAACTTCCGGCCACGGGTCGCGTGGTTGTTCTGTCTCCAGGCTTCGCAACCATTCATGTTCGCAATCACTAACACGTGCTTGGTAAGACTCGAAGTCGTTTCGGAAGGCTGTTTCAATGCCTCCCATTGTTTCGCGGATCTGGTTGAATTTTTCGTTCTTCTCGGCATGGGTGAGGGTGTTCCAGTTTTTGATCACTTTATTTCGAGTTGGATTCCTGAAAGCTGTCTAATATTTTTTTCTCCCTGATACTTAGCCTAAATACTACTGTCGGGTTCTTTGCCTTTGCCTTTGCCTTTGCCTTTGCCTTTGCCT
>CAKZLZ010000061.1 GCA_937127435.1 uncultured Verrucomicrobiota bacterium | reverse complement strand
TGTTGTTGTTTTACACAAGGAGAGATCCACCGCAAATCTAACTTACCCTCTGGCTCCGCTAGCCAGCACCGCTACTCTGTGTACCCTGCGGCAAACCGTGGCCACCAAATAGATGCCATTGAATTGGCGGAATACGCATTCATATGGCCTTGCGTAAATCCTTTCTAAAATCGACTTGCAAGTTATGGGAATAGTCCCATAATGTAATCTGTAAGGTTCTGAAAAACATCTAAAACGCAGGTATTCATATGGTCCGTCCCAGTAAAGCACGAAAAATGGATCGTTTGCCCGCACCGGTGATTTATATCCCGGCGGGGTGGACGAAAGGTTCATCACCGGTGGTTGAGGTTGCCATCGAAGATTTTGAAATCATGCGTTTGGTGGATGGCAGGGGCTATCACCTTCAAGAAGCGGCTGAAAAAATCGGCGTTTCCCGCAGCACCGCCGGCCGGATGTTGGAGCGGGTCAGGCGTGAAATTGCACTGGGCATTGAAAAGCAGGTTCCTTTTTCCATTGATGCGGGTCAGGATCTGTTGCTGGAACCCTATTTAAAACCGAAAGGTGCAGGAGGCTTCCCGTTAGCGGAGAAGAAGGGGCATTGCCTGGCGGTGGCTTGTCAGAATGTTCACCCTGACAGCCCGGTGGAGCGTATCTTTGGCAGATCTCCGGCTTTTGTGCTGATTCAAGGGGATGGGACTGACCCGGTTCAATTGGACAATCCCGGATTCGGGGTGAAACGGAATGCGGCCGGATTTGCGGTGGAATTTCTAAAGCAACACGGGGTGAACCGGGTGGTGGCTGGACGTTTTGGACCAGAGGCATTGGAGCTTTTGGCCAAAAGTAAAATCCAGGTCTTGATTTCCGGAGGCTTAAGTTTGGGGCAAACTCTGGCGTATATAAAGGAGAGTCAGGAATGAGGCCATGCAAAAAGTTTGGGAACCCGGTTCGAACGTCCGGTTTGAGCTTGCCCGGAGGCAGGCGATGAATACGAAAGTGGATTTAAAAAGGGGGATGCCTGCGCAAAGTCTCCGCTGTCTGGAGGCACTTCGAAAACGCGGGCATTCACAATGCATGGCTTATTTGCATCCGGAATTTAAACTGGACTTTAAGCTGGAGGATGAGCGGGTGTTGACTTCGCAGGTGACATTTACAGAAAAAATGACCAGTTTTAACCGGATGGTTCATGGGGGCTTGCAATCCTTTTTAATTGACCAGGCTATGACCTGTGCCTTAATGGGCGTAGGTGTATTTGCGGCGACTTGCGAACTGAATTTAAGGTACCGGTCTTCGGTGGAAGTTGGCATGCCGGTCACAATTCGGGTTTGGGTGGAACGCCGCTACCGGACAATTTACGAGGTCGAAGCCGAGCTGTTGCAAGCGGACAAAATTTGTACGCATGCCCATGCGAAATTTTTTGAACAGGATTTGAAAAGTGAAGGAGATGCTTAACGCGATGACGAAGACAAACACATCAGAACCGGTGATAAAAGTAGAGCATTTGGTGGCGGGGTATGGAAAAGGGAAACAGCGAACCACAGTATTGAAAGATCTGTCTTTTGAAGTGAAGGCGGGTGAGTGTGTGGGTTTTGTCGGGGTGAACGGCGCCGGAAAATCCACGACTTTGAAAATGATGATGGGGTTTCGCTTTCCCGATGCCGGGAGCGTGAATGTATGGGGCGAAAAAGCGGGGAGTACGGCCAGTCGCCAGCGGATTGGATATTTACCGGAGGTGGCCCTGTATTATCCCTTTATGAAGGCGAGAGAACTCTTGGAATTGTACGGGGGCTTGAGCGGGTTGACCCGCGGAGAGTTGCGTGAGCGGATTCCTGCGATGTTGGAAAAAGTGGGGTTAGGGGGAAAGGGGGAGGTGCTGTTAAAACATTTTTCCAAAGGGATGCAACAGCGTCTGGGCATTGCCCAATCCTTAATCGGGCAACCGGATTTATTGATTTTTGACGAATTGTCCTCCGGGTTGGATCCCGTGGGGCGTCACGATCTCCGGGTCATCCTTCAGGAACTGAAATCGGAGGGGCGGACGGTATTTTTCAGTTCGCATGAACTGGGTGAAGTGGAAACGTTGTGTGACAGGGTTCTTATGATCCACCAGGGCGAATTGATTCGGGATTTGTCTTTGGAGGAAGTTCAGGCGGATTGCGGGGGCCGCTCACTGGAGGCGTATTTTATTGAAACCGTGAGGGCGGGGGGGTGATCTGCCGGCAACTGTTTTTGGTGGCCCGCGGGGTCTGGCTGGAAGCGATCCGCCGCAAAGAAATCTATGTGATGGTTTTGATCAGTTGCGGCTTGATCGCAGCGCTGGCGCAGGTGCGTTTTTTCGGGTTGGAATCTTTGAGCAAATTTTATCGGGAGACCACGCTTCACCTGATGAGTCTGGCCACGACGTTTACGGTCATCGTACTGGCCTCCCGGCAGCTTCCGCGCGAGTTTGAGACCCGGAGCATTTATCCTTTGTTGGCCCGGCCGCTTCACCGGGGAACTTTTATTGTCGGGAAATTGTTGGGGGTGTGGGGAGCGGGAATTTTTTGCTTCGGGCTGTTTCTGATGATTTATATCTTCGGCAGTTTGTCGATGGGGGCACCGATCTATCCGATGTTACTTTTGCAACACAGTCTCTTGCAGGTTGAGATGCTGCTGGTGATCGTCAGTATGTGCTTTTTACTGTCCATTTTGGTGAATTTGGATGCGGCAATTACTTTCGGAAGTTTGATATACCTTCTCTCTTCCGCCTGGGTGACTTTTTCGAATCAAATCTACGGGAGCGCGGACGGAATGCTCCGCTTTGTTATTCGAATGACCTCCTGGGTCTTGCCGCAATTCATGTTGTTTGATCTTTCAGAAAAAAACGTGCATGGAGATGTTTGGGGGGCCTTGCCCTGGTGGGTGCTTGCGCAAATGACAGGCTATGCCTTGTTGTTTAGCGCCGGATATATTTTGCTGTCATTTATGATTTTTAAACGGAGGGAGCTGTGAAAAAGTTTTCGCAATGGGGCTGGATCATTCGGGGCGTGATGATTGAACTTCTGCGACGTCAAATGTTGTGGATCCTGTTGTTGGTGATGGGGATCTACGCCCTCATATCCATGGGGCTTCGGCAGCAAGGGATGGAGAGTCCGGGGGCGGCTTCTTTTATGTTGAATCTGGGTCTTTATTTGGCGGGGATCCTGTCCCAGTTGCTTACGGCCTGCCTGGCCTTGCGCCAGTTTCCCTCTGAGATTGAGAACCGGACGATTTATCCCCTGCTGGCAAAGCCGCTGGACCGGATGAATTTGATGCTGGGAAAATGGATGGCCTGTAGTTTGGGCGGGTTGATGGTGTATATCCTCTTTTTTCTATTGGCGTGGTTTTGTGCGCCGGCGGTTCCGAATTTGTCGGGGGGGATGCTGCTGCAATTGTTGCTGTTTCAGCCTTTGCTGTTGGCTTGGGTTTCGGCTTTTGCCCTGGCGGTGAGCCTGGCTTTGCCCCGTGGGGTTTCCCATGTGACAGTGGTGGGGCTGCTGTTCTGTGGTGAAGCCTTTTACCAGTGGGGGGCGGCAAAGTGGCCCCTGCTTTATGGGGTGCCCCGGTTTGGGGGAGTGGATCTGGCGACCCGGTTTACAGACGGGATTCCGGCAATGTCTCTCGGGGATACGCTGTGGATGTGGATTTATGTGATTCTGTGGATCCTGCTTTGTCTGACCTGGGCCCGGGGGCTTTTTGTGCGGAGGATGCTATGAAGAAGACGGATCTCATCAAAATCATACTCCTCTGGTGTCTCGTGGCGCTGTTGTCTGCCAAGGTTCAACCGCGTACATATACAGGGGGAACCTCACAGCGTCTGCAAAGCAAGGCGGAGGTCAAACAGAGTGCATTGGGAATCATGCTGGGAGAATTCAGGACAAATTTGAGCGACATGTTTTACATGCAAACAGAAAACTTTATGCACTACGGGGTCGCGTTTTTGCCCCACAACCACGAAGAGCATTCGCATACCTCCGATATGCTAACCGATACAGGGATGGCGCATATCGAAGGTGAAGATGAAACGCATGACCACGATCACGGTCACGATCACGAAAGAGACCACGATGACGACCACGATGGTGATCCTCACCACGATCATGAACACGAAGTGATAACCGTGATTCCGACGGCGGAAAAAGATTACCGGTCCTGGCTGGGGAACCTTCACCGTCAAATTAAACCCTGGCAGGCTCCCGGCGAATCGCATCAACTGGCCAGAGATGTGGAAGTGGTCCCTTTGTTTCGAATGATGACCCTGGCTGATCCTCATTATGTGCGGGGGTATCAAGTGGGGGCCTTTTGGATTCAGCAATTGGACGTGAGCGCCGCTGCGGATTTTATTGAAGAGGGGCTGCAGAACAATCCCCATTCTTTTGAACTGTATCTCATGCGCGGACTTTTAAATGTGAAAAAGGCGAGATCTATGGGCGAGCAGGGGCTGATTGATAATGGGAATGCCGCACAGCAGGCGTTGTTGGAGTGTGCCAGGGGGGATTTTCAACAAGCGGCTGAATACATGATGCAGGTCCGTCCAGCGCTGGAGGTGTTGGAGGATGAGGCGCAGACCCTTTGGTCGGATGATCAGGAGACGGATGCGATGGCCGTGGTGTATTTGTGGGTGACGCTTGAGAAAAGAATCGGGAATGAAGCCCGGGCCTTGGAATTGGCGGAAAAATATTGCCGCGTCATGCCTGACCACAAGCAACTGCATGTATTATTGCAGGAGATGGGGCCGTAGGGGATCTTTCCTTCTTCCACTATAACCTTGTATTCTCTGTACCCAATCCATTGAGGTAAGGGCATATGAAAACAGAGATCCTTAAAACCTGTGTGCTGAAATTTGAAAAGCAGGTGCACGATTTAGAGACTGCGGCGAAAGCTTCGGCCTCTTTGGCGACGGATGCGGAGCACCGTGCACGAAGCAAATATGAGACTTTTTCTTTGGAAACTTCTTATTTAGCGCGCGGTCAGGCCAAAAGAGTGGCGGAAATGCGGGAGGTGTTGTCGAAATTACGGGTGTACAAACCCAAAACCTTTGCAAAAGGTGAGGGGGTGCAAATGGGCGCTCTGGTACGTGTGGAAGAGCAAAACGGGGGGCAGCAGGTGTATTTGCTGGTTCCGGTAGGGGGTGGGGAAGAGGTTATGTATGAAGGTGAAAACATTCAACTTGTGACCCTTCAATCACCTATTGCCCAGGTTTTATTGGGTAAAAAGGCAGGCGAATCGTTTACTTTTGCGAAACGTTTATTCAAGATTGACGTGGTTTTATGAGTGCAATGGATCGACACCCTATTAATCCGGTAAATGAGCGGGACCGTCTGCATCCGGGAGATTGTGAAAGAAAAACCAAAAAAGTTACAGATGCCCTTTGACAAACGGGAAAAATCCTGATTAAGGTGCGCGCTCATTTCCAAACCCCGACTTGCTTTTATCGGTGAGACGGGCTCGGGATGAACAGATTTCGTATCCGATGTACCGAGACTGTGCGATTCGTCGCCATGTTCCCGGGAGGTGAAAATTTCTGACAAAACCGGCCCACGTAGCTCAGTTGGTAGAGCACATCCTTGGTAAGGATGAGGTCGTCGGTTCAAG
>CAKZLZ010000060.1 GCA_937127435.1 uncultured Verrucomicrobiota bacterium | reverse complement strand
CCGCTTGAACTCAAGCACTAAATACAGTATCAAAATTCTCTAAGCCCCGCCACTGTCCGCGAACTGGGGGAACCTCAGTCTGCCGTAGGCATGGTTCTGCCCGGGCACACGGATAGAGCTTCGTGAAGCGTAACCCAGACATTCCTGTCTGGGACAGGGAAAGGTGCAAGCCTTTCCCTCAAAATGAAAAAGGGAAGCGTCGAGACGCTTCCCTATCACAGACAAGAATGCCTGTGTTACTTTTTCTTTTTGCCTGCGTTTTTCTTTTCTTCGATGGCCGCAAAAACCCGATCGACCAGCATTTGTTGCATCTCTTTATTTTCCCGAAGCACTTCACGGGCGGCGTCACGCCCCTGCCCCAACTGGGTCCCGTCCAACGACAACCAGGAACCCCGGCGTTCAATCAGGTTCAGGTCCATGGCGGCATCAAGGATGGATCCTTCCCAGCTGATACCTTCCGCATAGAGAATATCAAATTCGCCTTCGGTAAAGGGAGGCGCCACTTTATTTTTCACCACTTTCACCCGGGCGCGGCTTCCTACCGCGACCCCCGTGTTGTCTTTGATGGTGGCGATACGACGAATGTCCATACGGACGGATGCATAGAATTTCAGTGCGCGTCCACCCGGCGTGGTTTCGGGAGAACCGAACATCACGCCCACTTTTTCACGAATCTGGTTGGTAAACAATACACAGGTCTTCGAGCGGTTAATTGATCCCGTCAATTTACGAAGTGCCTGTGACATCAAACGGGCTTGCAGACCCACATGACTCTGCCCCATTTCACCATCCAATTCCGCTTTGGGTGCCAAGGCGGCGACTGAGTCCAAAACCACCACATCCAATTCACCGGATTTCACCAAGGCTTCACAGATGTTCAGCGCCTCTTCACCGGAATCCGGCTGGGAAACCAACAGATTGTCCAAATCCACTCCGATTTTCTTCGCATATTCAGGATCCAAAGCATGCTCGGTATCAATAAACGCACAGGATCCACCCGCCTTCATGGCGTTGGCGACAATGTGCAACATCAAGGTGGTTTTCCCTGAAGATTCAGGGCCATAAATTTCTACCACCCGGCCACGCGGCACCCCGCAGATGCCCAAGGCAATATTCAGGGTTAAGGCACCCGTTGAAATACTGGGAATTTTACGGGAGTTGACTTCTTCCTCCCCCAATTTCATAATCGACCCTTCCCCGAATTGCTTGGTGATCTGCGCGATTAAGTTGTCAATATTCCCTGTAGGTTCCGAGACTTTTTGTTTTTTGGCGGCCATAACTGTTCCTTTTTTAATGATGTATACGCACGTATACCTCATTCTTTTTTGCAATGCAAGTGTTATTTGTCAGGGAAGTTGCTTTCCGGCGAGGGTAAAAGTACGTTAGCCTCCCCCATTCTTTATGTAGGTGTAATATTATAAGATGAGAGCACAGTTCAGAACAAAAATCATTGAGATTTGTGATAAAAAAATCGCAGACAAGGGTGAAAATGTCGGGTTGTCTTTCTATGCATTCTTCTCAAATAAAAATAATGATCCTGAAGCGCTGATGGAGGTCGCGGAATGGTGGATTCTCACCCACCAGCTTGATCATTTTGAGAAAGCCCAAAAAATCAAATCATTGGCCCAATCGGGCAAGTAGCTTTCATACCTCTTCTTCGAGCTGTATCACGGTGCGGCATGACCAGCACTTTACCGATTCGCCCAATTGGTTTTCCCGGACACGTTGCGGCTTTCCGCATTCCGGACAGTCAAACCCCATTTCTCCAGGCATGAGGTCGGAAGCCACTTCGGTTTCCTTTTGAGACGATTGCAGCTTCAGCAAAGTAAGCAGATCCGGATTGTCAAAATGACTTAACGACACTTTTCCTGTTTTCAGAAGCCATGTCCCGATTGCAACCCCATAAAAAATCCCCCCAAGATGCGCCCAATAGGCAATATATCCGCCTCCGCCGGCGGCGCCCAACACATCCTGAACAAACCAAAATCCTATGAGCCAGTATCCTGAAATTTGAATCACACCTCCTCTCACGAACAGGAGCCAGAAACAACTGATACGATTGGTGGGATACAAAATGAGATAGGCCCCGACCACCCCGTTCACGGCTCCACTTGCTCCGATGGCAGTGCCTCCGTCCATGAATAAGTGAACCACGCCGGCAAAGACACCCGCCGACAGAAAGAAGAGTAAATACCGGAGTTGTCCCATCCGTTCATTTAACGCATTTCCGAACACCCATAGAAAAACCATGTTTCCGAAAAGATGAAGAAATCCGGCATGGCAGAACATATGCCCTAACAGTCCGTAGGGAGACCAGCCCTGCAGGACCATTTCGGCAAACACAGGATACCCAATCCCGAATATATTCAGGCAAATGTAGGAAAGAACACAGCAGCCAATCAGGCAAAAATTCATCCACGGCCAGCGCAGGAAAACCACTTCGGTTTGAACCGGAAATAATAATAACATACTCTATCCCTAAACGAAATTCCTATCCGGGGGCAAGGCAAAGGCAGCGGAGCCCGACTCAGAAAACAACAAACCCGCCAGGCAACTGACGGGTCTGCGGTTTCAGGCTGATCCCCATGATTACTGGGTATTCAGTCCTTCGATAATTCCGATAAGCGGCAAGAAGAGCGCAATCACAATTGCACCTACAATCACCGCCAGGAAAACAATCAGCAAAGGTTCAATTACTGACGTCAAGCCTGCCACCGCATTATCAACTTCATCGTCAAAATTGTCCGCAATCCGCTTAAGCATCTGGGGCAGCTCACCGGTTTCTTCCCCTACTTCCACCATGGAAATCACCATGGGGGGGAAAATATTGGTGGAATCCAAAGTGGGCGCGATGTTTTCACCTTCCTTTACGGCATCATGCACTTCATGAATCGCGCTTTCCACCACGGCATTACCGGAGGTTTCCCCCACAATGGTCAACGCTTGCAATACCGGTACTCCGGAGTCCATCAGCTCACCCAGGGTACGGCTAAAGCGGCCAATGGCACTTTTCATAAACAACGATCCAAACAACGGCATACGCAGTTTGACCCAATCAATGACATAAGCCCCTTTCTGGGTTTTTTTGGCAAATTTGAGTGCGATACTCAACAGGATCACCACCACCACGATAATGGGGCCAATCACCACAAAGTTTTCGGAGAAAATAACCACTTGCCGGGTTAACCAGGGCAAGGGTTTCCCCTGCATAATATCTTCGAAAATCTTTTGGAATTTCGGAATAATGACAATCATCAAAAATGCGAGAATCAACATCGTGAGAGACAAAACCACGATCGGGTAAATCATCGCCCCCTTGACCTTGTTCTTAATCTTCTGAACCTTCTCCATAAACTCAGCCAGGCTGAGCAGTACTTTATCGAGTACCCCCCCTACTTCACCGGCTTTCACCATGTTGACATATAATTTGTCAAAAATCTTGGGATGTTGCACCAAAGCTTCGGCAAAGTTACTACCGCCTTCAATCGAGTCTGACATTTCACGCAGGGATTTTTTCAGCAAAGGATTTTTTTCCTGACGTCCCAATACCTGCAAGCCCCTCACCAAAGGCAATCCCGCATTCACCAAGGTGGCCAACTGGCGGGTAAATGCCATCAATTGCTTCGGAGAAACTTTTTGCATAAAAGAAGGCATTTGAATTTCTTTTTGCAAATTTGCATTGGACCCAGCAGGCTTTTTACTGCCTTTCCCTTTTCCTTTACCGGATGCGGCCTTGGATCCGCCACCCGCAGGAGTTACGGAAGTAGGAAACAAACCTTTTTCTCTCAGCTTTGCTTCTGCACCCGACTCGTCGGCCGCCTCCAGATTTCCGGTGTATTCTTTGCCTTTCTGGTCTACAGCAACAAATTTATATTTTGGCATATGCAGGTTTCCTTAACGTGATCATTATTCTCCGACCTTACTGGATAACCCAGTGCTTATTCAAGGTAATTGATTGGGGATTAAGTGTATTTTACAATTTCTTCAATGGTGGTGAATCCATCCAGAATACACCGGATTCCATCCTCCCGCAAGGTGCGCATTCCCAATTCACGCGCACGGTCGCGAAGCACAACGGTAGGACGTCGTTCAGTAATCATGGTCCGAATCGGGTCTGTCACCTTCAAATATTCATAGATGCCACGCCGGCCATGATAGCCCGTATCGTGACAATTTTCACATCCGGCCCCATAATAAAACTCATTGCTTCCGATAACATCCCGGGTTAAGCCCAAGGATTTTATTTGGAGGTCATCCGGCGCATAAGGTGTGCGGCATTCTTTACAAATTGTTCTTACCAAACGGGTTCCCATTACAGACTGCAGGGTGGATGCAATAAGGAAGGGTTCCAATCCCATATCCACCATTCGGGTAACGGCTCCGGAAGAGTCATTGGTATGCAGGGTACTGAAAACCAAGTGACCGGTGAGTGAAGCTTGAATCGCAATCTGCGCGGTTTCCAAATCCCGGATTTCCCCCACCAAAATCACATCCGGATCCTGACGGAGGAATGCACGGAGAATACTACCAAAGGTAAGATTAATCCGGTGATTGGCATTGATCTGCACAATCCCGTCGATGTCGTACTCCACCGGTTCCTCCGCGGTGAGAATCTTCACCCCCACTTCGTTCCGGCGTCCCAAAGCCGCATACAAGGTCGTGGTTTTTCCGGAACCGGTCGGCCCCGTCACCAGAATAATCCCGTTGGGCATCATGATGTCTTCACTGAAATTATTATACACATCGTCCGGCATGCCCAAACGTTCCAATTCCAGACCTACCGCACTCTGGTCCAATACACGGAGTACCACGGACTCACCAAATTGGGTGGGAAGCGTGGATACCCGGAAATCCACCGGGCGGCCGGCAATATTCAACTGAATCCGTCCATCCTGCGGCAAACGGCGTTCAGAGATATCCAATCCGGACATGACTTTAATACGGGAGATCACCGGCAATGCCAAATGCTTGGGCGGCGGCGCCATTTCATACAGCGCACCATCCACCCGGTAACGGATTTTAAATTCATGTTCAAAAGGCTCAAAGTGAATATCCGATGCCCGGTCCTGTACCGCCTGATATAAAACCAAATTCACATACCGGATCACCGGAGCCGCATTGGCAGAACTGGAGAGATCTTCTTCGGTCAAGTTGGTGGTCCCTGCCCCGTATTCTCCCGCATCTTCCAATTCGCTTTCCAGCTCACTCAACATGTGCCCTACCGAATCATCTGAATCTTCTGCATAGAACTGCACCAGATGATCTTTGATATCCCGCTCGCGGGAGACCACGAATTCAACATCCATGGCCAAAACGAAACGAAGTTCATCCACCACTTCCGGCGGTACAAAATCGCATGTCGCCAACTCAATGGAAACAGCATCCATATTGACCGGAACCAAGTTATACATCCGGGCAACAGATGAGGGCAACTTCCGGGCCAGATCCATATTCAGATTATGCCTGCCTAAATCCAGGACCCGTACACCCATGAGTAATGCCATTTGTTCAAGCAGGTCATCTTCGGACATGATTTCCATGTCCAAAATGATTTGCCGCACCGCACGTCCGGTTCGATTGTGTTCGTCCAGGACATCGTTCGACTGCGCCGCACTGATATAATCGTGTTGCAGAAGGTGGTCGAGTAGTTGGTCAATATGAGTAAGTTCAGACATAAGCGTTTTAGGGGGAATTAGTTTCCGGAGTGGACTTTTTGGGCAAGAGATTCCGGATCATTTGCCTTTAACAACATATTTTCAAAGCTGATGATCCCTTGACGGTAAAGCGTAAGCAGGGATGTGTCCAGCGTCACCATTCCCTTGCGGGCACCGGTCTGAATGTCCGACGTAATCCGGAAGGTTTTGTTATCGCGAATCAGGGCCTGGATACCGGGGGTGGTCATCATGATTTCAAAGGCCGCCACCCGCCCTTCTTTATCTGTCCGGGGCAAGAGCACCTGTGAAATCACGGCTTCCAGGGTGGAGGACAACTGGGTGCGAATCTGTTCCTGTTGATTGGTCGGGAAAGCATCCACAATCCGGTCTACCGTACGGGCGGCACCCGTGGTATGCAAGGTGGCAAAAACCAGGTGACCGGTTTCCGCCGCGGAAATCGCAGCTTCCATGGTTTCCAAATCCCGCATTTCCCCCACCAGAATCACATCCGGATCCTGACGCAAAGAAGCAATCAGGGCTTTACTGAAAGAACCCACATCCACGCCGAGTTCGCGCTGAATCACCAAGCTTTGTTTATGTTCATGATAAAACTCGATGGGATCTTCCACCGTGATAATGTGACAGTCACGATCCTCATTGATCACATTGATCATACTGGCGAGGGTCGTGGATTTACCGGAACCGGTAGGACCCGTCACCAAAACCAAACCTTTCGGTTTGTACAACAATTCTTTGATCTGCGGAGGCAATCCGATTTGTTCCAGCGTAAGCAGGTCATTGGGAATCTGCCGGAGCACCATGCCCACACTGCCCTTCTGTTTAAAAATACTTACCCGGAACCGGGCCAAATCCTGGAATCCAAATCCAAAATCCGCGCCTCCGGTTTCACTTAATTGACGCACATAATCCTCTGAAGTGACCGCACGCATCAATCGATCCGTATCTTCAGGTCTCAACTCCTCGGTTTCCAGAGGATTTAAGTGCCCATGAATCCGTAAAACCGGGGGGCTTCCAACTTCAATATGTAAATCAGAGGCCCCTTCCTGCACCACAATGGTGAGGAGGTCTTCCATAGTAATTTCGCCAGCGGGTGTCGTCATTAGTCTACATCTCCTAAAGTGGCCCGGAAAACTTCGGCCAGGGTCGTTTGGCCTGCAATCACTTTACGCAATCCATCTTCCCGGAGGGTACGCATCCCCAACTCACGGGCTTTATTCCGCAACTCACTGGAGTTCACTTGCTCGTAAATCAAATGCTGCACTTCTTCAGTAATCAGAAAGATCTCAAAAATACCAATCCGGCCTGCATAACCCGTGTAGGCACAACTTTGACATCCCGCGCCCCGGGTAAGCTCCACATCCTCCACCTGTCCGGCCAAAGCGCCCAGTGATCGCAATTCACGATCGGTGGGTTTATAGGTTTCTGCACATTTGCTGCAAATTTTACGCACCAACCGCTGGGCCATAATGCCGCGCAGCGATGAAGCCACCAGGAAGGGTTTTACGCCGATATCTATCAAACGGGTCACCGCACTCGGCGCATCGTTGGTGTGGAGGGTACTGAACACCAAATGTCCGGTCAGCGAGGCATTTACCGCAATTTCCGCCGTTTCCATATCTCGAATCTCACCGATCATCACAATGTTCGGCGCCTGACGTAAAATGGAGCGCAGCGCCGCCGCAAAAGTCAGACCAATGTCCGCACGCACATGCACTTGGTTAATACCACTCAACTGATATTCCACCGGATCTTCCACAGTAATGATTTTGCGGTCGGAGGTGTTGATTTCATTCAAACAGGAATACAGGGTCGTGGTTTTACCGGAACCGGTAGGCCCGGTAACCAACACAATCCCGTCCGCCAACTGAATCAGACTTCTGAAGGTTTGCTGGTCATCGGTAAAGAATCCCAACTCAGGCAAACCGAGACGCAGACTTTCTTTATCCAAAATACGCATAACCACGGATTCACCATGGTTGGTAGGCACCACGGACACACGCAAATCAAGTTCCCGTCCCATTACACTGATCTGAATACGGCCGTCCTGACACACCCGCTTTTCAGCGATTTTCATGTTGGCCATAATCTTAATACGCTGCAAAATCGCGGATTGAAGACGTTTAGGCGGACTTTCCACTTCCTGCAACACCCCGTCAATACGGTAGCGCACCCGAAGTTTTTTTTCCATGGGTTCTACATGAATATCCGACGCCCGTTTGCGGAAAGCTTCAATAATAATCAAACTGACCAATTTGATGATCGGCGCATCTTCTTCTGTGGCTTCTTCGGCATCCCCGAACAAGGCTTCGGTATCGTCCGCCGCAATCCCGGAAATCGTCGCTTCGGTGAGTTCCTGCAATGCGGAACCGGCGCGGGTCATCCCCCCGGAATAAAATAAATTGATGGAGGATTTAATCTCACGTTCCGAAGCGACAATCGGCACCACGTCATAAGGAAGAGTGTAACGAAGGCTGTCGAGCGTGTCCATGTCCTGGGGATCCGAGATGGCCACCGTTAATTCATTCCCCCGTTTATACACCGGAATGACGCCGTACCGCTGGGCAATTTCCGCAGGCATGGCGTCCACCACTTCCTGATCGATGTCCATGTCCCGTAATGAAACCATTTCCATTCCGTAGTGTTCAGCAATCGCCCGGGTAATTTCCTCCCCGGTGATCATTCCCGATTCTTCAAGAACTTCAGTAACATCCATTCCTTTTTCGTCAGCCAGATACGCAGCTTTTTCAGCGATCGCATCATCAATCAGTCCGGCGGAACGGAGGGTTTCGAGTGTGTATTCGTCCTTAGGTGTCAAAACTCATCCTTGGGTAGATAGAAAATAAAACGCATGGCCAAAACTAAAACATCCGTGAGGGCTTAGGCAAGTCTTTCTTTGAGCAGTTCCAGAACCATTTTCGGGTTGGCCTTGCCTTTACTGAGACGCATAACCTGTCCCATAAGAAATTGCAGGGCCGCGCCCTTGCCTCCGCGATAGTCCTCCACCACCGAAGGATTTTCCTCAATCACTTGGTCCACAAAGCCTTCCAACGCGGAGCTGTCACTGACCTGGGCCCATCCTTTGTCTTTTACAATGGTATCCGGGTCGCCCCCCTCCTCCAAGAGCACCGCAAATACTTCTTTGGCCTTGGAATTGTTCAGAACTTTTTTATCGACCAATAAAATGAGTTTTCCCAGCGCATCGGCGGACACATTTAACTCTGAGGCATCAATTCCGCTTTCGGAAAGCACCCGCATGACTTCGGTCATCACCCAGTTACTGGCCGATTTGGCATTGCCATTTGCCGCCGCACAAACCGCTTCAAAATAATTCGCCACTTCCACATCCGCCACCAATACGCCGGCATCATATTCGGGCAGTCCGAGCGCTTCCACGAAACGCAAACGCTTGGCTTCCGGCAACTCCGGCAAATCCGCCCGCCAGGCTTCCACCTGGGCTTCCGTCAACCGGATCACCGCTAAGTCGGGATCGGGGAAATACCGGTAATCATGCGCATCTTCTTTGCTGCGCATCGACGTGGTCATACCCTGGTCATCTTCCCAACGCCGGGTTTCCTGCACCAAAGGCGTGCCCGTTTCCACCGCACGAATCTGACGCTTAATTTCATAAGCCGCCGCCCGATGAACTCCGCGGAAGGTGTTCATGTTTTTAATCTCAGCTTTGGTCCCCAGCGTGTCACTGCCCTCTTCCGCCACCGATATATTCACATCACAGCGAATATTCCCCTGCTCCAAATTGCAGTGACTGACGCCACCGTACTGTAAAATGCGCTTCAGGGCGGTCAAATAAGCGAAAGCTTCATCTTCACTGTGCATATCCGCTTCCGTCACAATTTCCATCAACGGTGTTCCCGCCCGGTTATAATCCACACCACTGGAACCGCGTAAATGCGTGGACTTGCCCACATCCTCTTCCAAATGAATCCGGTTAATATGAACCGTTTTCTTTACGCCGTTCACGTCAATATCCAGAGATCCACCCAAACAAAGGGGTTCATCGTACTGGGTGATCTGATAATTCTTGGGCATATCCGGATAAAAATAGCTTTTGCGGTCATGCTTGCTCCGCAACCCGATTTTGCATCCAAGTAACAATCCCGTTTGAACGGTTTTGCGCACCGCCTCCGCATTCAACACCGGCAAAGATCCCGGATAGCCCATGCACACCGGACAAACATTGGTATTGGGTTCCGAGGCCGAATCCACTTTGCATCCACACCAAATTTTGGTGCGGGTATTGAGTTGAACGTGCGTTTCAAGTCCGATGGTAGGAAGGTATTTCATTATAGCTGATCGGAAAGTAAAGATTTGGAATCAGAGTTTGGCGCGGGGAGTTTGGGAAGCGCACCCCGGGCCATTTCATAGGCATGTCCGGCTCGGAGAATCCGCTCTTCCGCAAAGGCAGGGCCGAGGATCTGTAATCCGATGGGAAGTCCGGCTTCACTCATGCCACAGGGAACGGAAAGTCCGCAACCTCCGGAAAGGTTACTGGGAATGGTGCAAATATCACCCAAATACATGGCCATGGGATCCTGGGCACCTGCCCCAACGGGATAAGCCGTGGTGGGTGCCACGGGTGACATCAACACATCGCAAAGCTCAAAGACTTTATCAAAGTCCTGCTTAATCAAGGCCCGGGCTTTGAGGGCTTTTACATAATAGGCATCATAATAACCGGAACTCAGCACGTAGGTTCCCAGCAGAATGCGGCGTTTGACTTCGTCCCCGAAATGCGCATCCCGGGTTTTACACATCAGACTCACCGGATCCTCGGCTTCCACCCGGTTGCCGTAACGGATGCCATCGAAGCGTGAGAGGTTGGCAGAGGCTTCCGCCGGCGCTAAAATATAATAGATGCTGACCGCATACTTCAGATGGGGGAAACTGACCGGCACCACTTCGGCACCCAGCGCCACGCACTGATCAATCGACGCCCGTACCGATGCGGCCACTTCCGGATCGACGCCTTCCCCGAAAAATTCTTCCGCCACCCCGATTTTCATTCCGCTCAGGTCTTCACCCAGAGCCGCCGCGTAATCAGGTACCGCCACCGGATCACTGGTGCTGTCGCGGGGGTCGTGGCCGGCAATCACTGATAAAGTATCCGCCGCATCCGCCACGGATTTAGATAAAACCCCTACCTGATCCAAAGAGCTGGCAAAAGCGGTTAATCCATATCGGCTGACCCGTCCATAACTGGGCTTTAACCCGACACAACCGCAAAAAGAAGCGGGCTGGCGCACCGAACCACCGGTGTCGGATCCCAAAGAAACAATCGCAGTGTTGGCCGCCACGGCCGCGGCCGAACCGCCGCTGGATCCGCCGGACACATGATCCAGGTTCCAGGGATTCCGGGTCACCCCGTAGGCAGAATGCTCGGTGGAGGCGCCCATGGCAAATTCATCCATATTCACCCGGCCAAAAGGAATCGCACCCGCTTCGCGGAGTTTCGCCACCGAAGTGGCGTCATAAGGAGAGGTGAAACCTTCCAAAATTTTGGAGGCGCAACGGCAGGACTGCCCTTTCACATTCAATAAATCTTTAATTGCCACCGGAATTCCCAACAGCGGACCGGTTTCGCCGGCCGCCCGACGGGCATCCGCCGCGTCCGCATCCACCAGTGCCGTTTCTTTGTTCACTTCCAAATAAGCATTGATTCCACCATCCACCGCTTCAATTTGGGCGGCCACCGCTTCCACAATCTCCCGCGAGGTGCACTCCCCATTTTCCATCATGGCCTGCAACTCACGAATATTTTTATGCGCCAAAGAGTTCTTCGATCCGCTATCCATTACGCATCCTCCATCATCTGTGGGACCCGAATCAAATCCTGCACCCGCGCCGGGGCATTGTTCAACAACAATTCAGGATCCGGACCTTCCACCGGAATGTCTTCACGCAATACATTTTCTCTGGGTTGCGGATGGGACATGGGCTCAATCCCCTCCAAATCCAATTCATTCAGTTGATGGATATACGCGACCACGGTATCCAGTTCCTTCTGGAACTTTTCCGTTTCCTCCGCAGAGAGTTCAATACGCGCAAGATTCGCCACATAAGTGACGTCCACATGGTCCAGATCCGGGGTACGTTCGTTCATGCGGGTTAGCTACCCCGAATGCGTCCCAAGGTCAAGAAGGAGGCGAGGGTTTTCAAGCTTGTTTTATAGAAGGCAGCTCCCCTCCCTGCATCAGAGCCCCTTTACCCCCATGGTGGCCCTCTCCGGCAAAGAGAATCGAAATTCAATCAACAAAGCCTCGACTTGCAATTCCGTGGTTTAGTATGAAAATAGGTTCTTAACTCCCACTTGGAACCCTTTTATATGAAAAACACGAAATACAAACTCTTGGTCCTTTCTCTCGCCCTTATCAGCTTGGTCGGTTGCAAATCCGCTTATTACGGCGGCATGGAAAAACTCGGTTTTGAAAAACGTGATATTCTGGTGGACCGGGTGGAAGGCGGGCGCGATGCCCAGGAAGACGCCAAAGATCAAATGACCTCAGCCCTGGAAGAGTTTTCCGCCGTGGTAAATTTCGACGGCGGCAATCTTGAAAAGCAATACAACAAGCTTTCTAAAGAATACGACAAATGCAAGAAACAGGCCAAAGAAGTGAACGACCGCATTGCCTCCATCGATGACGTGGCCAACCGCCTGTTTAAAGAGTGGAAAGATGAACTGAAACAGTACTCAAACCCTGAATTCAAGAAAGACAGTGAACGTCAACTGAAAGAAACCCAGGCCCAGTACCACAAATTAATCACCAGCATGCGCTCTGCCGCCTCTTCCATGGACCCGGTATTGCGCACCTTTGGTGACCAGGTTCTTTACTTAAAACACAACCTGAACAGTCAGGCAATTGCCGGCATTCAGGGCGAAGCCGCGAAAATTCAAACCGATGTAAATTCTCTGATTGCTGAAATGGAAAAATCCATCGCCGAAGCGGATGCCTTTATCTCCAGCATGAAAGGGGAGTAACACAGACATTCCTGTCGGTGATCGGCTTGAAGAGCCGCAAAAAGTTGGAGAAGCCCTGTGGGCTATCACAGACAAGAATGTCTATGCCACCCTTAAACCTTCCCCCGCTTCTTGACGGCCGCAGCCATCTTGGCTTTCACCACCGGATAGGACATCTTCGGGCGACGGTATTCATCCACCACCCCTTTATTGTTCATGCAACGCGGGCGGCCCATGGGGGTGTAGGAATTGTAATCACTGTCATTCGGCTCCTTGCTCACCCGGACATCACAGAACTGCCAAATTGCCGCCCCACTGATTCGCGGATGTTGCAGGAATACATTCAGCGCTTCTTCAAAATAGATCCCCTGATATTCCTCCGACCATAAATCCGCCTGGGGATTCCGACAACCGGGAATGGCGCCCGCACCAAATTCACTGATCAGCACAGGTTTCCCTTTGCCACCACTTTCATTGCTGTCCAGCCAACCCAGCATGTCATCAATATCTCCACGGATATCTTCCGGGCCGCCTCCGTACCATCCGGTGTAATTGTTCCAGGAAATGATATCCGCATACGGTAAACAACGGTCTTCCTTTCGCCACATACCCGCATAAGTGACCGGGCGGGAAGTATCCAGTGACTTTAACTGCTCCAATACCCGGCGGTGAACCTCTTCGCCATCTTCGGTCCGGGTCTCACACTCATTGAGACTTCCCCACATCAGAATACAGGGATGATTGTAGTGGTTTTCCACCATCTCCCGGGTGTTGGTCTGAATTTGCGCTTCGAAATTCGGCGCATCCAAAGGCGTTTGACGTGAATGACTTTCTTCCCAAACGTAAATCCCCCGCTCATCACACATATCCAACAAACGTTGATCATTGGGGTAGTGACAGGTCCGCAGAAAATTACAGTTCAGGTCTTTAAACAAATCCAGATCATGTGCCATTAACGCCGGAGGAACCGCGCATCCATAAATGGGTGCATCTTCATGCCGGTTGAACCCGCGCAGGTGTAACTCCTCCCCGTTCAACATCAGCTTTTTGCCTTTGATTTTGATTTCCCGGAAACCGACCCGATCCACCATGTCATCACAGCAACTCCCCTCCTCCCACAATTCCGCCTGTAAATCATAAAGCTGTGGACTGGTTTCAGACCAGGGTTTCACCGCAAGATTCCGCAGGGTTCCGGAAATTTCACCGCTGTCGCCCGGCTCCATTTTCGGCAGGGTGAGCAGCAATTCTTCGGAGGCGACATGAACTTTCAACATCCCGAATGCGGCCTCTTCCCCGATATTTTTGACCCGCACCCGCACATCCAACTGCCATTTACCCCGATAGAGCCTCGGCACCGCAAACAGATGTTCAATATATTGATCCGGGACCTGCTGAACTTCTACCGGACGGGTAATGCCTCCATACGTGTAATAATCATTGGGGATATGCAGCGCACTGTGTTCCCCGAAAGTATTGTCCACCTCCACCACCAAATCGTGCTCCCCGGCTTTCATATTCGGAACCACCACTTCCCAGGGAGTGAAGGCATCATAATGCTCCCCGACCTCTTTTCCATCCACCCACACTTTACCCGTGTGGCTCACCCCGCCGAAAAACAATCTTACATTGCAGTCTTCCGTCACAGAGAAACTCTTGCGGTACCAGGCGGTTCCCCGGAAATCCCGAAGATCAGGAAAGGACTCCCAAACCGAAGGCACCTGAATCTTGCGGGAATAGGTCCGGGGAAACTTTCCCCGGCTTTTCCCATCCACTTCCGGACGGAAATCCCAAAGCCCGTCCAAAGAACGGGAAGAACGAATACTGTGGTCTTTAAATGCGCGTATCATATAGGTATGATAGACGAAACCAACTTACACGCAAACAGAAATCTGTATCTACGATGTATTTTTTGTTTAAACGGGTAAATCGAACAACAGAAGGTTTGCGTTTTCCGGGCCCACAGTTGACATTTCAAGATCGCTTATTCCGCTCAATGCAAGCGAATCCCCTTTTTTCAAATGTTCCCCCGCAACTTCAATCTCCCCCTCCATCACAAACAACCAAAAACCGCGGCCACGATTTGCCGTTGCATAGCCAATACACTTCCCGGCACCAAGTTGTAGTGATCGCAATTCTGCATCCTGACGAATTTCCATCGACCCGTCCCGACCGTCAGGGGACAACAACAGTTTCCATTCATTGTCCACTTTTCCCAAAATCGGCTGATCCGCATATCGGGGTGCCATCCCTTTTTCATAAGGTTCAATCCAGATTTGCATCAAATGTACCGGCACCGTATCCGAAGGATTAAATTCACTGTGCTGCACCCCCGTGCCTGCGCTCATGTATTGAATGTCCCCGGTCTGAATGACCCGCCCATTTCCCATACTGTCTTTGTGTTCCAGTTGCCCCTCCAACACCAGACTGATAATTTCCATATCGCGGTGGGGATGCATGCCGAAACCTTTTCCCGGCGCGATAATATCATCATTCACCACCCGTAGTGGACCGAAACCCATACGCCCGGGATCATAATGACCCCCAAACGAAAAGCTGTGGAAGCTATCCAACCAGTCTGTTTCAGAATGCATCCGCTCCTGAGAGCGCGTAAGTAGTTTTTTCATGGAGAAAGCATCGCCTCTTTTTTCAGAATCTCAAGGAATGGCGAGAGGGAAACACAGCTGGTAAAAATCTCCAAAGTTGACTTTAAGATATGAAACAACTTAATTGACGCGACGCATCTCCGGAAAATACCATATGAAAACAAACTATATTCTGATCGACTTTGAAAATGTGCAACCCAAAAATCTGGAATTGCTCCATGGACATGATTTCAGGGTTTTGGTTTTTGTCGGTGAATCCCAAAAAAACATTTCTATCCAATTGGCCGAAGCTTTACAAAAACTTGGGGAGCGGGGACGCTACATCCGCATCGCCGGAAACGGAAAAAATGCGTTGGATTTTCATATTGCCTATTACATCGGTCAACTCTCGGAAAAAGACCCCACCGCATTTTTCCATATCATTTCAAAAGACACCGGTTTCGATCCATTAGTTCGTCATCTGAAAAGTGAAAAAATTTGGGTGCTCCGTGAGAAAGATTTATCGGAAATCCCCCTCCTTCAAATATCAAACACCTCTTCACAAGATGAGAGGATTGAAGCCATTGTCAAAAGTCTGATTGGCAGAGGAACTTCCCGTCCCCGGAAAACGAAAACTTTAGGAAATTCCATCAACAGCCTTTTTCAAAAGACCCTTGAAGAAAAAGAAGTCACCCAAATCATTCAAGAATTACAGAAACGCAAATTCATCGCCATCGATAACGATAACATCAGCTACCGATTGACGGACAGGCCATCATGAATCTTTTTTTTAAAACCGCACAGCGCCATACTCGATGGCCAGGCACATGGCGATGAAGTTTCATCGACCCTTGAATTCAACCTGTCGTAAACACTGAAACGGCACCCATACTTTCGGGATATGGCATCCGCATTCTAAACTCCGGGAGACCCCTCACAAAAAATGTGTCGTTCCGGCTTACTCTGGCGCTTTCCAAATAAACGTGGGTCTCGGTGTCGGTTGCGCATCCATTTTCCGGTTCACACCCAAGCCTTGAAGCCGATTTTTATCCCGGACGGCCGCCTGTTCGGGCTTTAACAGCGGAACATTTAATACCCGTTTTTGCACAAAAGGTTTTCCAGGGATCAGGTCCAACACCGGTTTAATAATATTCTCGGGGGAAAAGCCCTCCAGAAATAATGTGCAACTTAAAACAATCTGTGCGTTGCCTTGCGCATCCGACCAGATCTTGAAGAGTCCTGTGGGGTCCCAGAGCATCCAGTCTTTGTGCTGATAAACACCGCCGGGCAATCTCTCCACCTGTTGAGCCAACCCGACTTTTAATTGCGCGGGAAGGTCCCCCAGTTTTTGTCCCAAAGTATTGTCGTCATTCAACACATAAACACCCGCACCGCTGGGAAGGGTATCCAGTTCTAAAATAAAATCAGTTTCAGGTACCGTCGGAGTGGTCATTTGCAGGGTGACCTGAATCGAGCTTTTTTGTTCCAACGCCAATTTAAACATGACATAGTTTGTGATTTTTTCCGGCTTATAATTTTCGCAAACCAAAAAGGCATTTAGCATTACCAGCCCGTCTTTTGAAATCGTCCACAAATTTAACCCCTCGTTGTCCCAGACTTTCCAATCCTTAATTTCCCCATCAGGGGAACGCACTGCCGCAACGCTCAACGTGGAGGACAAAGGGGTAACCGCGATTTTTTCGCCGGGTTGCCCGTTTGCATTCACGGCATATAAACTGATGGGACCTGAACGGGAACGAAGCTGAATTTCACGGGTAAAATGCGGTCGGATGGGGTTTTGAAAAACCACCGTCAGCTTACGGTGGTAAGAGATTTCACCGGTTTTCTTTCCCTCGGCATCCCGGTTTTGAAAGTCTTTGGGCACCTCCCACTGATAGGAAAAAGGTTGGGCTTCATATCCCTCTTTCACCATCAAAAGTTCCTGCGTATCAAAGATAAAAGAATCCTTGGTTTCAGTGACCGCCCAGGGTTGAAAAAGTTCGGTTTCAGGCTGCCACGAATCCAGCCCCAGTTTTCCCAGGAAATCACCACTGGTTTTCCGGGTAAGCCGGAAGGTTAACTGCCCGGGCGTTTTAATCCGGTCCCAAACCTCGGCATCCGGTGCGGTGCGGAGTTTGGCCACCGGGGGATCCGAGGTCAAATCGAGCGTGAAGATTTTGCTGTCCTCATCTGCTTTCCCTCCGGAGGGGTGGCTTGCACATCCCGAACCGATCAGGAACCCGGCCACAACCCATATCAAAAAAGTCATTTTCAAAATTTTGGTCCTCAATAAAAACGATATCCGGCAGAAAACGAGAGACGGAGATCACCGGTTGTGTTCACAGTGTCAGAATCATATGTATTCAATGGGGAGGCAATGTCAAAACGAACAGGAAAGTTATCCGCCCGGACAATCAACCCCAGCCCGGCATCGCTTACCGCCCCTTCTCCACTAAAGGTATATGCGTCCAAGCTCACATCCCCAACATCCAGGAAAACCGCAAGATCCAGCCAATACCAGGTGGGGATTCGGTATTCGAGGGTTGCCCACCAGGCCCCTTCCCCGCCCACCAGATTGCCTTCCGGACCTGCAGGAGAAACCGAACGGTAATCAAAACCGCGCAGATTGCGTTGTCCCCCCAGATAGATTCGTAGCGGCAGGGGAATCCGTTCTGTGGAACTGAAACCGGTCAAGTTTTCAACCCCGCATTCGAGACTGAGCACCTGCTCAAAAAATGTCGGAAGGTAATAGGCCGCATCTAGCCGGGTACGGACCATATCCACATTTCCACCCAAAGCCGATGTACCCAACTCCACTCCGGCACGGAGCCTTCCCCCCGAAGTGGGACGGAGAAGGTGGTCTGTCCGGTTCCAATCCCAGTATGAAAGGACCGAGGTAAGTCGGACATCCTGATCTTCGGGGGATAGACTTTCAGCCAGAAGCGGGTCCATCCCGTAAATGTCATAGAACGTGCCCGAAAGTCCTACTCCCAGAAGCTGATGTGCGGAGAGCGGGTAGTGCAAAATACTTTGCGCATGTAAACTGCGTTGATCATAAAAATCGCTGATGATTTGATTGTCTTCATAAGAGACGCGATTGTTCAGACCCCAGTGACTTTCTCCCATCCGCGGATTGTCAATTGCGCCTTCCACCCGAAATAAACTGGAAGCAATACTCGCACTCAACCGACCGGACAGGGCGTCTCCTTTAAAGGGGGGCTTTAATGAAAGGTTTGACTCCAATAAATTAACCAGAAAGGCCACCTCCTCCGTTTCTCCATATGCCACCCCGACTTCGAATCGTCCGGTTTTCCGTTCCTGAACCCGAACATTTAAATCAAAGAACTCCGATTGCAGATCGCCATCGTAGGTTAACTCCACCTGTGAAAACATGGGCAACTGTGCGATACGGGTTTTGGTGTCGTAGAGGGAGTCTCCCGCAAAAACTTCGCCGGGCTGAATTTCTATTTCGCGGAGAATTACATGATCCGATGTTTGCGAATTGCCATGAAGCTTGATTTTTCTCAGGAGAGGTTTCCGGCCCATATCCACCTGAAACGTAATATCCATGTACCCCATATCTTCCCGGGGGCTCAGCATTAAATCCACTGTGGCAAAAGCGTAGCCTTCCCCTAAAAGATATTTTTGAAAATTCACCTGGATGTTCCGAAGCGCTCTTGAATTGTAGGGGTCCCCGGGTTCCAGAGGAATTAATTCTTCTAAAACGGAAGCCTCCGGTAATTTTCCAGCCTCAAAACTGATGGTACCAATCCGGTATGCCTTGCCCTCCTTGAGAATGGGCCAGGTCAATAGAAAGCCCTGGTAATCTGCAGGTTTCTCCAACACCGGAATCCCGATTTCTATATCCGGGTATCCCAGATGATGATAAAATTCCCGCAAGGCCTGACGATCCATCTCCAGCGCATCAAGGTTCAAGCGATCCTTGCGGATCAGACGATGCCAGGCCCCGTCCCGGGGAACCGTCTTCACCACTGTGCGCAGGGTCTCTGAAGTCACCTGCACGTTCCCCGTGAATCGAAGCTCCTGCAGACGGCCTTTGGGCCCCTCAACCACCTCAACGAGTAACAAAAACTGATCATGGGATTTAAATGGCAAAGCTTTCCATTTCACCTGGGCCATGGGATGGTATAAATTCCGGTAGTATTGGTGTAACCTGTCCGCAGCTGCCTGAATTTTTTCAGGGTCAAAAGGCTCCCCCAGTTGAAGCGCCATGACATCTTTCGCTTTCTCTTCAGAAATCGAAAGCTGATTCTGAAAGCGCAATTCGGCCAAAGACGCCTGCGGTGCCAAGGGTGTCAGCGGAGCCAGTGATTCACAAAAGACCGGACCGGTTAAAACACAGGCCAGTAAAAAATAAAAGATCCTGACTCTGCGTCCCATCCCCTTCATCTATTTAAAATTCCGTACCGATCATGACCCGGCTCAAAACGGTTTCATTTGAGGTCACGGAAACCCCGCCGTTGACGTAGAGATCGGTGTTTTCATTTACATTCATACGGTGGGTCGCAGTGACCCCGACGGCGGATTCCCCTTCATAAAAACCCATACCGGCCATCACCGTGGTTTTACCAGCTTCAGAGGGGGAAATAAACGCATCCATAGCCGCAGCCCCGGCTATACCGGCAAAAGCACTTTCTTTCAAATCCGATACCCGGGCATCCACCGTCCGGATGGCCTCCGTATTGGCATCAATCAATGCTCGTTGTTCGGCGAAAGTCCGGTAGACCTTGTTTTCGAGATCTTTCACCTGCTGAACATTGGCGGCATCCGTACTGTGAATCCCTTTGGCAACATTGGTGATACGACGCTCACTTCCGGAAGAACCCACACTCACCGTGTTAGGTTCATCCGCTACTGAATTTGCACCCAACGCAACGGAGTTGCTGGCGGTGGCCCGTGAATTAAAGCCCAATGCCGTGCTTTGGTAACCGGCGGCTTGGGAATTTGTACCAAAGGCCGCGGCTTGTCTACCCGAGGCGGTTGAAAAATCGCCCACTGCCGTGGTATTCAATCCGGTCGCTCTTGCCCCGGGGCCCACTGCAACCGATGAAAGGGCGACCGCGCCGTCTCCAATCGCCACCGACCCGGAGGAGGCGGCCTGCGTGTTCCGGCCAATGGCGATGGAAGCTTCCCCATTCGCCAGATTCCCGGAACCAATGGCTAAACTTTCATCACCAAGCGCCTGATTGTTGCGACCTAAAGAGGTCGCCCCCACTCCGGCGGCATTGTTTGTGCTTCCCACAGCCGTAGACTCCGTTCCCGAAGCACTGTTACTCGCACCCGAAGCCAAGCTTCGCAAACCGGAAACTTGATTGGAATAACCAAAGGCACTGGAAAGGTCACCCGAAACACTGTTTGAACTCCCCACAGCTGATCCGTCTAATCCTGAGGCTGAATTTCCGGAGCCGGTGGCAGTGGAACGAACCCCGCCGGCCGTGTTGCCCGAGCCAGCAGCCAAACTGTCCGCGCCAGACGCCACGTTGCTGTAACCGGTGGAGGTGGTACGCTCGGCCGAGGCCTGATTGCCAGATCCGCTCGCAGTCGCATCATTCCCTGAGGCTGAATTTCCAGCGCCGGTGGCAGTGGAACGAAACCCTCCGGCCGTGTTGCCCGAGCCATCAGCCAAACTGTCCGCGCCCGACGCCTCGTTGCTGTAACCGGTGGAGGTAGCACGCTCGGCCGAGGCCTGATTGCCAGAGCCCACGGCAGTACTGTCGACACCCGAAGCCGAATTGTTTGAACCGCTGGCGGTACTGTCATCCGCAACTGCCACATTGTTAAATCCGGCAGCGGTACTTCTTACTCCCACTGCGGCATTGATGGATCCGACTGCGGTGGCATAATCGTTCTGGGTTTGGTTGCCGTAACCGGATGCGGTGCCGCCTTCCCCGTTGGCCGTGTTTGCACTTCCTGAAGCGGTGCTATTAATCCCGTTGGCCGTATTACCGGCACCCAACGCCGAGCTGTTGATGCCGGCGGCAGTATTGGTATCCCCCACGGCCAAACTACTGACCCCGGAAGCGTTGTTCATTGTTCCCACCGCCGTGCTATCTACACCCGAAGCCGTATTGTTTGAACCGCTGGCGGTACTGTCAGCCGCAACCGCCACATTATTAAAACCAGTGGCGGCACTTCTAATTCCCACCGCGGCATTGATGGATCCGACTGCGGTGGCATTATCGTTCTGGGTTTGGTTGCCGTAACCGGATGCGGTACTGCCTTCACCATTGGCTGTGTTCAAACTGCCCGAAGCCGTGCTGTTAATCCCGTTGGCCGTATTACCGGCACCTACTGCCGAACTGTTGATGCCAGCGGCCACGTTGGTATCCCCCACGGCCAAACTACTGACCCCGGAAGCGTTGTTCATCGTTCCCACCGCGGTACTATCTACACCCGAGGCGGTATTATTCGATCCGGTTGCGGTGGTAAAGTTACCACTTGCAGTGTTGGCGGTCCCTGTAGCCAACGAGCTCACTCCATTCGATTGGTTGGCCACCCCGGTTGCAACTGAATTGTTATTGTCCGCAGTGTTGGTGAGTCCGGAAGCGACACTATTGGTACCACTTGCCGTATTCAGTGTACCCGTCGCCAGTGAATTTTCTCCTGTCGCTTGATTCCCATATCCAAAAGCCTGTGCATTCGTGTTGGATGCGTTGTTCGCATTTCCCACTGCGGTAGCACGATCTCCGGTTGCATTATTGCCGGATCCGACCGCAGTACTATCCGCGGCTGTCGCCGTATTGGTATCACCTAAAGCCGTACTACTATTTCCACTGGCCGTGTTCATATTTCCGCCTGAGGTACTGTCAGTCCCACTGGAAACATTTCCGGGGCCGCCCAAAACAATCTGGGCCTGAACAGGCAACGTACTGAAACCAAGGATACAACTAAACGACAGGGCGATACGGGATACGATACGAGAATTCTGGCTCTTCATAATTAGGTTCTCTTGCGGTTTTTCCTGAACGATACGGTACTTCAGGATTGTTCACTTCATACAAATATTACGGTTTGAGGCAATAGAATGTCGATCATTAACCATCTTTTTTACCACAACCTATAGCGTATATCTATTATACGATTTAAATGATGACTGAAATCCGGCTGAGATGCTCAAGAAGAATATTTAAATCCGGAGAGGAGACGGGGTGTTTTTTTTTGCAAAAAGAGGAAGAAATGATTACCGGAAATTCATGCGTATTTCCGAAAACCTTCCCTCCCTCAGAATAATCGGGAAGCACCCAGATCTGCCATAATCACCAGCAACAGCGCCGGCAGGTACACGATGGTACTAAAGAGCAGACGGCGTGCATCTTTGCGGGTGTGACGGGCGACAAATTGAAAGCTGGCCAGCATCACATACAGACCCAGGATCAAGGCCCCGGCAAAATAGATCCATCCGGACATATCCATCAAGGTGGGCAGCAGGCTGACCGCCAGGAGGAAAAAGGAAAACAGCAATACCTGCATAAACAAGCGGGCACCGGTTTTATCAATCACCGACAACATTTTGTAGCCCGCTTTCTCGTAGTCATCCCGATAGATCCAGGCGATGGCGTAAAAATGCGGATGTTGCCAGGCGAACAAAATCGCAAACATCACCCAGGCACCGAAGTCCAGGGAATTCATGGCCGCCGACCAACCACAAAGGGTGGGCATGGCCCCGGGAATCGCTCCAATGGTGGTGTTCAGCCAGGTACGGGTTTTGAGGGGAGTGTAAACCACCACATACAGAAAGGCGGTTGCCAACACCAAAAATGCGGTAAGTAAATTGACGGTCAATACCAACCAGGTGACCGATCCCAGACAGAGCACCAATCCAAATCCAAGCGCATGTTCGGGTAAAACTTTTCCAGTCGGCAACTCCCGGTTCCGGGTGCGCTCCATCCGTCCATCCAGATCCTTTTCGATGACATTGTTCAAAACCGCCGATCCGGCGGCCGCGCCCATAATACCAATAAGGGAGGCGACCAAACGCATCCAGCCGTAGCCTTCGACTTCCGGCGCCGCAATCAGATAACTGAATGCAGCCGTCACCCCCACCATCCGGACAATGCCGAGTTTGCAGAGATTAAGATAGGGACGGATACGATTCATGAGAGAGGTCGGAGGTCGGAGGTCGGAGGTCGGAGGTCGGAGAAATATACCCCCCATTCTCTAATTTCCTAATTCCTTATTCCTTCTAATTACCAAGGCAATGCATGCTCAAGGCTGCTGGCACCATTCCCGTATTGCGCTTGAAAATCTGCAACCGTGAACAGAAATAATATCGCCAACCAGGCAAAACTTCCCACCACCACCAGTCCGATAATTTTGGGACTTTCCCGCACGTGCATAAAAAAGTAGATCACCAATGAGGCTTTCATCACCGCAATCGACATGGCGCAGATGGCGTTTCCGAGCAGTCCGAAATTCACCAGGTGCATGAGTACGGTCAATACGGTGAAAAACATAAGTGCGAAGAAGACGGCGAAATACCCTTTGACGGAGGTGTGGCCGTGGTCGTCGGTAAACTCTGCAGGATCAATGTTGAGGTTCAATTTCTTCATAACAAGTTCCAGTCTTAAACGAGGTAAAGGAGGGGAAAGAGAAAGATCCACACAATATCAACAAAATGCCAGTAGAGGCCAAAGTATTCGATGTGCGGATAGTACTCGGAATTAAAACATCCCCGGGCATTTTTGATCATAATCCAGATCGCAAGCCCGAAGCCGATCACCATATGCAGGGCATGCATACCGGTCATCACAAAATACAGAGAGTAATAAATTTGGATGCCCTTCGGCAACTCGGTGATGGCCCCTTCTCCCCCATGCACTTGGCCTGCATGTTCCTGAATCGTATGCAGCGCATGGGCATCATCCCAATGCAGCCCGGGAACCAAACCGTGATCCCATTTCGTACGGTACTCGATACTTTTCACTCCGAAGAAAACCAGACCGAGAAGCAAAGTAATCGCAAACCATTTCATCACCTGCCACTTTTGATTGTGACGGGCCGCGTTTACCGCCAGCACAATGGAGAGGGAAGATCCGATCAACACAATGGTATTGAACATTCCCAGCCACACATTCTGTGTGGCAGCCCCCATGGCCCAGGCGGTGGGGTACATAATCCGGTAAATGGTATATGCAGCAAATAATCCACCAAAAAACAGAATCTCCTGCGCCATGAACAACCAGATGCCCAGCAGGGTGGACTGGGTTTGTTGTTCCATGCTATCAAAGTGATGCTGTTGGTAAGGTTTGTGTGCGTGATCGTGATCTGAAGTGGCGTTCGACATAACAGTGGGTTCCAAAAAGAGTTACGCGTCCTGATAAATGCGTTCGTCGGTATAATCGTAGGCTTCCACGTCCACCACTACGGGGGCGTCAAAGTTGTGCGGATGGGGCGGACTATCGGCCTGATTCCATTCCAGGCCGGTTGCTTTCCATGGGTTGCGTCCGCAATTTTCTTTCTTAAACAGGGAGGCCGCCAATGTGGCAAAGCAAATGATCAAACCCGCACCCATGAAAAAGGCACCGGCGGTGGACAACATTTGGAAAGGCTGATACGCCACATCATACACGTGGTAACGGCGGGGCATGCCCATATAACCGGCAATAAACTGAGGGAAGAAGGTGAAGTTAAATCCAAAGAAAATTACCACCGCACCTACTTTGGCCCAAAAGGCATTGTACATCTTTCCGAAGATTTTCGGCCACCAGAAATGCATGCCCGACAGCCAGGCCATCATCATCCCCCCCACCATCACATAGTGGAAATGCGCAACCACAAAATAGGTGTCATGCAAATGCACGTTAATCGCCATGGTGGCAAGGAAAAGACCGGTCAATCCGCCCACCATAAACAGACCAATAAACCCGAGGGTGTAGATCATAGGCGCGGTCAACTCAATGGAACCCTTATACATGGTCGCGGTCCAGTTGAAAATTTTGATCGAAGTGGGAATCCCCACCAGAAAGGACAGAATCGAAAAGATGAGGGCCGCATATTCGGACTGACTGCTGGTGAACATATGATGCCCCCAAACAAAGAAACCAATGGCCGCAATCGCCAAACTGGAAAACGCCACAAATTCATAGCCGTAAATCCGTTTGCGGGAAAAGCAGGCCAACACTTCAGAGACCACACCGAAACCGGGCAGAATCATAATGTAAACCGCCGGATGCGAGTAGAACCAGAAAAGATGCTGGTAGAGCACGGGATCCCCACCCTTTGCCGGGTCGAAAATTCCAAAACCAAAGCCGCGCTCGAAGACGACCAATAACAGCGTAATTGCCAACACCGGGGTTCCCAGAATATTGATAATCGAGGTCGCATACTGTGCCCAGATAAACAGCGGGAGACGCATCCAGCGCATCCCCGGCGCACGCATTTTGTGAACCGTCACAATAAAATTTAATCCCGTCAAAATGGAACTAAATCCGGTAATAAACACCCCGGTACCGGCCATAATCACATTTGAATCGGCATAAACCGAACTGTAGGGGGTGTAAAAAGTCCACCCGGTATCAATGCCACCGAACAATACCGCCGCCAACGTGAGAGAGCCCCCCACCATATAAATGTACCAGGACGCAAGGTTCAATCGGGGAAAAGCCACATCTTTGGCCCCGATCATAATGGGCACCAGGAAGTTCCCCAGTACGCCGGGCACGGCCGGAATCAGGAAGAAAAACACCATGATGATGCCGTGCATAGTGAACAGCTTGTTATAGGTGTCGTTGGAAAACACATCCGGAGCGGCGGTGGCCAGTTCCATCCGGAAAAGGGCCGCGGCAAAGGCACCCACCAAAAAGAATCCGACGATGGATGCCAAATACATGACACCAATACGTTTATGATCCACGGTGAATAACCAGGACTTCACGGTGCTACCCGCATTTAAATAATTCAACTTAGGTTCAGTTTTTGCAGAATCGTTCATGGAATTTTCCGAAAGTTTACTCAGCCGAAGCTTCAGACTGTGATTTAAGATACGCGATGACCTGTTTCATCTGGGTGGAACTCAGGTTACCTTTGAAAGAGGTCATGGCCTTGGGATAGCCCTTGGCAACGTGTTCATTGGGATTGTTCATGGAGTTACGGACGTAATCGTCATCCATTAAAATTTCTTCATCGCCTTCCAATTGACGCATGCTGCCGAAGGCATGAATTATATTGGGGCCAATCGCTCCGGGTTTGCCCGTGTGACAGACCGTACAGTTGGCTTCAAAAATTTCTTTACCCGCAGTGGCAGGATCATCGCTGGCAGCAGCGGCCGGTGCATTCCCGTCTGTCCAGGACTTCGCCAACCAGGCGGCATAGTCCTGTTGCTCCATCACCACGAGTTTTCCAACCATCAGTGAATGTTCGGTACCGCAGTATTCCGCACAAAAGATATGAAACTCTCCCGTCTTCTCAGGCAAAAACCACATCTGGGTATATTTCCCGGGAACCACATCCATTTTCTTACGGAAGGCCGGAAGGTAGAAACTGTGAATTACATCCTCAGAGGTCATGGTCAATTTGATCGGAACCCCGACCGGAACATGCAAATCGTTGATTTCACGTTTTCCGTTGGGATGCTGAAGTTTCCACATCCATTGTTTCCCCGTCACCAAAACTTCAATCGAATCCTTGGGGGGAATGCGGGCGTCAAAATACAATTTGGCGCCCCAAAAGAACATCACCATTACCAGCACGAAGGGAATAACGGATCCTAAAATCTCCAGCAACTTGCCGTCTTTTGTCGCTTCAGGACGATCGGAATCACTCTGTCGACGATAGCGGACGGAGAAATAAATGATCAATGCGCAAATTGCGATTGTAAAAAAGATTGATACGCCTAGCAAATACGCATATAGGTTGTCCACCTGGTGTGCATAGGAAGAGGCTACGTCTGGGGCTGTTTTAACGGCTTTCATGAAATGTATGTGGAATCTGTCAGAAGGGGTTTAAGAATCAGTCGTTTCGTTCCGTTTTTTTTCCATTCGGATCAGACTGAGTATCATCCAGGCTACCGCCGCAACTGTCAGCAGACAGGCAACCAAAATGATGCGGTTGATCAGCAGACCGTATTTCCCGGTCAACGGATCGTAACTATAACAAAGGAGCTTGAGTTTATCGCCAAGGGTTCCCACTTTGCCTTCACTGGCTTCCACCAGGGCCAAGCGGGTGTCGATGAGCGGATACATCATGCCCGGTAAAAATCGGGAAATGCGTCCATCCGGCGTCAAAATGAGCAAACCACTTCCGTGGGCATATTGATCGTCCATGGCATCGTACTTAAATCCAAAACCCACCGCATCGGTTAACTGACGGATCTCGGGGGCATTCCCCACCATGAAATTCCAGCCTTCTTCGTCCGTATCGCCATAATCGGTCATGTAGTTCAACTTTTTGGCTGCAGCCGTGACATGCGTTTCCTGATCATCAAAACTCACCGCCAAAAGATTAAAATCTTTGCCGGGTTTAAAGTCAATTTCTTTGAGGGTTTGCACCAAACCGTTCAGAATCTGATTACACATGGTGGGGCAACGGTAATACACAATCGCCAAAATCGTGGGTTTGCCTTCAATTAAACGGTCACGCAACGTGGACTGGATACCGTCATCCCCCAAAAATTCTAAATCCAGGGGAACCTGGGTATCTAAAACCGGACTGAATTCGACACTGAGGAAAGGTTCCGTCCGCGGATCTTTGGGTACATAAGGATTTTCAACCTCCTGGGCAAAAGCGCAGGAGGTGAAAAGCATTAAACCCAACAGGGCTTTCTGTATGGACAGCATTTTCAACATTAGATGAAAATCACTCCGTTTGTTTCTTTCGCCTTCTCAGGTGCCGGAGCTGCCGGTGCCTCGGGAGCAACCGGGGCAGCCGGAACCGCAGTGGGTTTGGCTTCCGGTACAACCGGGGCTTCTTCAACTGCAGGCTCAACCGTCGGTACAGCCGTAGGTTTGACCACAGGAGCGGGCACCGCGGTTGCGACCGGCTTGGGTTTTGCTTTCACGATGGGTTTCCCCTGTGACTGCAAATACGCTGCAAGTTGGCTTTTTTCTTCATCTGAAAATTGTTCTTTGAAAGAGCTCATCACCGGCGGATATCCTTTGGCGATATGCTCTGTCGGATTGTTCAGTGAATTGATGATATAAGCCGTGTCCATGAGGATCGGATCGTGCTTTTCCAATTTCCGCATGCTGCCATACGCCTTTTCAATATTGGGGCCGATTGCGGTTTTGGTTCCGGAATGACAAACCGTGCAGTTGGCTTTCCAAAGAGTTTTACCGGCGGCAACCATGGCGGGATCAGGCGCGGTTTCGGTTTCGACAACCTCTGTTTCTTCAGCAACCGGAGCCGCAGGAGCGGCCGGAGCCACTGGCGCTTCCACCAAGGCAACATCCGCAGCCTCTTCTTCGGATCTGACATCCACCACGGCTTCTTCTTTTTCAGAAGTTGCGGCCGCAGTGGGAAACGCATTTTCGCTTAACATCAATTCTTTGGCGGCTTCCACCGGAATCACCGTGGTGCCCTCTTCCGTACCGGTGGTGCTAAGACGACTGTCTTCAATATGATTGTATTCTTCCAGATCCATCAGGGGCTGGGTTTGCAACAACGCATCTTTCTTTTCAGGAATCTGACGGGCTTCTTCCGTCGCCACTCCGCGTTCGTCTTCAAAATCGTTTTTGTAGAACTTCAACACAATCAACATCAGGATAAAGAAAGCAATGGTCACCACGAAGGATCCCACAATGAATTTCTTTACGGTTACAAGATCCAGATCATTGTCTTGATGATCAGTATTCACAGGACCGTTTTCGTCCACCGCAGGTTCTGCAGCTTCGGTTTCAACGGGTTTTACTTCTTCTTCGTTTTCTTTGGAATCAGCGTCACTCATGCTTCTGCATCCTTGATTTCTGCATTGATGGAAAAATAGGGGTCATTTACGGGGAGAATCGGGCGGGAACGGAAGTGCTTAAGGAACAATCCGAACCACAGCGCCGCAAAACTGACCACGCCCACGATATCCAACAAGTGGAAAGCGGAGCCGGACATGGCTTTGGTCGCCGCCGGGTACAAGGCCCGCGCTTCAGGCACCGGCATATTGATACTGGGGGCAATCATCCAATAGAGATCAATTACCCGCATCCCCATCAGGAAAAATGCCACGTAAAACAGGGCCTTGCGGTTTTGTTTGGTACTGCGGGAAAGCAACACCAGGAAAGGAATCGTAAACTGGGCCATAAACAGGAACCAGGACAGTCCGTTGAATCCGCCAACCTGACGGTTCATGTACCAGGTGATTTCTTCACTCAAGTTCGGATGCCAGTAAATGATAAACTGGGACAATTCGATATAGGTCCAGAAAATCACGAAAGCAAAAAGCAGTTTGCCCAGATCGTGTTGACGTTTGGGGGTGAATGCGGACTTTACCGGTTCCCATTTGGACAACCAGGTCAGAAACACAATACCGAAAGTCAGCATGCTCAACATCTGGCCGGCCGCCAACATCACGCCAAAGATGGATGAGAACCAGGCCGGTTCGAGAGACATCACCCAGTCAACCGCACCTACGGTAAGCGACAGAATATAAATCAACGCCATGGGTCCGGCAATGAAACGCATTTTTCTGCGCCATTCCATGTCCCCGGTTTCGTCCTGCAGTTTGCTGAATTTGGCAAACAAAAAGGCTGCTCCGCTCCAGACCACGGTGATGATCATCCAGCGCAACCAGAAAAATCCATGGTTCAAATAGTGTAATTTAGCTCCCACCACCGGATCGTTGGCGTAAACTGAAATATTGTTGGCATCCCGAATCGCCCAGGGATAAACTTTATCCAACGAAAACAGAATCGGCAAATAAAGCAACATGATGGGAAGGATGGTCAGCGCAGAGGCTTCCGCAATCCGGCGCAACAGGAATCCCCATCCGCCATGGGCAAGGTTGTGGATACAAAGAATCAAGATGCCACCCGCCGCAAAGCCCATGGCCAGCAACCAACCCACCAGATAGCCCTGGTAGAAGTTGGCCACCCCGAAGATCCAGGCGAGGAACATAATGGTCAAGCCCACCCCTGCTATCAGCAGGGAAAGGGATTGCATCTCTTTCAGTTTCGTAGGTAAATGGGGAAGCTCAGTGCTCATTCGTGTGTTCCGTAGCAGAGTGTTCAGCAGTGGGTTCAAGGGGGGCCTGGTCAATAAACTGTTGGATAGCTTCCAGGTCTTGTTCTTGGGCAAATTGGCTGCGTTGCAGGGTTTTGATGTAGGCCACGATCCGCCAGCGGTCTTCAACCGGCACTTGGTGGGCGTAGGGCTGCATTTCGTTAAATCCGTTGAGGATCACCGCATAAAAATATCCGGGAGGCGCGTCACGCAATGCATCGCGATGGTAACTGGGAGCGGTTTTGTATCCGCGTTGCACCACCATGCCGTTTCCGTGTCCGGATTTACCGTGACAGACGGAACAATGAATATTGTACATCTCCTGTCCCCGGTCCAAATCCGCAGCCGTAATCTCGAAAGGATAGGTCTTTGCCTGACGGTAATTGCCGTCTTCTTCTTCAATTCCCAGGTATAGATGGTCGTCGAGTTGCAAATGACCCTGGGCCACGGTACCGGCAACCAAAGGACGCGCGGAGCGCCGGTCCCCAAAGAAGTCGGTCGCTTCCAGAGGTTCGTATTTCGGCTGATCATACATCGCCTTACGAATCTTAAACAGCGGACCGCATCCGGCTGTAAACAGCAGGCCTATGCAGAAGAACAAATAGTGGAGTCGAAAAGTCTTGAGGGGCGTCATGTTTGGATTCCGTTCAGGCATCAGTGATGGTGTTTACGGCTTCAGGTTTGAATTCGTTTAGAAATGCGGTCACATCCTGTTCATCAAATTTGGGATCTTTTGCTTCAATGCAAATGAAATAATGATCAAGAGTAGAACGGTCGAAATTCGGGGTATTGAAAATCGGGTGATGCGGGCGGGGAAGTCCGTTTAAAGCGAACATGCCGATCACCGTGGTCAATGCGGAACAAAGAATGGTCAGCTCGAAAGTTACCGGAATAAAGGCCGGCCAACTGAAGGTCGGACGTCCACCCACATTCCAGGGATAATTGACTGCCGCCATCCAGTATTGCATGAACAGGCCGCCGAGGCAACCGAAGGTACCGCCGCCGAAAACCAGCCAGGGAAGAATACTGCGTTTACGGCCCAAAGCTTCGTCCAGTCCGTGAACCGGAACGGGGCTGTAGGCCTCCATGATCCGGTAACCGGCTTCATGGGCTTTGGTCGCCACTTCCAAAATGGTGTCGCTGCTGGAGAACTCGGCAACTACGCCGTAGGTTTGAATTTTTTTTGCGTTAAACATGTTCTGAGCCCTTAATGAGAGTCCTCTTTGTGTTCTTCTTTGTGCACCAATTCGCGCATTTCAAAGATCGCCACAATCGGCAGGGTACGGATGAAAATAAAGACCAGGGTGAGGAAAAGACCCATGGTTCCAATGTACATGGCCCAGTCCCAACGGGTACCGGCGTACATGGCCCAACTGGAATCCAGATAGTCACGGTGCAGGGAAATAATCACAATCACGAAACGTTCCAGCCACATCCCTACCGAGATGAACTGACAGATGATAAACACCATGATCGGATTGGTCCGGATTTTGTAACTCCACAGCAACTGCGGCACCATCACATTACAGAGGATCAGGGCCCAGTAACTGGGGGCATAAGGTCCGTCCGCACGGTTGAGCACCATAAAACGTTCAAAAGGAGAGCCGGAATACCAGCCGAAGAAAATCTCCATGGCATATCCGTAGGCCACAATCAGACCGGAGAACAGCATCACTTTGCACATGTTGTTCATGTGACGTTCAGTGAGCAGATCTTTCATGCCGTAAATGGCGCGTACCGGGATCATAAAGGTCAGTACCATCGCAAAACCGGCGAAAATCGCTCCGGCCACAAAGTAGGGCGGGAAAATGGTGGTGTGCCATCCGGGTTCGTTTGAAACCGCAAAGTCCAAGGATACGATAGAGTGTACGGAAAGCACCAGGGGCGTGGCCAAACCGGCCAGCAGCAAATAAGCAATTTCGTAGCGGTGCCAGTGACGGGCCGCACCGGTCCAGCCGAGAGACATGCCGTGATAAATTTTCTTGGCCCATACCAAATCGGTTTTCGCCCGCATGGTCGCCAAATCGGGAACCAGACCGGTGAACCAGAACATGATCGATACCGTGGCGTACGTGGATACCGCGAACACGTCCCACAACAGGGGAGATCGGAACTGCGGCCACATACCCAAAGTATTCGGGTAAGGAAACAACCAATAAACCAGCCAGGGACGGCCCACGTGCAAGAGCGGGAACAGTCCCGCACAAACCACCGCAAACAGCGTCATGGCTTCTGCAAACCGGGCGATCGACATCCGCCAGTCCTGTTGGAATAGGAAAAGAATCGCCGAAATCAGGGTACCGGCATGACCAATTCCAATCCACCATACAAAGTTAATAATCGCAAACCCCCACCCTACCGGGTTGTTGAGTCCCCAGATCCCCGTTCCCCGGGTAACCAGTACGAAAATAGCGAAAAACAAAAGTTGCACCACGGTAAGTCCGAGGAACATGCCCCCGTACCAAAACTTGGGCATCTTTTTGATAGGCAAGGTGGTAACATCAGAAATCTTTTCACTGACCGAGGACAGGGAATGACCGCTGATGAAGGGCAACTGCCCGTCCGGATCTCTTTTTACTTCATTGGACATAATTCAAATTTCTCCAAAAATCAGTGCCCTTTCATTTCAGGGTAAGGTTTTCCTTCAGGGGTTTTCTCACTTCCGTGAGGAGCCCCATGTCCTTCGGGTGCGGCATGTTCACCATGCTCCCCTCCGGGACCGTGCTTGAAGGTCAGCGGTTTCAAAATACTCGGTTCCAACTCGGGATTCGGGTTGCGCACTTTTCCAATGAAACTTGTGCGCGCCCGGGTATTGAGCGGTTCCAAAATCGTGTAGTTTAATCCGGAAGCTTTCAGCTTCGCGACTTTGCTGTTAGGATCAATAATGTTACCAAAGGTAATCGCTTCCGTGGGACAGGCCTGCTGACAGGCGGTGACCACATCGCCATCCTTGAAAGTACGGTCGTTTACTTTGGAATCGATCCGGGCCAGATTCAGACGTTGCACACAGTAGGTACATTTTTCCATGACTCCGCGCAAACGAACGGTCACATCCGGGTTGCGTTGCAACTTGATGCTCTCGGTTTCTTCGTCGGTGTATTTAAAGAAATTGAAGCGGCGGACTTTGTACGGACAGTTGTTGGCGCAGTAACGGGTTCCCACACAACGGTTGTACACCATCATGTTTAAACCTTCCGAACTGTGCATGGTCGCCCCTACCGGACAAACCGTTTCACAGGGCGCGTTTTCGCAGTGCACACAAGCCATGGGCATCACGTGCAAGCGGGTTTCGCCATTGTCGAGTTCCTCAAAATAACGATCCACCCGGATCCAATTCATTTCGCGGCCGTTCATGACCTCGTCTTTGCCTACGGTCGGAATATTGTTTTCCGCCTGACAGGCCACCATACAGGCATTACAGCCGATACAGGTATTGAGATCGATCACCATCCCCCACTGCAGACCTTTGCTGTAATCCCATTCGGGATACAAGGTGAGCTTCTTGGAAAATTGATGCACCATTTGCGTGGGGAAATCCGGTACTTGTTTGTACTGATCCAGGCCCGCTTCGCGAATGAGGGACCGGCCATCGGCCTGCAGGGGGAAATGATCCTGGGTCAACGCCAATTCCTGATAACGGTTCAGTTCCAACACGGTTGCACCCTGTTGAATCCACGGATCGGCTGCGGTACGGAGGGCGGCGGCATTGTAGCCCACCCCTTTGGCAACTTTACCAACCTGGCGTCCACCACCCAAGGTCACCATCACCGTGTCATCGGGATGTCCGGGAATGACCAAAACCGGGCCTTGCAAAGTGCGTTTATCGACATTCAATTCGATAATCTGTACTTTGGGTTTTACCACCGTCCGCTTCTGCACGCCTTCGTTGGTTAAACGAATTTTGTATTTTTTCGCGGTTTTCGGTGAAATCGTGAACACGGTATCCCAAGTCAGAGTGCTGATCGGGGCCGGCATTTCCTGCAACCAGGGATTGTTGGCAAATTGACCGTCCCACACCCGGGCATCGGGTTGGAAGACCACTTCGAGTCCAAAATCAGATTGCGGATCTTCAAACGCTTCGGAAAGCACGTCTGATTTGGCTTTCAGTCCTTTCCAGGGTTTAGAAGCGGAACCTTTAATAAAGCCGTCATGCAAAGAGGTACGCCAAAACCGGTTAAATCCGTCTTCGTCGTCCGCCAAACCGGTGCGGGTCTTCCAGGTATCCTGCACCAATTCGAAGGCGGTCATTTCTTCGCCTGCAAGCACGGAAAGCAGTTCCAAAGAACTTTTGCTTTCGTAAAGAGGGGCAATCAAGGGCTGGGCAATAGAAAGCGTACCATCGAAAGCCGCCATATCCGACCAGGTTTCGAGATAATGGGTACCGGAAAGCGCCCAGCTGCATTTCATTGCCGTCTCGTCAAAGAGTTGACCGGACTGGAAACTGAAAGCGACATTTTCAAGGGCTTTTTCAAAGCGCAGGGTCAACGGCGCATTGTACAAAGGATTTACATCCAGCATGGCCAGTACTTTCACTTCACCGTCATGCATATCGCGCACGAGGTTCATGAAATCTTCCTGGACTTTTACAGGTCCGTTGAGTTGCGGCTCAATAAATTCAACCGTATTGCCCACGGCCGCCAATTGGACATTGATCAAATTTCCTAAAGCGTGCAAAGTGGCGGATTGGTGGGGTCCCACCGTAACCAAAGCGTTTTTCCCGGCCTTTTTCAGATCGGAAACCATGGCTTTCACAAATGCCACTTCCCGTTCATTCAATTCGGGGGCTGCGGTTTGCATTCCCAGTCCGACAGCCACCGCGCGGGCAATGCCTTCGACCCGTCCGGCGCGAACCGGCAAGCGGTCATCCGCATTGGATCCGGTGACCGAAAAGGTGGATTCTACCGCGTAGAAACGGTTGCGCTCTGCACCGTCTACAATGCGGCGGCGGGAAGAGAAATCTTTGGCGTAACGAACTTTGGCGGGACTCCATCCCATAAAGTCACTATCGAAACTCACCACCACATCGGCTTTGTCCAGGTGCAGTACGGACTGCATGGGCTTGCCGAAGAGTTTTTCCAGACCCAACGCTTCATTTTCGGCACTTACCGGATCAAAAACGTGAATCTGCGCTTCTGGCAGGTTTTCCAAAAGTTTTTCACACAAACGTTTTTCGGTGATCGAAGAACTGTGTGGAAGCAATACCCGCAATCCTTTACCGGATGGCGTTTTCGCAATGGCTTCCTGTAATTCTTTGGTGAAGGTCTTAAAATCACTGGGGATTCCCGCTTTGCGGTGACCCGGCATGCGGTCGGGATCGTAGAGATCCAGAACCGAAGCCTGGGAAAAGGTGTCAGTTCCGCCGAGAGATGCGGGATGCAGGGGGTTGCCTTCCACTTTGGTGGGACGGCCCATATGGGACTCAACCATGATCCCCTGTGCATATCCACCAAACATGCGGGTGGTGGCATAGAAAAGCGGTTTGCCGGGAATAATTTCTTCGGGCGCCTTTACGTAAGGAACAATCAGTTCTTTGGGTTGACGCGTACAGGCGGCCAAACCGGCCAATGCGGCACTGCCCCCCATCAATTTCATGAAGCTGCGGCGGTTTACGCCGGATTCAGTGTCCTCTTCGCGGGCGGAAGGCGCCGGAGTCGGAAGTTGGGTGGCGTCGCGATCCAAATAACTGGAGTACATACGACGGTCGCGTTGCTCCCAGTCCTGTTTCATCACCTCACGCATACTGCGCAAGTCGAGGATTCCGTTCTGATCGCCAAAAGATGTAGGGGTGTCCGTATTCATTATCGGTGACAAATTGAGCAGTTGGTAAGGCGTTGATTGGCAGTGTCGATTCCGTAGCTTTCCACCAGAGCATCACGCTCTTCCTGGCTTTGGCTTTTCGGATCAAAGGCCATATCGAAAATTTTATCGTCCGGACGCACAAACTGCGACGGATCCCGGTGACATTCCAGACACCATTTCATAAACAAAGGTTTTTCACGCCACATCAGCGGCATCTGATCCACCCGGCCATGACAGGTCGCACAGCCAATCCCGTTATTGACGTGAATGGAATGGTTAAAATATACAAAATCAGGCAAATCATGAACCCGGGTCCATTCAATAGATTCATCATTCGCATAGCTTTCACGCACCTTCTCCAACATGGGGGAATCATTCCACATGATGTTGTGACAGTTCATACAAGTCTGCGTGGGCGGAATGTTCGCAAAACTGCTTTTTTCCACCGAAGTGTGACAGTAGCGGCAATCAATACCCAGACTGGTGTGATGTTTGTGACTAAAGGGAATGGGCTGCTCACGGCGTACTTTGGTATAGCGCACATAGGGAGAGCGGTGAAGCATATCCATAAACCCTAAAAAACCAGCACCTCCAGCTACAAAGAGCAATAGAGTAAGCCGCGCGAGCGTGTTGTGTTTCGATGTAAAAAGTTGCGATGACATAGGCGTCGAAGGGGTTGATTTAAAGCGATATACCTTCAGTCAACGAAGAATACCGCCCGCAATCGTTAAAAATTTCACTTTTTGTGAACCTATTCTTTAATCCCAAGAATGGGTTCAGGTCAAATGCAAAAATCATTCATATTGAACTTTTGTTATAAACCAACAGTATTGTCATAGAATGAAGCTATAGAGAGCGTAGGAGTTAACGCGATTCTTTCGAATTTCAGGACGCATACATGGATGGCGGGATCGATGGCCCATCCCATTTTTTTTGCTTGGCAACTTGCTCTCCCTAAAAAGGATGGGGTCAGCCGATTCTTTACGCCCCCCCTATTTATCAGACCAGACTGCAAATTCATTGCCACCCGGTTCTGTAAAATGAAACCGGCGTCCTCCGGGAAAGGGGAAAATTTCTTTGATAATTTTACCCCCTGCATCCTCAATCGATTGTTGCGTGGCTTCCAGGTGCCCACTGTAAAAAACAATCAGCCCCGCACCGGCTTTTGTCGACGAGACTTGATCGGAAGTAAAAAAGCCTCCATCCAACCCTTCATTGGAAAACGCACTGTAATCAGGTCCGTAATCTTCAAATGCCCATCCAAAGGAAGACTCAAAGAAACGCTTGGTCAGGGCAAGATCCCGACTGGGAAACTCTACATAATTTATTTTGTGGTGTTTGTTTATTTTATAATCCCCTTATCAGAATCTCATCTAAACGCTCTATTTGAGATCGCCAGAAAAAAACCTCCGAAGCCCCATCGGGGCCCGGAGGTCAACGTCCGTTCGCATCGCGAAACGGCAGTCTGATTATTTCAGCAACTCGATTTCGCCGGGCCGCCAGGTTTTGTCGATCCAGGGCTCCAAGGGCCCGTACATACGGAGAATCGTGAACCAGCTTTTACCGGGCACCGTTTGCAACCAGTTCCCTGCCTGTCCCTCCGGCGCTTTCGGGCCGAAGTACACATCATAAGAACCGTCTGCATTTTTCTTCATGCCCTCGGTCAAACTTCCCACCGTCGGGAATTGTTGTCCGGTCTGAAGCTGGGAACGGGTCTGGGTGTCATACATCGTGAAGGCCCAGAAGTTGTTTACAGGCACGTCGGGAGGAAGGGTCACTTTATAAGTTTTTGAACCGTCAAAGGGCTTTTTATTCGCATCCAACATTGCCAGGGCATAATCGGAACCTGCACCTGCCACCGTTACCGCCATGGCCGGGGTGACCCCGCCTGCATTAAACGCGAACAAGACCCGGGCATCATGATTCATGGCACCATCCGCCTCAAAGGAGGTATTCTTGTTTGCATAAGCCATTGCCCAGACACTGTCCGTATCCGGGTAAATCGCCACCCCGTCGATGCGCGGTTGATAGGTGATAGCACGCGAGGTGGCATTCCCCAGCGTTCCCGCCTCAAGCAAAAGTTTTTGCATCCGCGCGTCAGGGGCAAAGGGCTTGCCTTTGACAATTCCGATCGAAGCAATGGCTCCACGGACTTCCGGACCAATTGCCGCGACGGGCTCACGTTGAATCATTTCGTCCAAAATTTTAAAGTACCCCATGTCATTCGGAAAAACCGTGTTGAAGGCTTTGCCTGACATGTTGATTAATTCTGTGGCGACAGGATTTCCGGCATCTTTTAAGGGGTAAATTTTGAGTCCCTGCGCCAGGTTATCCACCGCGGGTTTGAGACCGTCCTTGATCGAACCGCGCAAAAACAAAAAGTTGCGGTAGGTCTGGGGTTTAAGCAGGAAATAACCTTCAGGCACATCCCCTTCATAACCGGGAGGCAGTACCAAATACTTGCCCCCCTTCCCTTTGTCGGGACCGGTGACACCGATATTTCCCACAAAACGCTGCCAGCCGTCATCAAGAAATCCGAGCATTCCCGGCGGCACTTCAATTACGGTAGGTCCATCCTTATCCAGATTGGTTCCTGAATAGGCATAGAGGGTTGAGGTATTGGCGGTGACCACCAAGGTTTGTGAATCCATCAATTGCTCAAACACCGCAACCTTATGGGTGGCATCCGCACCGGCTTTCTCCAACCCGTCGAGCACCGCATTAATCGAAACGCCCGCCATATTGTCGAGATAGACCTGCAGACCGCGACTGCGGTCAAGATTGTCATAAAGCGCATCAATGGTTTCATTGCTCGGCACCCCGTCGAAAAACGCGAGAGTGCCGATGGTGCTCTCCACCTTGTCGGGAATAGAGATGGAATCGAGGGTTTCTTGCGAAACCTCGGCTTGGGCGACGGTCAACCCTGACAGGCTGATTCCCGCCAAAGCGAGCATCACAGTATGTGTAACTTTTTGTTTCATGGGTGAAATCTCTGACGGGGTGTTATTGTACTTTTACGACTTTAGGCATTTTATAGGTCCCGTCGGTTAACGGCGCATAGGGCCCATAATAACGGGAGGTGAAACGGAAGCCTTCCGGAGGTGCCGGCAGCCAATTCTTGGCCTGTTCCGGATCCGTGGGTTTTTCGGTCTGGATATAAATCACCAGTTTTCCGTCTTTGGGAGTTAACTCTCCGGACTCCAACATGAAGCTGTTGACGGTGTAGCGGCTGATTTCATTGGCCACGAAATAGCCATTGCTATCATAGATCGGGATAGACCAGAACTGCGTTACCGGTGGCAAATCTTCCATATCGAAGGTGATGGTATATTTGTTTTTACCACTGAAGGGTTGTCCCTCCGAATCGGTGAACAGGAAAGCTCCCCCATGTGAAATATTCTTATCCGGCGCGGCCCAGGCGGCGTCAGCGATGATCGCACGGTCCATCCAGCGGGTTTCGAATCCACCGTCATTACGCACAACCCCCCAACCGTTCATATTGATCATGTTGGTTTTCAGCGTTTTACGCACACTTTCAAATCCGGCTTTGAACCCGGCTTCCAATGCGGCTTGCTGTTCCGTGGTCAAAGTATCCCAGTCAAAGGTCAGACCTTTACCAATATTAAACACTTTCAATTGCTCGAGCATTTCGGTTTCCATCAATGAATCCTCAAGCGTCGGCATGGTAGAATCATTCAGAATAATACTGAGCAAGGTGAAGTATTGCTCGGCCGTCTGTTTATCCACTTGGCCGAACTGATATTCGGGCAAACCGTCAGGAATCAGGTAATCCCCTTTCACAATTTTCCGGTCCGCCTGAGGAATGCCTTTTTTACCATGAGCAAGCCAATCCGCAAGCGGGGTAATCGTGGTCAGATCTTGGTAACCGTTGATGATTTTAATCTCGGCATCGGATCCGGTTTTATTGGCCATACGGGCAACGCCGTAGGCTGTGTAAAACGGCCATTGCACAATGTCGGTGGTTGGAAAATCAACTGGGATATGTCCGTCAAAATTGGGGGGAACCAAAATATACTTCCGTGCCCGGGTGCCATTAAAGGGAGAACCCACAATCATCCGGAAAATTCCGTAAGGATCCATAATCTGCACACTGAAATAACGATCCGTGATTTCTGGCACTTCGATTACCACCGGACCTTCACGCAGGTCAAGAAAGCCCGCACCATATAAAGTGGTCGCATTGGGTGTCACCACAGGATAATCAGGTGTGATCTGTTTACGTACCCAGGAAAACTGATTCAAACCGGCATAAACGATATTGTCCTTGTCGTCGTTCTGGGTGTAGGTCCAGCGTTGTCCATAAAAGATGGCTTGTTGCAGCCCGTATAAATAAGCGCGTTCAGCGACTTCTTCCATTTTCGGCGCAGCTTGTGCCACGCTATTGATGCAAAAAACAGCAAGCAGGGCCGTGGTGAATTTCGTTTGTAGTTTCATTTTTTTCCTTAGGTTAAACATTAAGATTTTTTTTGTTAAAATATGGCGAGTGGCCAACACGTTTCTTCACTTCACAAGTTCGATTTCACTCGGCCGCCAGGTCTTTTCGATCCAGGGTTCCAGCGGACCATACATGCGTAAAATCGCGAACCAGCTTTTTCCGGGAACAGTTTCCAGCCAATTGCGCTCTTTGCCTTCAGGTGCTTTGGGTCCAAAATAGACATCGAAGGAACCGTCCGCATTTTTCTGGAATCCTTCGCTCTGACTGCCAAGGGTTGGAAAGGGCTGACTGGTTTGCAGCAGTGAACGGGTCTGGGTGTCGTAGAGCGTAACCGCCCAGAAATTGTTCACCGGCACATCGGGTGGTAAATGGAGTTTGTAGGTTTTGGACCCGTCAAACGGTTTCTTATCTGCGTCCAAATAAGCAATCCCGTAATCGGAACCTGAACCGGCACGTGTCATCGCCATTGCCGGGGTAACCCCGGTGGCGTTGTAATAAAACAGGGTCCGCGCATCCAGACCCATAATGCCATCGGCTTCGAACGAAGTGTTTTTATTGGCATAGGCCATGGTCCAGGCACTGTCTGTATCGGGATAAATCTGCACGCCGCTGATGCGGGGTTGATAGGTAATGGCCCGTGCGGTGGCGGCCCCGAGGGTTGCCGCTTCAGTCAAGAGCTTTTCCATCCGCGCATCGGGTTTGAAAGGCTGGCCTTTGACGATGCCAATAGCCGCCAGGGTGCCGCGCATTTCCGGACCGATCGCATGGATCGGCTCTTCCTGAACCACTTGATTCAGCCCTTCGTAAAACGCAAGTCCCCGAGTCACAAGCGTGTTATAGCCCGTTCCGGAAAACTCAATAAACTCGGTTTCCGGCGGATTCCCCGCTTTGGATAACGGGTAAATCTTCAGCCCGGATTTAATGTTTTCCACTGCAGGTTCCAGTCCCTTGGCAATAGAGCCCCGCAAGAACATCAGGTTGTGATAGGTCGGCATTTTCACCACAAAATATCCCTCGGGCACATCCCCGTCATAGCCTGGAGGCAACAGCAGATATTTTCCACCTTTCCCCCGGTCCGGGCCGGGCAGACCCATATTTTCGATGTAGCGGAACCAGGCATCGTCGAGAAAACCCAGCATACCGGGCGGAAGTTCCACCACCAGGGCCCCGTCGACTTTTAAGTCGAGATAAGTCAGCGCATACAAGGTTGAGGTGTTCCCGGTCAGATACAAGGATTCCGGTTTAAGCAATTTTTCGGTAATGCTGACTTTGTTTGCGGTCGCACCAATACCGGCATTTCCCATGCGCATGGCATAGAGAGAGGCCGCACCCTGATGATCAAGATAAACCTGAACCCCCCGCATGCGGTCGAGATTGTCGTAAAGTTTGTCAATAGTGGCGTCGCTCGGCACCCCGTCAAAAAAATGAAGATCCCCGATGGTGCTCTCAACCTGATCCGGAATCGAAACCGCATCCAGTACTTCTTTTGAAACTTCAGCCTGCGCGCCGCCAAAGGCGGAGATAAGGGAGAGAGTCAGCGCAAATTTGACGCCGGTTGATTTGTATATTTTCATGTTATTTTCTCTTAATGGACTTAACCGTATATTAGGTTGGTTCTCCCTGCATTCGTGCACAGGGGTTCAATGCTTTCCCTTGATCATTTAGGGAATAAAAAGGTCAACTGACAACGCAAACCCCAATCTTCAGGACCGCCGTCGGGAGATTCAACCCAGTAACGGGCACCCAGCTGGAACTGCATAATCTGCGACTTCACCCGAAACAATTGTGCCGCCCCCAGATTTACCGGAACCGACCACTCTTCACTTTCCCAGTTATAGGTGGACTCGGTATTCAAAGACAAAGTCGTCTTGGTCGCATCGATGATGTAGGCCACAAAAGGCTGAATAAATGTCGAATTGATGTCCGCACGGTCACTCTCTCCCGCCACCGACCAGACATGATTCACCAGTCCGCCGACCGTCCAGGGTCCTGCCTGTTTCAGTGCCACCGCTGTGGGGCCCAATCCCCATTTCTCACCGCCCAAGGTGTCTTCAGAAGCTGTGGGAATCAATTCAACCAATCCCGCACCCCAAACCCAGCCGCCACTGGTAGGCGCTTTCGGTGAGAAAAACTGACTTGCGGTAATATCCCCCAATCCTGATTCACTTCCCGCCCCCGGCATATCTTTCAGTTCGATAACCGGCACAATCGTACGAGTGATCAGGTTCCAATCTTCATTGAGGGTAAACGGGGCCACCGGTTGAATATTCAGTTGGCTTTTCGACCCTTTATCATTTTCGCCATAGTTTTCATCATAGTTGTATTGAAGCGGCAGACTGATAAGGTTTGCAATTGGGTTGGCCAACTTTTTCGCTAACTCACTGGCTTTTGTACTCTGTTCCGGTGTCAATTTGTTTGTGGGTGCAGCTGTATCTTCCGCAACAACCACTGCGGTTCCGAGAAAAAAGTACAAGGCGAATCGGGTCATCTGTTTCGTGTTCATAATAATATATTGTTCTATGGGGATGGGAAGCCTATTTAAAAATGGACAATTCAGGATTCAAAAGAACCAAAAAGAATTGAACACCATTCACTGCTAGCACAGAACAGAGAACCTTTGCGACAGAATATGAATATCGAAGACTGTTTTTTTCTTTAAGGCGTGGTGTACAGTCCCGAATTTTCCAAGGCCATGGTTTTCATGGCATTCCCGTTTTCACCTTTGGGATCAAAAGCCACACTCCAAATCGCCACCGGATCATGCAACATCAGCAGATCCAAAACTTCCAATACCGTCGGCCAGGATTCAACCTGCCCCCAATAAGGTGCGCCATCAGATAGGAAATAGATGCTGTCCACCCCTTCCAGTTCCAGCGCCCGGTCAAGGGAATCAAAAGTTCTTGTTCCATAGGTTAAGGGCATCTCTTCCACCCGGTCCAAACCATCGTCCAGATCATCGGTCAACCCTTTCGATTGCATGGCCACCACATCGCCGCCAAAATCAATAATGTTAAATCGCACTTCAGGTTTCTTCCAGTCCGTTTGACCCGGAACCGGCTTCAGACTTTCAAGAGACTGGGTGAAATTCTCCCGGAGAGATTCAATCCGGCTCCCCTTCATGGAAAGGGATGTATCCACCACATAAGCGAGACGGTGGCTATAAATGGACATGCCGTAAAACCCGCCGTATGACCGGGCAGACATGGTTTGTACCGGCGTCTCATTCCAAAACTTCCTGGAAGCCTCCGGACTCACTTTAAATGTGTCCCTGGATTTCTTCCACCACTCCACCCAGCTTTCCGCATTCGTTCCTTCCTGATACCCGGCAATACTCGCCAGGGCATGCGACAAATCCAAACGGTAGCGTCCCTCTTCTTTTTGCAAACGAAGCAGCAACAACGGCACCAGGCGCGCATCCGGATAAAGCCCCAGGGTGGCGCATAAATCCGGCATCACCGGACCGGAGCCCTGCGGCAAAAATTTGGCCAACGCAATGATGCTTTGTTCATTCAGGCCATAAGCACGCAAGGTTCGAACCGCCTCAATCTGTACGGCCGGATCCGGATTTGCCAGGGCAAATTCCACCAGGGGCTGCAACTCCGGCAACTTAAGCTGTGCGGCTCCCATACAGGCCAATACCTCTCCCGACAACAAGGGGGAAAAGCGGGTACGGATCATCGGACCCCGTTGCGAACGGGGGACAATGGAACCCGAAGGGCCCTCCGTAAAAGCCGCCTTAAACAACAAGGTGGCATTTTCAGGTTTCAAGGGTTCTTTCTGCCTTGAGAAATACAGCAGCATCGCTCCCGCCAAAGATCCCTGTGCACGCCCTTGACCATACACGGCATCATAATAATCCGGGGACCCGTCAAAAGCGGCCGCAATGGTGGCCAGCACCCGGGTGTCTCCATAAGTGTCAGAAAACAATCCGGCAGGGATAATGGGCATTTTCCGGTTTTTCGTTTCCCGGGATTTCATACGGGAAGGCGGAGAGTCCATCCAAGTCTGCATAGGGATTTCAACCGTGCGGGCATAGCTGAGTCGCTTTTTCTCATCATTCCGAAGCGAAGGATACAAATCCGGATTGGTGATAAATCGGTGACAACTCAGGGTCGCCAAGGTGGCGGCGGCCAATTCGCGGGCTGCAGGATCCCCGTGGGAGGAAAGATGTTGAATCACCGTAAAGAGATTATTATTTTTCCGGCGCATGCCCCGGTTAAAGGCCAGCACCATGGCGACCCGGTCCCGCATCCCCGGGCGTTTGGCCAGCAGCAGGATGGGGTCCACAGAATTGACCCCGGAAAAATCTTTGTGGTATCGAAGATACATCCCCAGGGCCGCCAGGGCCAGTCGGGGTTGTTGGTCGGAAGTACGGATGAGATCCGCAGCCGCAAGGGATGATCTGGAATTGTGAACGTCCCGCAAAGCATTCTCCCCGACCCCGGCCCCTTCCAGCGCCAATAAATTTCCGCCACCGGAAATACAAACAAACAGCAGTAAACCGACCCATTGTTTCAAACTAAAATTTGGTAACATCATCATCTCCATTTACATTAAAAGGCTAATCAGGATTCAATTGGAGTCAAACGGAAACCCGCCCCTTCTCGGGACATCCCCCCGTCCCCGCGCTAATTCTTCTTGCCGAACTTTATATTTTTCTTTTTGCCCCATACATTTTTTTCTTCCGGCACCTGCGCTTTTTCCTGCGAACGCACCGGCAAAGGCAGCTTGGCATTGGGCACTTGAGCGCAGTCAATAGTGAAATCCACCGACAATCCCGCTTTGCAGAAGCTCGCCAGTAAATCTTCTTTGTCAGTAGATTTCACATAAGCTTCCCGGGGCTCTACCGTCCCCTCTTTCACCAATTGAAGCAACGATGTATTGAGCAAGCACATCCCTTTGGATGCACCGATTTGAATCGCCGAAGGAATTTGATGAATCTTCCCGTCCCGAATCAACGCGCTGATGCCATGATCCACTTTCAGAATTTCCAACGCGGCCACCCGCCCTCCCCCTATTTTTTTACACAAGGTCTGCGCAATTACCGCTTTCAGGGAATTCGAAAGCATAGACCGAATCTGATTTTGGCGCTCTGCCGGAAATACATCGATAATCCGGTCCATTGTACTGGCCGCGGTTGTGGTATGCAAAGTTCCGAAAACCAAATGGCCGGTTTCCGCGGTTTCCAATGCAATTTCAATGGTTTCCAAATCCCGCATCTCCCCCACCATCACAATATCGGGATCCTGACGTAATGCCGCCCGCAATGCCTTGGCAAAACTCTTGGTATGGTCTTTGATTTGCCGCTGATTGATTAAACATTTCTTATCTTTGTGCACAAACTCAATCGGATCTTCAATGGTGATAATATGATTGGATTGACTGCTGTTAATGAGATCCAGCATTGCGGCCAAAGTCGTGGATTTCCCGCTGCCGGTCGGCCCCGTCACCAAAACCAAACCCTTGGAAAGATTACACAGATCCCGTACGCTTTCCGATAAATTCAACTCATCTGCAGACAAGACTTTACTGGGAATTTGACGGAAGACCGCTCCCATGCCAAAACGGTCTTCAAACACATTTACCCTGAAACGGGCCAGATCCTCAATTTCATACGCGAAGTCGGTATCACTATTCTCTTTATACTCCTCGCTGGCACGCCCGTCCATAATCCCCCGAAGCATCTCATTTACTTCTGTATGCGAAAGCAAGGAATGACTGGAGGCGGTCATATCGCCGTCAATTCTGAGCATGGGTTGTCTTTCAGCCGAAAGGTGTAAATCACTTCCACCTTTATGAATCAATTCTTCTAACAATGCATGTAAGGGTTCCATGCAGGGGACCCTTACAGAGATTTTAAAATACGCTAGGCATTAATAGAATTTACAGCAAAAAATTCACACGGGCGGACTGCCGTCAGGCGGTTTCAAAAACGGCACGATTCATTCCCCGCGTCCAGCGCGGGTGCCTTCACAGCCCAAAGAGACCGCACTATTTAAACCTTTTTTCATCAAGTGTCTCTGGAGACAAATATTTTTTTACCCCCGTCCTTCTCTCCAGGAGAAAGCTTCGGTATTGCTTACAGTCTGGCATCGAATAGTCACCGCAATACTCAGGGAGCAAACTCAACAATATGTACATACAGAAGCCCGGTTTCTGCTTCAAAAGCCAGTTGGCTATGAAATCCACCTTCGTCAATATTTCCGGTCCTGTGCTCATAAAAAGTTAATTTTTTACCTTCCAAATCCCATGGGACCCAAGGCTTCATATCCTCGGGCAGGTCCAAAGATGGCGGATTTTTCATCAGGCTGAGGTTCTCATCTAAAGTCTGCTTATATTCAGGAGAAACCTGTAATTTTAAATAAACATCACTCAACCAGGCACTGGTATTTTTACCGGCCAAATACCTGGCATCCGGGGGATAGGCTAATTCAGTCCCCCGCTGATACCAGGATCTCATTTTATTTTCGGATCCTTCAGACGCATCTTTGCATCCGGTAATGAGCAGAAAAAAAAGGGCTGGAATAAATAATAGTGTGATTTTCTTTGTCATAGTATCCACCTTTCTAAATAAAGGCTCGGGAAAGTGACAGATCAAATTCTGTATTTATGAGGGCGAATTGCAATGGAAAGGGCGGCGCTTGAAACTGAAAAACCCAAAGCCGACCGGAAACACGCACCCACCATTCCGGAACCCAGTGTAGGTCAGATAAAACCCGGGCTCACATGGAGATTTACTTTCTCTTACGGAAAAGCATCAGCGAAATGACCCCTACAAAAAACATAACTATGCTGCTCATTTCAGAAATGATGGTGGTGAAGGCATGAAAAACCACCTTAGCTACCTGCCGTTCGGGTCAGCGCCCTTCTCCGAATCCTACCCTTTATTTTCGTCTCTACCGGATCACCGTCGTCTTCTGCGGCACACAAACATCGCCGCGACGGCGGAGATGCCGATCAGGGCAAGACTGCTGGGTTCGGGAATCACTGCTGTGAATTCTAGATTGTCGAACTTCAAATCTTCCCCGCTACTCGTGTTCCAAGAGATGGCGACAGATTTAATTTTATTTTCATAAGCCGATGAAATATCTGTTAAAGTCGCACGTACGACATCATCGACCAGCCAGTTCACATCCCACCCCGATGTCCCGTCTCTTGTATCCAGAACAACCGAAATTTTTGCTGTACCCGTGGTGTCAGTATAGCCACCTGCAGAATCTGTTCCACCGGTAGGTTTCGCGAAAAATGACTGACCGCCTTTACTGGTGAGCCCCCATAAAATTCCATTCTGCGCCATATTAGTTGTTGCTCCGGTCGCTTCATCGCTGAACCCCATAGCAGCCCAGTCTGTATCAACCGTTGCATTCATGGTTAAGGTATACACGTACCCATGTACCGGGACAAAGACAAGAGCCGCCGTTCCGTCCTGGTTTCCAACGGAGACCACACTACCATCCGCATTCAATTCCGGCTCACCAGTAGCCGCAGCCCAATTGCCCCCTGTACTGTGAGTGGCATCGGTCACGCTGATGTCGGGGGTCACTCCATGCAAATCCACGGTATCCAATCCCCCAAAACTGTGAGAGTAAAGGGTCGCGGCCTGCAACGGAGCCAAGAAAATGCCGGTAAGGGTAAGTAAGGAGAGGAAAATTTTCATGTTATTTGTTCTCTTGTTCAAGGTTGATGGGCCGGACATGGGCTCAGTCGTATTTAATCTCTTAACAGTATGCATTGAGGACAATTTTGATTCCAGACAATATACCGTAAAGTTTTTACAGAATCGCGTACAGGCTCATGGAGACTGAAACCGGCGGCGGAACCGTCCAGGCGATTCACCCATGGCCTGACGGAAGGCGTTGGAAAGGTGACCGGTGTTGGCGAACGCAGAGCGGTCGCAGATCTCGTCGAGGGTCAGATTTGAGTCGAGTAGAAGATCCCGGATCTGGGCGATCTGCTGATCGCGGATTTCCTGGAAAACCGTACGTCCGAGTTTGGAAACGAAACGCCTCTCCAACGCACTGCGGGAAAGCCCGGCAACCCGGACCACTTCGTTTACCGGAATGGCGCGTCCGGCATGCTCATGTATAAAAACCAAAGCCGCCGCCAGATTGGGGTCTGCGATGGCGGTGACTTCGGACGAGCGGCAGAGGGTCAACCCGCTGGGCGGTTGGGGGACGGGAAGAGGTAGATCCGTTGCTCCGTCCAGCAGAGCATCCATTCGGCGCGCCGCCTCATAACCCAGGCGCGGCCAGGCCACCTGTACGCTACTGAGCGGTGGATAGGAAAGATCCATAAAAGCCTCCTCAGTAGCCAAGCCGACCAGTGAAACGTGTTCCGGAATATCGAAATTTCTTTCATGGCAACGTTGAATGGCGCAGATTCCGTCCTCGCTGCCGGCAGTCATTAGACCCAGCGGTTTAGGTAACGCCTCCAGCCAATCCCCAAATTGTTCGTCAGCATCGCGGTTAGACAAATGACTCCATTCTCCCCGGTCAAAGCAGGAAACCGTCAGCCCCAGCCCTGCGGCCTCCCGCCGTGCGGCCTCCAGCACCTCCGACCGTCCCGGCGCCCGCAGGTTGCCGTAAAAAGCGAGTCCATGGTGACCGCGGTCGGTCAGATGCCGGCACATCATGGAGCCGATGGCCGCGTAGTCGGGTTCCACCACCCTTTTCCCCGCTTCTCCCGGGATCCCGCACACGTTGACCACAGGCACGCCCATCGCGGCAACGGCCTCGTGAAGCTCCTTTGTCCGTAGGCAGGCGATGACTCCGTCCGTAGGCCGACCGACAACCTCGCTCCATTCCTGCACATTCGCGTCACGACGGTGAACCACCCAACCCCGGTTCGCCTGCATGTAGCGGCCGATGCCCCGAATAAGGCCAGCATGCAGGCCTTCACTCAAATGGATGAGCAACGTCACACGCCGAAACTTGGAAGAAGAAGTCACAAGTGAATCTGTAACAAAATTACGAGATTCTGTCACTTTCAATGTCCTAGGGAAAAGGGACTGTACATTTTAACATTCCGGTCAAGAATTTCACAGAGGTCGTCACCGAAGTCAGCCATTACATCTCGCAAGTTAAGTCCAACACATTCAAATCACAGCCCATGTTTCCCACCTCACGAATTACCCCTGCGGCTTCACCCCTTGAATCTTTGTTGCCAATCCTTCCCCTATGACTCCGATGAAACATCCCAAAGCATAACAAACAAAATCCGAGCCCCGGAATCCGGATCCAAGCACCAGCTTGCCATACAGGGTTTCCCGCAAGGGATCCATCACGGGAGTTTGGGTCAGTTGACTGAATTCGACCCCGAAAAAAATGAAAGTGTGATCTCGGCCACCGTGGAGGTTTTCCAGGTCGGAAACAAAAAACCAATCCCCAGAAAAATCATTAACAACCAAAAGCGTAAGCAAAAGTGCGGAACCATTTTTATTATGAACGGTTTTGCAGGTTTGCATAACAAATACATAAACTACATAATGTCAGAACTTAAATTTATGAAATATTTTAAAATACAGATCAGATCATACAATCAGGAGAGCGGCTTCACCGCGACGCCGGCGGCATTTCTTTTTTCCACAATCAGTGCCAGCGGATCAGGAATCCTGTCGCCCCGTGCCTGCTGTTCCGCAATCCATTCCCCGAGAAGCCGGTCGCAATGTTCCACCACCTCCGGCAATTCCTTTGCTAAATTTTTGGTTTGATAAGGATCCGCAATCATATCGTAGAGTTCCACCTCGGCAAAGTGGGAAAAGTCGCCTTGGTCATAGGTGCGGATCATCAGATGGGTTTTGGTACGCACCGCGCGCTGCGCAGTATAAAGTCCGTGGTCCCAGACCAAATAATCACGGTCCAGGCCGGGCTCGCCTTCCATGTTTTTCCGGAAAGATGCGCCATCCCAGTCGCTGGGAGCTTCTCCCTCAAACAAATCACAAAGCGTCGGCCCAATATCCAAATTATACAGAAATTCATCACTCACATGCCCCGGTTTCGTCACCCCTGGCCATGAGATCACCAGGGGGATTTTATGAATACATTCGTCCGCACATACATGATCACTGTAGATGCCGTGTTCTCCGAAAGCGTCACCATGATCACCGCTAACAATGATGGCCGTATCCTCCATCAGTCCCCGTTCCTCCAGCCACTGACGGATCCGCCCTACGTGGTGGTCCACACAGGCAATGGTCGCGTCATAACCGGTGACCATATGTTCAAACTCCTCACGGGTTGAAATTTTACCCGGCATCAAAGGCGAAATACTGATGTTGTCTTTAAATTGTCCGGTGGCAGAAAACGGTCCGGTGACATTTCGATAGTGGTCATCAATCGCTTCCGCATCCGGCCAGGTCTGCTCCACCGGAGCCGAATCGAGCAGGTCGTGCCACTTTTGATCCACTTCATAGCGGCGGTGAACATCCCAATAATTGATATGCAGAAAACTGTGTTCGTGATGGGTATTGTGCTCAAGCCAGTTCAGCGCCGCTTCGGTAACCTCTTCCGCAGTTTCCGCCCCGCATTTTAAATTGGGAGTATGAAAATCCGTAAATCCACACATAAAATAATAGGCCGCATGCCGGTCTGCAAAAGTGGACACACTTGCGGTGTGCACACCCAGACGGCGGAGCTGCCGGGGCAACAGCATGGTGTCTTCCATTGCTCCCCCGTAGTGATTGCAACGCAAGTGAAACTGCGCCCCCTCACTGTGATTGGATACCACCCCGTTCCGGATGCCGAAACGGCCGGAAGTCCAGGCCGTACGCGAAGGCAGACAGGGGGAGCTGGCACAATAGCAGTGATTAAACCTCGCCCCCTCCTCCGCGATACGGTCGATGTTCGGGCTGGTGGGCCGACTGTATCCATAGCAGCCCAAATGATCCGGCCGCAAACTGTCAATGTCGAAGTAGATGATGCGCATAATTCTAATTCCTTGTTTTTCTATGAACGCGAAAAGTCCACTTCTTCGCGCGCTTCCGCTTCTCTGGCCGGATCATAAAGCATATAACTCCAGCGGTTGGCTTCAGCTTCAAACTCCATGAAACGGCGCCCCTGCTCATCCCTGGTTACCGGACCGGTCTTCACTTTTTCGCCATCGAGTTCCACCGCAACGCCACTCCACTCTTCCGGCAGATAGAAGCGCAGGGTCGTGTTCTCGTTGAGCTTCCGGGGAAGAATCGCACAGGTCACCACATGACGACGGACGTGAAGCACATTCAGGGTTGCCTTTTTATGGCCCTTCACAATGTCCAATAATACCACGGAACCCTCATCACCTCCAGGTTGTTTGCTTTTCCCCACCATGAAGGAAGAAGACGGAAGCCCTTCCGAATTAAACAGCGTCTCATGCGGATTCCCTCCCCATCCATAAAATATTCCGGTCCGGGGGGTGATGGCCGGGTCTTCAAACACCAGCGTGTCCGGGCTTTCAATCCGCGGTTCAATCCAGCGGGCCTGCTTGCCATCATAAAAAACAAACCCACTGATGCCATTGAGGGAAGGTTGATAAGCAAGCCCCTCCCCCACATGGGTGAAGGACACTGTCGCTTTCCCGGGAACGATACTTGCGTCAATTTTCTGAGGCCCTGCAAAGTTCTGTGGCTGCCCATATGCCAGGGTCAAAGCCGCTTTGGCGAAGCGCATGCCGGCAATGTCTTTTTGCCCCCAATGCCCATAACCATTTCCGAGATCGTAAAAATCGACAAATGCGGAGGTACTGTCATAGCCGAAAAGTTTCTGGGCATCCATAAATTGACGGTTGCGCATGTGCCGGTAAAACTTCCCTTGCGCCTCCGGGACCAAAGGGGGGGATTTACTGGCGTTACGGGTCATCCCTCCCCATAGATAAATGAAATCGTGCCCGAACAACTGCCGCCAGGACTTCAGCATTTCCACCATCCGTTCCGCATGCTGTTCCTGGGGGCCCGCTTCACCCTGATGCCAAATCAGTCCCCGCATTCCGAACGGAGCAAAAGGATAAATCTGACTGTTAAAAAGCACGCTGGGTTCATTTTTTTTCGGGGTTTCAAGATTGGCTCTTTTTCCAGTCCACTCCTCGAAACTTTTGCTGATCCCGTCCTCGTGCATCCGGTCCAACACTTCTTTTGACGCCCAGGCGGTTTGGGTGGTGCCACTGACCCCAACCTGCACCAGCCCGATCGGAACATCCAGGTCTTCATTCAATTGGCGTCCGAAGAAAAACGGAATGGCTTCGCTGTTTAAAAACGTTTCATCAGACATGGCTTTCCAACTGACTCCGGCATCCGTACGATCTTTCAAAGGTTCCCGACTGGGGGTGCCTCCAAAGCGGATATAACGCACATCCGGAAAATCCGTTTCCCCGATCCGGGCCGCCACCACCGGAAAAGTTTTGCAGTCCATCCCCACCGAACGCGCCATATTCGACTGGCCGGCACTGAACCAGACTTCGCCCACCAACACATCCTTTCGTTCAATCTGTTGGTCGCCGTCAGTCACCCTGAGTACACGTCCAACATCGGAAGCTTTAAGCCCTTTAAACATGGCGATCCAGTAGCCGTCCTTGTCTGCGGTGGCCGTTTGAGTTTCGCCTGCAAAAGAAACGGTGACCTGTTGTCCCGGATCAGCCCATCCCCAGACCGGAGCGGAAATTTCCCTTTGCATCACCATGTGGTCTTGAAAGAGAAACCCCAGCCTTAAGTCTGCGGCCTGAACCGCAGTTCCCAATAAAATACACGTAAGACAAATATGAATGGTGCGCATAAGGTACTTCTCTATTCAGTGGTTAACATAGATTCGAAAAAAGTTCAGGATTGTATTCATTAAGCAAACATCCGATCAAAAACTTTCCGGCTCTTTGCAAGTTCCTCCTGTAAATCAGGATCATTTACATGGTTTTTGGTTTCGTAGGGATCGCCAGCCAGATCCATCAACTGCTCACGGCTGCCCCCTTCATCGTATAAGAGATATTTCATATCCCCGTATACAATTCCCCGTCCGTTTTCCCACTCCATAGGAATGGCCTCGCGGGATGGAGAAGTTTGATTCCCCGTGGCCAGCGGCATCAAACTCTGTCCTTTGAGATCCGCGGGAACGACACACTCCGCCACATCACAAAAAGTCGGCACCAGGTCCAGCCCATTGGACACCGGTATTTTTGTTTCAACCTGCCCCGCCGCAATCCGGGCCGGCCAACGCATCAGCAACGGAATCCGGGCCGCCTCTTCATAAGGAATCACTTTCTGATCCAGTTTATGGGAACCGGAATGGTCGCCGTGATCCGAGGTGAAAATCACCAGAGTGTTCTCCGTCAATCCCGCATCATCGATTGCCTTCAGAACCACACCCACCTGCTCATCCACCCGCTCCGTCAACCGGCCGTAGGCCCAACGGTGCAGGCGCCAGGTTTTCTCACCCCAGTTTTCCCGAATGTAGTGACGGAACCCTTCGGTCCCCATCTGCATTCTGACAGCCTCCGGCTCATCCTCCTGCGGCTGATGATTGGGGGGAAGCGGCGGACAGTGGTTGGCAAAAAACGCTTCTTCACTCATGCCTTCCGGAAGGGAAAGTGCCCGGTTCAGCTCGCTCATTTCGACCGAATCATCCCCCAGCAACCACCTTTCATTGAAATTGAGATCGGGGGCATCCCCCCGGGTTTCGCGGATAAAATCACGCATCCCCATAAAACAGATGTCGTGGGGGTTCACCATGCAGATCGAAAGAAAGAAAGGCTGATCCCCTTTGGCACCCTGATCCCGAATCCAGTCGGCACTCACCTGCGCAAGTTCATCCCGTTTATCCGCACTGATATTTTCGCAGCCCATCGTCTCGGGGCTCATATCTCCCGGAAGATGGGTTTTGCCGCCATACGCCACCCGGTATCCCGCATTTTTTAATAGCTGACCTGCCGTATTTTGCAGAATGTTTTCAGGGATTTTCTCAAGCGCCATTCCATGTTTGTTTGTCCGGATATTCAATTCTGATGGCATACGTCCGGTAAAAAATGAAAAACGGGCGGGTACACAAACCGGGTTCGTGGTGTAGGCCCGTTTAAAACAAATCCCCTCCTCCGCCAACCGGTCCATGGCGGGCGTTTTCAAATAGCGGTTGCCCGCACAGCTCATCATCTGGGAACTTTGCTGATCTGTATTAATAAAAACGATATTCGGGCGGTCACTCGCGGCGGGGTTATTCATAAGGGAATCTAGTGGGATGGGGTTGAGGGTTTATTCGGAATTTTGTTCACGGAGTTTCGGGGCGGGCGGGGATGCTGCGGATGCGGCTCCAGTGCGCATCCCAGAAGCTTTTCACAAAGGCACCAGCATGGTGGGTTTCGAATTTTTCCGTGCTCCCTTCGGGTGCCTCCCCTGTATTGCAGGCGGCCACATACTTTCGGGTTGCGGAAAATTCTTCCGGCAGAATCCCCAGAGCGGCGGAAGTCAGAATCCCGCCGGACCATTTGTTCAGCCCCCGATACGGCGTATTTTTACGGGCGGCAAAACTTTCGACGGCATCCGGATATACCTTCCCGGCCCGCAAAACCGCCCAGTCCACATTCCCTGCCACCATGGGGTATTGCGGTCCGAAATAGATTTCATCTCCGGGAGCAAAAGGATCCTGCGGTTGCCCCGCAATTTCCACGGAAGTGGTTTTTCCAGCCCCTTTACGTCTTTTCGGTCCGGTCACCTGGGCCTGCGCGCCATCCCGGAGACGGATCATCGGTTGCCCGGTCAGGTCGGCCTTCCCCGGGAGACGCTGGGTTTGAAAGGTGATTTTATTGCCCTTCACTTCCGTGATTTCCCGCACATACCAGGCAAAAGGTTTTTTGAAATCCCGGTGCGGGGTAAAATACGTTTCCATGGCTTCGTCTGTAATCTCAAAGGCCTGTGCCCAGTTTCCGGGCAAGTGATTCCAGACGTCAGCGACGGGGAGCCCCCGGGCATATTGCGCGAACAGGGCGGCTGACTGGAACCATTGCAGGTGTCCCCCGTTGGCTCCACGCTGCGTACCCAAACCTTTTGCAGGATCCAGCCATTGAATGCCGCAGGAGATAAAGCCAATGGCCAGCCGCCGTTTTTGTTCGGGGGTGGCCAAATCTGAAATCAACAACAACCCGGCGGCATCGGTCAGGTCCACCAATTTGAGCCCGTAATTTCCCGTATCGGCCTCAGGCCAGTTCCGAATACAAAAGGTCTGGTATCCGGCCCCGGGCGAGGTGCCGGAGTTTTGCATATAGAGAGGGTTAAACTGATTGATGCGCTTAATTATATCTTCAACATCCGGACGTTCTCCCGCGGGGATCATGGATGTGTCGTAAGCCGGGAGAGAAGCGACCAGTTGATCCAAATCCACCCCATGAAATTTTGGTTGTTCCCGGTCCGACCAGCCAATCACCGCCGGGGCAAACAGACTTCCTTTCATGTCCGGGGTTTCGCTGACTACGATCAGGGCGGAAAATTCATCAAAAATGCCACTGCGGAATTCACCCTTTCCATAAGGAATATCCACCGAAGAAACCGCCTTCACCAGTATATCCCCCGGCGACATGCGGAGGGGAAATTTCGCAGTCTTTGCCGCATCATAGGCCTTTACCCCCACCGCATCCGTACGCTGGTCATACCCTTGGCTTTCCCCGACCTGGGGATTCAGTTGAGCACCGTGAATCAAATGCCCTTTCTCGGTGGCCGGTTCCGGTTCCACCCGCAAAACGCTTATGTCATCCTTCGATACCACATACCCCACCCCGTCGGTTGAGACTCCGGTACGGAAGCTGTTCCCTTCCAATACATAGACGGTATTACCCACCTCGAGCCGGACCTGTTCCGGCCTTGCCGTGCCACAGATGCCCACCGCCAACAATAGGAGCAAGGTTTGCGCCCCAGTATGCCAAGCGTTTACGTTTTTACATTTAGAATTTACAAACGGGATTTCAATTTTCATGCGCGACGCCGTGGACGGACCAGAATCAAGGCAGGTCCAATAAATAGTGTGAACTTCGATGGAAGTAAAAATTCTGTCTTCATAAGTAGGACCTCTTAATTTGTTTCCTTCATATCTTTAAAGAACGTTCCCGCATACGCTTTCACTGCAGATCTTCATTCTTTTGTATATTCATTATATGATATACTACACGAGTAACATTCATATTATTAGCCACATTGCTTGATATCCATCATTCATTTCGTGATATCGACAAAATAAACCCGTCCTACCCAACCCCCTCGAATGGCCACAGGATGGAATCCACAGGGACCGATCCTAAAATGAGGACGGTTCTTCTCGGTCACCCCCCCGCCATCAAAATGATTCGACCGCTGAACAGCCTTTCATCCACGACGGCGGAACAGCATCACAAGCCCACCCGCAATACCCAGCAGGAGGAGAGATGAAGGCTCGGGGATGACGGCAACTGTACCACTGAGAATAATTTCAGGTCCCACGCGGGTTCCTATATTCACGGTGTGACCATTAGGGGCACTCGTCGAGTAACCATATAATCTAAAGGTAACCGCTGAGGTAAGATTTTGATGGGGGGTCAAAGCAGGAATATCCCACACAATGTCAGTATCTGCGTCAGTCGTTGATTTAATATCCAAACTTGTGGCGAAGTTGTCGCCGTTATGGTCTGAAAATAATTCTAAGGTTACTGCACCAGAACTAGTACTGCCAAATATGGTCAGAGAATCAACCGAAACCTTGTACCCTGCATCAGGTGTCAGGGTAAATTCAAAGTAATCGCCTTCCGTCTTTGCAACCCCTATGGTCCCATTTCCTGCGGTATAGGACTCCGAGTTAAAAAAACGAAGTTTTGTAGTGTTCCAATCATCCCCCCCCCCGGGGTGACTTAGAATCCCTTCTCCAGGAGTTAATGAAGCAGAAGTCAATTCGAGATTGGAATCACTAGCCGTAGCGTCGACGGCCCAATACCAATTTTCTTCATCATTATTAGGTGACACAAACCCAAGCCCCGTTTCCCAACCAAGCAAAACATCAGCCGTGGCTGGCAATGCCAGCACACTAGCAAGTCCCATACAGAAGGTGAACTTCGATAGATGTAAAAGTTTTATTTTCATGGTTAGGGCCTCAGGGTTTGTTTTCTTAATTTGATTTTTATGAGGGGTTCCACATCAGCTTTCAGTGCGATACTTTATCCCTCTCAGTCATTCGTTATATGATACGCTACACCAGTCCTTAGCTTTTTAGCAGAAACAATCCTTGATATCCGTGGTTCATTTCGTGATATTTCAAAACATGAAATCCTCCGACTCCACCACTCCCGGGCTTCCGGATATCCGCATTGCGCGCCGCGAAATTCACCATACCCGGTACTATTCGTGGGACAATACGAACCGTCTTTCCACCCGCTGTTTGGTGATCCAGCGCACCGTCCGGGGAAGTTGCAGGTTCCGTTCCGGAGATTTTGAACAAGAGGTCATCCCTGAATTTGCCATGCTGTTCAGACATGGGGACCACAGCCACTATGACCTGGGTCCGAATTCCAAACGCCCATACGAGACCGAATACGCCGTCATCAACCCCGATGGGGGTATCGCAAAACTTTTTATAAACCTGCGCAAACATTGCGGACATATTTTCCGCATGGAAACCGGAGGCAAAGCCCATCAGCTTTTGCTCCAGCTGATCCTTGAATTCGAGAGCAGCCAACCTTCCGACCGGATTACCCATGCCAGTCTGGCTTATGAGCTGCTGCTGAACCTGTACCGTGAACAAGGTTCAACCACCCACCACCGCGATCCGGTCGCCTACGGACGGCATCTGCTCGAAACCCGCTACCGTGAATCAAAAAACCTCAAAGAATGGTGTGCGGAAATCGGAATCAGCCGGGAACATTTCAGCCGCGAATTTAATGAACGATACCACGAATCCCCCTCCGATTTCCTCCGGGATCTCCGCCTCCAGCACGCCCGGAGCCTTCTTGGGATCAGCACCCACCTTCCTCTCGAAAATATTGCCAGCCTCAGCGGCTTCAGTTCTCTCCAAACCTTCCGCCGTGCCTACAAACAAAAGTACAACCGTCCGATTCCACGAACCCGGGGTTAACAGCTGGGAGAGAAAGGAACGAATTGTTGCGTAACACTCAGACCGCGTGACGGTGGCGGGAAACCAGAAGGACTGCGATGGCCGAGAGACCGAACAGAAAAAGTGTTCCGGGTTCGGGGATCGTAACCAGAGAATTGAACTGGGTTTCAATTTCGGTGGGGGTTAAGGCGTGATTATATACATAGACCGCCGCGATATCGCCGTCAAACCCAGGTGCCGAACCACCACCACCAAGGGAATTGGAAATTGAGGCCCCCACATTCGGATTGTTTGCCTGACTAAACAGTCCAGCACTATTGTTCCCGGACAAGTCTGTGGATGTATTAGACGCTGTACCGCTCTGATTCGCTCCGTCCTTGGAGGCATAAGCGTAAAGATTGGCATTGCTGCCATCAAATGTAACAGTTCCTTGTATAAAGTCCGAGCGGTCCAAGGTATCCAGCGAGATGTATAAATCAACACTTCCGGCACCACCACTGGTTTGCGCATGGAGACTCAGATTGCCCGCGGCGTTCCGCTCAAGAAGTAAAGCAAAGCCCTTCGTTCTACCTCCCGTCTCGTAAAGTACCGCTTGGTAAGGATCATCTAATATACTGGGCAAATTTTTACGAAACCAGACAGTAACACTTCCTGAGCCACTTCCCTCCAGCATCGCATCAGCGTATGCACCATCAGTTTGGGGATCTGAGATTGAATATGCTTGTGTGAAACTCGTATTGGACCCGGAAACGGCATTCAAAGTATTCACGGCTGGAGAAAAAGTCCAGTGGGCAGAACCAGTTAAGTCCTGCCATTCGGAGACGGTATTCCCACTGTCACTCGCCAAATAACTGTGAATAAGCGCCGCAGGCGTATGCCCGGTCACCATCAGCATAACGGCCAAAATTAAAATTTTCGGGATAAATCTGTTTGTTCTTGTTGTCATTTCACTGTTCTCCTTTCACCACATTTGTATTAATATTTTATACGATACGCTTAACTCTCCCCCCATAAAAGATACAATTCGTGATACAGCACAGCTATTTGGTGATACCAATTAAAGACGAAGCTTCCAGGAAGCCTCCACTTCCTTGTCCTGATTCCTCTGTGTAAACCATCAAATACAAATGCCTAAAGGGGAGAATAATATGTGACTAGGCAGTCAGAGTTCTCCGCGGCATACACTCACCCACTACGCCCATTGCACAACCCAGAGAGTAACAAACAAAATCCGAGCCCCGGAATCCGGATCCCAGCACCAATTTACCGAACAGGGTTTCCCGCAAGGCATCCATCCCGGGCGTTTGGATCAGTTGACTGAATTCGACCCCGAAAGAAAATGTAAGTGTGAGCAGGGCCACCGTAATGGTTTTCCAGGTCGGAAACAAAAATCCAATCCCCAGAAAAATCATTAGAGACCAAAAGGTATCACCGGCATATTCGGTGTACAGGTAGGGCCACCCTTCCGTGAACGGCAAACGGGATGCGCCCCCGATCAAAATCACCCCCACAATCCATAGGGCATACCTTATTCGATTCCGGCGCGGTTTACCCACGGGTCTCCAAACAGTGAAAAGCCTCAACCGAGCGGGCAATACTGCCTTTGCGGCTTAAGACCAAGGCTTCCGCACGGGCCCCTTGCGCCCCGGCTTCGGACATGTTTTCAAGCGCAGCTTTGAGGACCTGGTTCAGCGCTTCCTCATCCCGAACTTCAGTAACCGCACGGGCTTCCCTCAAGTCCTGCATGATCCGTTTAAAATTATTCATCCCCGGACCGGTGATCACCACCTTTCCGGCATTCGCCGCTTCGAGCGGATTCTGACCTTCACTGCGGAACAGACTTTTTCCCACAAATACGAGGTCAGCCAAGCCCGTGAAATGCATCAGCTCCCCTGTGGTATCGACCATCAACACATCCGCAGCCGGCAATTCATCCGCCGACCACCAAGCCAAAGAAAGGCCCAACTCATCGGCATCCGCCTTCACTTCTTCCCGGCGTTCAAAATGCCTCGGCACCAAAATCAATCGCAGGCCGGGAAAAGCTTCCCGCTGTTGTCGAAAAAATTCCATCAGCACTTTTTCTTCCCCCGGCCAGGTGGAACTGCCTAATAATATGGTAGAATCATTGTCCACAAAGCCACATGCAATCAATCGGTCCAAACGCTTTTGTTCCTCCTGCGAATCACGGTTTGCCACATCGTATTTTGCCGAGTGCATGACTTGAACCCGATCCGGGGGCGCACCCAGTCCCCTCGCCCGCTCCGCATCCGCTTCACTCTGCATGGCATAAAGAGAAACCAACTTATAAAGTCTCCGGGTATAAAACGGTACCTTCTGCAATCGCTGGAAAGATCGGTCCGAAATCCGGCCGTTCAGTAACATCACCGGGATTTGCTTTTGATGCAATTGACGCAGCAAGTTCGGCCACATTTCCGTTTCCACCAATACCAGACCCTGCACATCCACGGTGTTCAGCATTTTGCGGATCACCCGGGGCGAATCCAGCGGCGGATACAACAAGACATCGGCCTCTGCCAACTTCTCTTCCGCAATCTTGTGGGCGGTGCTGGTGTTCACTGTCACCAAAAAGTTCGTTTCCGGATACTTTTCCCGCCAGGCTTTTATAAACGCCAGCCCCACTGACAGTTCCCCCACACTCACCGCATGCACCCAAAGTTTCCGACCTCCGGAAACCCGCTGTTGGTCTGCTTCCGACAATCGGAAAAGTCGCTGGCCAAAATCTTTGCGGTAGCCGCCCCGCCGGCGCATGCGCAACAAAAAATGCGGCAACATCAAAATGTAAACCACATGAAAAAGGAGATTATAGAGAAACCAGAACACGAAGAAAACTGTGGGTTAAGAGGGAGTTAGAAGAATGAATCGAAACTCCCATAACATGGACACCCGCTTTTAGCCAGCTTCAGCAAAGCCGGAAGTTTCAGACTCTTCCAGGCGCTTAGTTCAAAGCCGTAGTTCCACGGTCCCCGTGGAAAACAAAACAATCGTTTACCGCGGGGACCGCGGAACTACTTTTTTAATCTTTTCACGTTCGTAGTTCTAAGTCCGTAGTTCCACGGTCCCCGTGGAAAACATAACAATCGTTTACCGCGGGGACCGCGGAACTACCTTTTTAATCTTTTCACGTTCGTAGTTCCAAGTCCGTAGTTCCACGGTCCCCGTGGAAAACAAACAATCGTTTACCGTTGGGACCGCGGAACTACCTTTTTAATCTTTTCACGTTCGTAGTTCCAAGTCGTAGTTCCACGGTCCCCGTGGAAAACAAACAATCGTTTACCGCGGGGACCGCGGAATTACATTTTTAATCTTTTCACGTTCGTAGTTCTAAGTCGTAGTTCCACGGTCCCCGTGGAAAACATAACAATCGTTTACCGCGGGGACCGCGGAACTACCTTTTTGAACCTTTTCACGTTCGTAGTTCCAAGTCCGTAGTTCCACGGTCCCCGTGGAAAACATAACAATCGTTTACCGCGGGGACCGCGGAACTACCTTTTTTAACCCTATGTTTACCGCGGAAGCCTCAGAACGCCGTTCTTAATGCGACCCCAGCCCCATGCCGCCATCAATCGCAATATCCGCGCCGGTAATGTAGCGCCCGGCTTCAGAACAGAGCATTAACAAAGCACCCGCACAGTCTTCCGGCATTCCAAATGTACGCGACGGAATCAAGTTGGCAATTTTCTGCCGGTAATCATCATCCGCCAGCGCTTCCACATTTCGATCCGTCTGAATCACCCCCGGGGCAATATTATTGATGGTCACCCCGTCTTTGGCCACTTGCACCGCGAAACTTTTCGCCAAACTCAATTGCGCACATTTTGTGGCCGCATACAGCGCCATGGCCGGATTGGGAATATTCTGTTGCACACTGCCAATGGTGACAATCCGTCCCCAGCCTGCCTTTTGCATTTGTGGCAACACCCGGGTCATCATCTCGGCCGAGGCACGGACATTGACCCCCAGCACCGTATCCGCCTCCTCGGTATTCCAGTCAGACCACTCCCTGCGGAATTGCACCGACGCATTCAACACCAGAATATCCACCGATCCCAATTGTTCGGTACAGGCTTCCAACAAACGGGAAGGCACATCTTTATCGCTGAGATCACCATGAAGCAGACAGGCTTTCACCCCTTCCGCCTCACATTGTTTTCTTACTGTCTCCCCCAGTTCAGAAGGTCCTGAAGAGTGTACAGCCACATGGGCTCCGGCTTTCGCCAAAGCGGTAATCATGGCCGCCCCAATCCCGCGACTGGACCCGGTGATCAGCGCAGACTTTCCTTTCAGCTCTTGGTTGAGATCGATCATAATGATTTTAAGGTAAGCGTGATTTCATGGTTAAGAATTTTGGGATGCGCAAACGCGACCGTCTCCACGCCTCCGGCATGGTGAATGGTGGCTTCGTATCCACCATAGTATCCATGAAACGGGGCAGACTTGCCAGCGGAAATTTCCAGCGTATCCCGGGTATTCCATTCCTCGTTGATCAGACGGTCGAGCACCTTATATCCGGCTTTCGGAGAAATGTCGTAATTGACCAATCCGCCTTGAAAGAAGTTTTCGCCTTCAAAGGTGTTCCGCGGAGAATAGGCCGCCGTTCCATCCACCAAATTCCAGAAATCAATTTCATCCATCGCGGGATGACTGAACCAGATGCGGTAAAGTTTTTCCACCACATCGGCTTGGAACTGTTCTCCATCATCCACCAGCGTATAACCGGGAATGGTAATCTCGGATAATTTCAACGGAAGTCCCAACTTTGCATACAGATCCAAAAAGCGGAAGATGTTAGCCGGATTTAAAAGTTCGTTCCGGTAATTTTCTATTTTCTCGGGCGTACGGTCAAAGAGATGAAACTGCAATCCCACCGCGCCCAAGGGATACCGCTCAGCCAGATGCTCACACAACATGTACATGGGCGTATGTTCCCCCCGGAAATGAGTGAAACTGTTATCGGTGGTCTCGTTGTAAACCAGAGTCGTGCTGGCAGGAAAATATTTTTCCGCCAATTCAAATGCGTAATCCACATGATTTCCGATGTCACGCAATGGATGGGTGCCCCCCAGCGCAAGCGCTTCATTACACACATCAAAAGTGGGGATACTGTTTCCGTAACGGGCGGAAATTTCCTGATAACGTTTTTCGATCACCCGACGGAGAGCCGCCGGATCTTTCGGCAACCACTCCGGCCAAAACTGTTGCCACAGCAACGGATGCCCTTTCGGGGCAATCCCGCGGGTATGACAGACTTCCAAGCACCGGTCCGGTGGCGGACGTCGATAGATCGGTTCGCTGTCTTTGGTAAAGCGGGGATTCCCCTGCTCCGGCTCTAAATCGGACCAGTAAAACGGGATGATCGCTTGGTTAAAAACTTTGGCAAAGGCATCCTCGTAAGCGAGATTATGCGCATCGTCGTCAAACTGATCCAACAGAAACATATTGCAACCAAACTTGAATTCGTGCGACGTCTGTTTGATTTCAACTTTTGCTTTTTCGACCGGATGGCCTTCAGCATCTTTCACCACCAAACGGGCGAAGCCTTTGCGGTGGCGTTCGGTGTCACTTTGGATACGGAACTCCATTTCCGCATCCGGGCGAAAAAGATTTTCGGTTACAATTTTACGGTCTGCTTTGGGAGATGCACTCATAATGTTGATAGTTTTTAAATTTCGATCTTAGCGGCCGCCGACAATAGGGAACCAATCGGGATTGCGGGGATCCTGATGGAAGCGGGCATAATAGTCACCCTTTTCTTCATAATATCGTTCGTATTTATCCATCTTTTCTTCGTCGAGTGTGACCCCCAATCCCGGACCTTTCGGCACCTCAATGCAACCGTCTTTATACTGCATCAGCCCGCCTTCGATAATGTCATCCTCCAGGAAATGGTAATGGGCATCTCCGGCAGCGTGCATTTCAGGAATGGTGGAAGCGGTATGCAGCATGGCCGCCAACTCGATTCCGAATTCCGCGCCACTGTGCATGGCCACGCCCATATTAAAGGTGCGGCAAATCGCGGTGAGATCTTTCACCCCGCGCGGACCTTCCCAGTAATGCAAGTCGGTTAAAACAATATCAACAGCCCCCATTCTGATCGCGGGCCCCAGATCATCGAACTTGTTGGGATACATGTTGGTGGCGATCGGAATCCGAACCGCTTTGCGCACGGCCGCATTTCCTTCCAGGCCCCAGGCCGGATCTTCAAAGTATTCAATATCCAAATCTTCGAGGCGGCGGCCCACCCGGCAGGCGGTCTGCACCGACCAGGTGCCATTGGGATCAATCCGCAATCCGAAATCCGCAATCCCTCACTCCTCCTCCATCGCGTCCATGACTTGCTTGGCGAGTAATTGGCGTTGGGTAACGAGTGATTGAGTGAACGTGCCATTTTGCCAACGCAGCCATTGTCACCAGTTCCTCAAAAAGGAGCTGATAAATGGCGAAACAAATCTGTGGCGGTTTGGGGAGCAACCCTGACGAGCATATAACAAACACTGTTTTGGCAAGGCATCTGGGCGTTTCCCGAAATACAGTGCCTGCGATCGCAGCAAAATTTGCGCTGACCAAATGGGACAACGGATTTCGGAAATACGATGTGTTTCGCCAAGTCCATGGGCTGGAACCGTTGTTGATGGACACTGCTCTGGACAGCTTCAAAATTGCGCATAGGCAACCGAAAATAAATTTGTTTGTCTGGACTTCACCAAGTTTTAATTCGCCGAATGCCGCAAGGTTTGGGACTTTGCGCAGTGCCGAACGCGCGGCGATGGCCACCAACACGTCCTTCGGTTGCGTTTTCAACCAGTGCTGCAATGTGTCCGCAAAGGTTGGATGGTCATCGACAATAAGTATTCTTTGCATCTGCATCCAAAATTCGCTCTGATTGTTCGAATGATCATTCTAGACTGAATTATGCGCGATGAG
>CAKZLZ010000059.1 GCA_937127435.1 uncultured Verrucomicrobiota bacterium | reverse complement strand
TAGTTGCTTTTGGAGTGCGGACGCGCAGGGAGGTACGACCGCAGCTTCCGCTTTGGGGGCGAAGCCTGCCCGCGCCTGGACGGCACGGAAACGGCCAGGGAAGCAACGGGAGGAACGACCAAAGCTTCGAGGGGGGGAAGTTGGAGTTTTCTGGATTGTAGAAAAAGAAAAGCGCAAGCTGCGGTCGTGCCTCCCTGCGCGTGCGCACTCCACACGAATTGTGCGCACTCCACACGAGTTGCGCGTACTCCACACGAGTTGCGCGTACTTCAAACGCTTGGCGCCGGTTACGATAACATCAACCGCAAGGCCAAATACGGCACCAGACTGAACAGGATCAGTCCGAGTTTGTAGTTGGCTAAAAAGCGGAAATAGAGACTGGATAATTCAGCTTCGGAAAGGCCGGTGATCTTTGCGTGGATTTGTGCGATGGGCTTTCTGAATCCCATAATCGCAATACTGGAGAGGAGCAGGAGCACGATGTGAAAAGTGGTGGTCCAGGCGAAAAAGGTGGTGAGGGTTTGTAGAGTCATGGCGTTTCTCCGGGTGTTTGTGGGGGTGTGCTTTTCTTGAAAAAATTTCGGGTACTTTGGATTAAAATATAGAGCGGGAACAAGACAAAAAATAATGACATCCCGGTACCTTTAAGACTCTCCGGGTCCTTTAAATCAAAATGCTCCCTACTTATCACCGACATCATAACTCCCGCGAGCAGCATGGGGAGAAACAGGACCCAGGTTCCAATGAGCACTATCGGTTTCCGGGGACTGTGGATGATCTGGTGAAGGCCTTCGGCTTCGGACTGCATGGCCTGTTGTATGGGATCCAAACTTCGGGGCTGATGTAAGGGGCTCCCGCATTCGCTGCAGGTGTAGACGGCCGCCGAATTGTGGCATTGGCAGCTCGGGCAGATAATGATGTCAGCTTCGTTGGACATGGGTCTAATTAGACATGCCGTCCTTTTGGTTGCAAGCTTATCGGCACCGAATCGGTCGGCATACGATTCGGATTCGTAAGCTTGTCGAATTCCATTTCAATTGATATGGAAAAGATCATGCCACAAGACCCCCACTCTGAAATGCAACAAGCACCAGCAACCCATGAAACCCGCTGGTCGCTGGTGGCGCTTGCGGCCTCCCCCGAGGATTCCTCGGTGAACGCGATGGATGAACTTTTGCAGATTTATCTGCCGGTTCTCAAAGGGATGTTGAACCGCTGGCCGCAATTGGATGAATCCACCAAAGAGGATTTATTGCAAAGTTTTGTGCAAAAACGGATATTGGAAAAGCAGTTGTTGTCCAAGGCGGACGCCTCCAAAGGCCGTTTCCGGAATTTTCTGTTTCGCTCTTTTCAGAACCATATTGTGGACGAATGCCGGAAATCCGCCAATACCAAACGCTCCCCGGGAAAAGAAAATCTGGTTTCGTATGATGAAATTCAGGGGGGAATTGGTGAATCATCTGAATTAGAGAAGGCCTACAATGTGTCCTGGGTACGGAATCTTCTGGAGGAGGGCTGCCGGCGACTGGAAGTGGAGTGTAAACAAAAGGACCGGATGGATCTGTGGGTGGTCTTTTGCGAACGGCTCAAAAAACCTTTTTTGGAAGGGGCGGTACCGATGCCGTACGGAGAATTGGTGGAATTGCTGGACATTGAGAGCCCCAGTCAGGCCTCTAATTTGCTTGTAACGTCTAAACGACTTCTCCGTAAGTACTTAGAGGATGTTATTAGGGAAACAGTCAATGATCCGACCGAAATTCAGGCGGAAGTACAGTTTCTAAAGAAATGCCTGAAATAGATCAAATTTTTCTCTTTTACATTTTTTTTCATTTTTTTTGCAGGATCTTCGGTAGGTCTGCGTAGAACAGGGTATGAAAGAGTTTCACGCAACCAAGAAGGATTCGTTAACGCCATTGGATTCAACCCGTACGCTGAATGAAGAAGCGAATGGATTGTTGACCCTGCTCAATGAAATGGATCCCGGTGAGCCTTTGTGGTCGGGGGATGATCTTACTACCATTTTGGATCATCAGCTTCAGGCGCCGTTAATTGTGGATTTGGGAAGTATGCAAGGGGTGGATTCCGAGCATGTCCGCCAGTTGGCCTCTGCCAGAGGCTTGGTCTTACGCAGTTTTGAAGATTTGCTGGGCCATTCAAATCCACCCCTGCAGTTGCTGGTATTGACCAAAGAGTTTGCGAAACGGAATTTAATCAGTCCCCGCAGCGCGATTCCCCGGGAAGTAGCCCGGATTCTGTATTTTTCCTGTATTGCTTCCGCCATGGTGCATTCGCGAAAAGTCATCTCCCAATTGGGTACAGATGAATTGATGGAGGGATTTTCCTGGTGCCTACAGAGACCCTGGCTGAAACCGGAGTTGCAGGAGATGTTCGAACAAGCCGGCGGATTGCTGGTGAAGGGAGGTGCCCAATGAGTTGGAACTGTGAAAAATGTGGAAAAGAAGTTTCGGATCTGCCGGAAGGTGCGGCCTGTCCCTTTTGCCGGGCGGCGGAGAATCTTACGGTTCAGATTTCAGCAATCGATACCGGCAACACCTTTGAAACCGTTGCCGACATTCCGGATGGCCTCCCCACCATCTCTGCAGTCGAAAGTGCCGACGATGCTTATTTGAAGAAAGGAGTGATGACCCCTCCCTCCCGGCCGGGGATCCGGGGGAATTTGGGGCGTTTTGAATTGTTGAAACTGTTGGGGCGCGGGGGCATGGGCTATGTGTATCTGGCCCGGGAACCGATGACCGATACCCAGGTCGCGATCAAGGTCCTGCGTCAGGAATTAACCGAACACCCCAAGGTGACCAAATATTTTATGACCGAGGCACGGCACATGTACTCCATGTCGCATCCCAATATTTTGAAAGTATTGGAAGTGTCGGAATCGGAACGCGGGCCCTTTTTTGTAATGCCGTATGTACGCGGAGGCAGTTTGCGTGACCGGCTCTCCGGTGAAACGGCTTTAAACCGTGACGAGATCCTTTCAACCTGCATCCAGGTGGCGGAAGGGCTGGTGTATGCGCATGCCCGGGGGCTGATTCACCGGGATTTGAAACCGGATAATATATTGATCGACGATCAGCAGCGGGTGATGATTACCGACTTTGGATTGGTCCGCAGTTATATTGATGACTCCATGTTGGATGTCTCCCAAAAAACGGCAGAGGGTACGCCGGCGTATATGTCTCCCGGCGTGGCGGCGGGACAGGCGGAGGATACCCGCTGTGATATCTATGCCTTCGGGGCCATGATGTACGAAATGCTCACGGGCAAATTGCCCTACAACGGACCCAGTGCGGATTCCATTTTACAGGCGATCCGCACCGGTCCCCCGCAGCCGATTCACAAACTGAATCCGGATGCCAATAAGTATTTAAGCATGATTGCCGATGCGGCGATGGCCCGGGAATTGCGTGACCGTTATGCCACCATTGAGGATGTGTTAAAAGATCTGGAAAGGGTCAAGGACGGGCACCGCCCCATTGGCCCCAGCGGTCAGGTGGTCCGCAGAAAATTGCCCCAGGCCCTCAGTATCCTGATTCCTGTGATCCTGATTCTGATGTTGCTGGTATATATATTCGCTCATCTGAAAAATGAAGAAGAAATGTTGCCGGCGGCCACCCCGACACCGGTCCCACCCACTCCTACTGCGGTTCCGGTGACTGCGGACGAGGCTTATCAGCAGGGTATTGAGTTTTTGGCAGATGAAAATTATCCGGCAGCGGAAGAAGCATTGGCCCAATCCGTTACCCTCGACCCCGGCCAATATGACGCCTGGATGAAATTGGGGGACAGTTATTTGGCGCAGGAAAAAACTTTATCTGCCCGCGTTTCTTATGACCGGGTTCTCCGCTTAAAAGGAAACAATATCGAGGCGCTGCTGGGAATCGCAAAAGCATTGAAGATGGAAAACAAACCCAGGGATTACACCCTGGTGCTGACCCGTGCATTTCGTGCGGATCCATCCAATGAGGAAGTGGTGGTTGAACTTTTGACCCAACTGGTGAACGTCGGACATGCCCAACCTGCCAGGGGAACACTTGAAGTTTGGAAAACAACCGACCCTGAAAATCCGAAGCTCGCAGACTGGGAAGTGATTGTGAAAGAACTTGAAAACCGACCCCAGGCCCCTGCGCCGGCAGCACCTCCTCCACAACCCCAACCCAGATAAAACCATGCCCTACCTCATGCTACTAGATCCTAAAGGACTCCCTGTTCGTGAATGGAAAATAGATGACCAGGCCTTGGAAGTCGGCCGGGCGTTTGATTCTGATATTTCTGTAGACGATCCGCGTATGTCCCGTCGACACTTCCGTATAGAACGGGTGAATGAAGCGGTGTGGATCACGGATCTGGAGAGCAAAACCGGTATAAGTATAAATGGGAAGTCTCGGGAGAGTGCGGTGTTGAAATCCGGGGATATGATTGAAGCGGGAGATACCACCTTCTTCTATGAATCCGGGATTGAAACCCTGTTGGTGGAAACCGAAAAGAAGACGCATCACACGACGATTGGAAAAGTGATCCAAGACCTTCGGATCCCGAATTCGAAACCTGAAATTAGAAAAGGAAATCGATCATGAAACAGCTACATCTGAATAGAGAAAATGGAATGGTATTTGATCCGCGCACCGGAAAACGTTTCCGGGTAAATGAAACCGGTGCGGGACTCCTGAAAGGCTGGCAACTCGGAAAATCTTCCGAGAGCTTACTCGAAGAATTAATGGAGCAGCATGAGATTTCGTTGAACGATGCGGAGCGGTATTTCCAACAGTTTGTCCGTCAATGTACTTTGGCGGGACTGCCCGTTCCGGAAAGCGGAAAAAGCAAAAGTCCGACTGCCGTATTGCGGAACACTACCGCGGCCTAAGTCCCATGACGGCAGCACCTACAAATCCGATTACTGTCGCGATCACCGGCGTGGCGGCGACGGAGAATCCCGGTCCCGGCATTGGCGTGGCACGGAGTCTCCGGCTGTGGGCCGGACCGCAGATCCGTTTGGTGGCATTGGCCTATGATGCGGCAGAATGTCTGGCCTTGGCCGGGGAGCTTTTCGATCATGTTTTCCTGATGCCGTATCCGGGGCAGGGGGTCGAAAGTACTTTGGACCGTTTAAAAGAAATTCATGCGGAAGTGCCTATGAACTTTTTGATTCCATGTTTGGATGTGGAGATCCCGCTGTTGTTGGCTGCCAAAGCGCAATTGACTGAAATGGGAATTGATTCCTGTTTGCCCTCCAAAACGGCTTACGCACGCAGAAATAAAAATCAGTTGTCCGCGTTGAGTGAAAAGCTGGGGATATCCGTTCCTGAAACCATCGTGATTACGCATCCCGGTGAAATTATTCCTGCGACGAAAAAGCTGGGCTTCCCCTTGTTCGTAAAAGGTAATCAGTATGGCGCAAAAAAAGTTTTTACCCTGACGGAACTTCAAAACGAAGTGGAAGCGTCCACCCGGCAATGGGGCTATCCGATCCTGTTGCAACAAGCAGTACTGGGTACCGATATGTTGCTGGCAGGCCTGGGAAACGGGAGAGGGGGGCTGTCCTGTGGTGCCGTCGCATTGCGCAAGGAGCATCAAACCTCCCAGGGAAAATTGTGGAACGCGTTGACGGTTCAGTGTCCCTGGCTGCAGGATGCGGCCGAAGCTTTTGTGGCGGAGACGGAATGGGAAGGTCCCTTTGAATTTGAATGTTTGCTGGGGGATGATGGATCTGCCTGGCTGATAGAAATAAACCCCAGATTTCCGGCATGGATTCATGCCGGTACCTTGTTGGGAGTCAATCTTCCCGCCTGTCTGGTGGGGCGCCTCAACCAACAGGAGGAACGGGTCCCCGACCTGATTCCGGCCGGCAAGTGGGTCGTTCGTTCGATCTGCGAAACCGTATTAGACCAAGACCCCATGAACCAACTGATTAGCGAAGGAAAATATTGTCATGCTGAAAACATTTGAACCTCCCAGACTTGATTTGCTCTCTGCCCGTCCCGGAAATCCTCAGGGGCGGCGCACCGCCGCATCCAAAGATCCGGTTCGTGATGTCGCCGGAGTGCCGGTAAGTGAATTGACCGAAAAATACGGCTCGCCGTTGTTTGTGTACGACGAAGCTGAAATGAAACGAAATCTCCGCACCTGGAAGCAGGCTTTTGAAACCTTGTATCAACCGGTCCGTTTTGGGTGGTCTTACAAAACCTGCTACTTGCGCGGCGTTTGTAAATCATTTCACGGGGAAGGGTCCATGGCGGAAGTGGTTTCGGAAATGGAATATGAAAAAGCGAGACAACTGGGCGTTCCCGGAAAAGAAATCATCTTAAACGGTCCGCATAAAAGGCCGGCCTTTTTAAAGCGCGCTTTGTCGGAAGGGGCCACCCTTCATATCGATCACTTTGATGAAGTGGATGATGTTTTGGCGCTCGCTGATGAATCCGAACAGATTTTGAAAGTGGGTATTCGGGTTAACATGGATGCCGGTATTCAACCGGTATGGTCACGTTTCGGATTTCATTTGGAAAGTGGAGAGGCGCGTCAGGCCTTAACCCAATTACTCCGGCATCCCCGGATTCGTCTGAGCGGATTGCATTGCCACATCGGCACCTATATTTTGGAACCGGTGGCTTATGCCACGGTGACCCGGAAGTTATTGGAACTCGCCTACTGGGCCGAAGATACTTTTGACCAGCGGATTGAACATTTGGACTTGGGAGGCGGTTTTCCTTCACCGGCCCGGTTGAAAGGAATTTATCAATCGCCGGATGTCTACCTGCCTAAACCTTCCGAATATGCCGAAGCGGTTGTGAATGCGCTTCAGGAAAATCTCCGCCCGGGACATCGTCCTTTGCTGTTGTTGGAATCCGGCCGGGCGATGGTTGACTCTGCCGGAACCTTGCTGACTTCCGTGCTGGCACGAAAAGCCATGCCGGACGGACGCGACTTGGTGGTGATGGATGCAGGGGTGAATGTGCTATACACCGCCACCTGGTACGAAATGCAACCGGCGGTGACCAAGCGCTACGACACCGGGCGGCATTCCACCCAGTTGGTGGGGCCTTTGTGTATGAATATCGACGTGTTACACGACGACTGGATGTTACCTCCGCTGGATCGCGGAGACACCCTGCTCATTCCAAATGTGGGCGCATACAATGTGACGCAATCCATGCAGTTCATTGTCACCCGGCCTGCGGTGGTCATGATCCATACGGATGGAAGCCAGGAAGTGATTCGCCGGGCGGAAACGCTTTCTGATATTGAGGCGGGCGAGTCGTGAAAGCGCAGCTGAAAACTTTAGGCGCCGTATTTTTTGCGGAAGACCTATGGCTGGGTGCCGTGCTCATCCTCAGTTGTTTTTTTTATCCGGTCGCAGGCCTTTGTGCAACCCTGGCGGTGCTCGGCGCCTGGGCGCTCAGCAAACAACTGCGACCGGAATCTGTCAGCCGTTTTCCTGAACTGCTGAATGCGGGACTGTGGGGGCTCTTTCTGGGTTCGGTGCTTCCTTTGAGTCCCCGCACCGTTCTGCTTGCCCTCGGAGGAGGTGCCTTTCTCGCGGGTTTGTGTTTAGAACTTAAAAAGCATTTGGAAAGACGCGGGTTTTCCGGCATGTTGTTGAGCCTGCCTTTTTCACTTGCGGTAGGGCTGAGTGCCTGGATTTTGCCGGATGCGCTTCCTGAATTTGGCCGGCCCGCGGGAGAGCCCTTTGCCATTTTACTACCTTCCTTTTTTCAAAGTTTGTCAGTGGTGACCTTTAGTGCCCGTTGGGAACTCGGAGTGTTGTTGTTTTTGCTTATCCTTCGGCGCTCCCCCTGGTTGGCCGCTTTGGCGGTTGCGGGATTTTCAGCAGGCTGGCTGGGGGAAGGATTAATTCTGCATAACGGATTTTTGCTGCCTCCTTTCTTCTCGGGTTTGAATTATATCCTGCTCGCGATGGCGCTGGGCGGTGGACTGCTTCCTCCGGACCGCTTTACCCCCTGGCGGGTGACGGGCGGGGTGGCGGTGGCAGTGGTGTTGCAATTGATGGCCGAACGGTTTCTGGGAGGGTATTCGTGGTTGACGGTAACGCTGAGTTTTAACTTCCTTGCCTTGCTGATGTTTTACGGCAATGCCACGGAACGGCTGCATCCGGATTGGTTGAATTTCCGCTTAAGTCCGGAAGAGCGTTGGGACCTCCGCCGCTATCGCAGCACCAGGTATCCGATTGTGCCCTATGACATTCATTTGCCGGTGTTGGGAAAGTGGCAGGTGTATCAGGGAGAACAGGGGGCGTGGACGCACAAGTTTGCCTGGCAGCACGCGGTAGATTTTGTTTTGACCGATGCGAACGACGCCCGTCACAGCGGATCCGGTCAGGCGGTCGAAGAGTATTACGCCTGGAACAAGACCGTGGTGTCGCCGATATCGGGGGTGGTGGAAACGGTGGTGGCGGGGTTGCCGGATCAGCCCATCGGCCAAGTGGAAACGGAACACAACTGGGGGAACTACGTGATCATTCGGGAACCCCGGGGCTTCCGGGTTTTGATCGCACATTTGAAGAGCCAAAGCCTGCAGGTGGTGGTGGGGCAAAGTGTAGAAAGAGGACAGTGGATCGCCCGTTGCGGGAACTCCGGTTATTCTCCTGAACCGCATGTCCACCTTCACGTGCAACAGGGGGCGTTCCCCGGCGAGGCCACATTGCCCTTCCGCATTGCCGGTATGTCGATCGACGGATTTTTACCTGCACCCCGAATGCCGGAAACTGGTGAAGAAGTCGAAGCGCGGGAATTCTGTCCCTTTTTGAGTAGTGCCAGTTCTTATATGTTGGGGCAGGAGCTTTGCTTTGTAAATGAATCCGGTGAAGAGCGGAACTATACGATTCAAATGGCCGCAGACGGAAGTTTTCGTCTGGGAGATGAAAAGAACGCGCTCTATTTCGGTAGACGGGAAGAGCGGTTTATTTTCTATTCAGTGGAAGGCAAAGATGAGTTGTTGAATGAACTCTTCCGCACGTTCCCTTCAGTACCCCTCTACGCAAAGCCCGGAGATACCTGGGAGGATGTGTTGCCGGTGGAAACCGAGGCATACAAGTTGAAGAGAGGAATCCTTCCAAAGGTACGGCTGGAGCGGATCAGTGAAACTGTGATCCGCAGTATCTCCGAAGAAAACAAAATTTCCAAAATCATCCTTTCGGATACGCATGGCATCGTGAAGGTGAAAACCCCGAAGGGGAATTGGTCTTTGAAAAGCGACATCGGCCTTCCTGCCTGTGATCAGGAGCGAAGCGAGTGTTTGAGTTAAACCGGAGCGCGGGCACTCTTGCCCTAGCGGAACCACAACCCAAGCAAGCCATTTTCCGCTAGGGCAAGATTGCCCGCGCTTCGACATAAAAAAATCCCTCCGGGTTGCGGAGGGATTCTGTTGCACGCGCGGCTTCGCCGCTTGTGATCACAGACAGCCTGCCCGCGCATGGCGCGAGCCACGGCCAGGGGAATGTCTGTGTTACACCCGTGGGATTTCAGGTCCCATTTTGCGGGGAAGTTCGCTGGGTTTGCCCATGAGGTATTCATCCACCGAGGCGGCGCATTCGCGTCCGTCGGAGATGCACCATACGATCAGGGACTGACCGCGCTGGCAATCGCCGGCTGCGAAGAATCCCGGCGTGGAACTCATAAAATCATCACCGACTTTCACGTTGCCGCGGGCATCGAGTTCGCAACCGTACTGGGCCACGATGGTATCGGTTTCCGGAGCCAAAAATCCGAGGGCGAGTACAGCCAGTTCACAGGGCCAGACTTTTTCGGTGCCGGGCAGTTCTTTGATTTCCGGACGTCCGCCACCGGGGGGGATTTCCATTTCAATCTGCACGGATTCGAGTCCGGTGAGCTTTCCGTTTTCGCCGACAAAGCGTTTGGTCAAAATGCTGTAGTGACGTTCACAGCCTTCTTCGTGCGAGGTGCTGGTGCGGAACTTCATCGGCCAGAAAGGCCAGGGTTGATGTTCCGGACGCCCTACCGGCGGCATGGGCATCAGCTCAAAGTTTTCGACGGACGCACATTCCTGACGAATGGAGGTGCCGATACAGTCTGAACCGGTGTCTCCACCGCCAATCACGATCACGTTTTTACCGGTCGCGAGAATTTCTTTTTCCCAAATTCCTTTGGCCATGATGTCGTCACCTTCAACCCGGGCATTGGATTGGGGCAGGAATTCCATGGCGAATTCCACGCCATCGAGTTCACGACCTTCAATCGGCAAATCGCGGGATTTGGTGGAGCCTCCGCAGAACACCACCGCATCAAATTCTTTTTCAAGGTCCTCTTTGGTAATGTCAGTGCCCACAGCGACTTTGGTTTTGAAGGTGATGCCTTCAGCTTTCATGATTTCCACCCGGCGGTCGATCACCCATTTTTCCATTTTGAAGTGGGGGATGCCGTAGCGGAGCAGTCCGCCGATACGGTCGGCGCGTTCGTAAACGGTTACCCGATGACCGGCACGGTTCAGCTGTTGGGCGGCGGCCAGTCCGGAAGGTCCGGAACCGATCACGGCAACTTTTTTACCGCTGCGGGTTTCGGGAGGCTCGGGTTTAATCCAGCCTTCGGTAAACCCTTTTTCCACGATCGATTTTTCAATCTCTTCGATGGTTACGGCCGGTTCGTGGATGCCGAGTACGCAGGCCTCTTCGCAAGGGGCCGGGCAAAGGCGTCCGGTGAATTCCGGGAAGTTATTGGTGGCGTGGAGTTGAGCGAGCGCTCCTTTCCAGTTGCCATTGTAGACCAAATCGTTCCAATCCGGGATCAGGTTCCCCAGCGGGCAACCGGTGTGACAGAAGGGAATTCCACAGTTCATGCAGCGGGCTGCCTGTTCCTGTTTCTTTTCTTCTGGAACAGGGAGATACAATTCCTTGTAGTCCTTGATCCGTTCTTCGACTTTTCGTTTTGTGGGGAGTTCTCGGTTGAACTCCATGAATCCGGTAATTTTTCCCATAACGCTATTCTCTAAAGGTTAGTTCTGATTGGAGTTCAAGGCCTCGGACGTTTCCTGCAGCTGCTGCTGCTCGACTTCACGTTCCCGTGCCAGACGTTCCAACGCGAGTTTGTAATCGCGGGGCATGACTTTGATAAACTTGGGCAGGAATTCTTCCCAGTCATCCAGAATCTTGGTTGCGACTGCGGACTGGGTTTTCCGTTGATGGGTCTCCAGCATACTGCGGAGGGTATTTACATCTTCGGGATCCACCATGTCTTCGAGGTCTACCAGTTCGTGGTTACAACGGTGTTCGCTGAAATCGCCGGCTTCATCAAGCACGTACGCAATTCCACCACTCATCCCGGCCGCAAAGTTGCGTCCGGTATTTCCGATCACCACCACACATCCACCGGTCATATATTCGCAGCCGTGGTCACCCACGCCTTCGACAACCGCACGGGCGCCGGAGTTACGGACCGCGAAACGTTCGCCGCCCATGCCCCGAATGTAGGCTTCACCGCTGGTGGCACCGAAGAGGGCCACATTGCCGATGATCACGTTTTTCTCCGCCTTGAAAGGGGATTCTTTTTGTGGTTGCACAATCAGACGTCCGCCACTGAGACCTTTGCCAAAGTAATCGTTGGCATCTCCGGAGAGATGGAACTGTACGCCTTTGACCAGGAAGGCGCCGAAGCTCTGTCCGGCGTGGCCGTCAAAGTCGATTTTGATGGTGTTGTCCGGCAGACCGGCTTCACCATATTTCCGACTGATCTCCGCGGAGAGCATGGTGCCGCAGGTCCGGTTTACGTTATTAATTTTCTGTTGGAAGTGGATGGGTTCCGCCTGTTCCAAAGCGCTTTCACATTTCCGGATCAGTTCGTTATCGAGAGCGATATCGAGTCCGTGATCCTGAGGAATCATTTTGCGCATGGGGGTGTCGGCTGACACTTCGGGTTTGTACAGAATTTTACTGAAGTCCAATCCGCGGGATTTGTAATGCTCGATGGCTTTGCCCATTTTCAGGACATCGCTGTGACCGACCATTTCATCCAGGGAACGGAATCCGAGAGAAGCCATGATTTCACGTAACTCTTCCGCCACCAAGTGGAAGAAGGTGATGACGTCATCAGGGGTTCCTTTAAACTTCTTGCGAAGCTCGGGATTCTGAGTGGCAATTCCGACGGGGCAGGTGTTCAGATGGCAGACGCGCATCATGATACAACCCATCACCATCAGCGGTGCGGTACTGAAACCGAATTCTTCGGCGCCGAGCAGACAGGCAATGGCCACGTCACGTCCGGTCATCAGTTTTCCATCACATTCGACGGTGATCCGGCTGCGCAGATTGTTCAGCAACAGGGTCTGATGGGCTTCGGACAATCCGAGTTCCCAAGGCAGTCCGCAATGTTTGAGGGAGGTTTCGGGGGAAGCCCCGGTACCGCCATCATAACCGCTGATCAACACCACGTCGGCTTTGCCTTTGGCAACCCCGGCTGCGACCACACCCACACCGACTTCAGATACCAGCTTCACATTGATGCGGGCAAATTTGTTGGCGTTTTTCAGGTCGTGGATCAGCTGGGCCAAATCCTCAATGGAATAAATATCATGGTGGGGCGGGGGAGATACCAAGCCGACGTAAGGCGTACTGAAACGGGCCTTGGCAATGGTTTGGTTCACTTTGAGACCGGGCAGCTGTCCGCCTTCACCGGGTTTCGCACCCTGGGCCATTTTGATCTGAATTTCTTTGCTCTGGGTCAGGTAGTAGCTGGTCACCCCGAAACGTCCGGAAGCCACCTGTTTAATGGCGGAACAGCGACTGTCGCCGTTGGCATCCAGTTTGTAACGGTGTTCCTCTTCGCCCCCTTCACCGGAGTTGGACTTTGCGCCCATGCGGTTCATGGCGATGGCCAGGGTTTCGTGTGCTTCACGGCTAATGGAACCGTAAGACATGGCTCCGGTTTTGAAGCGCTTCACAATCTCGGTCCAGGGCTCTACTTCCTCAAGCGGAACCGGCTGACGGGCGGAGGTGTCAAACTCCATGAGACCACGCAGAGTACAGAGTTTTTTACTCTGCTCGTTCACCATTTTGGCATACTCGCGATATCCCTTCTGATCTTTGATCTTGGTGGATTTCTGGAGGGTTGCCACCAGCATGGGGGAAATCAAATGACGTTCACCGCGCCGGCGCCACTGGTACATGCCGCCCACATCCAGATCCAGGTTCTCGGGAACATGAATATCCGGGAAGGCGCGATGATGGCGCTTATGAATATCGAGGGCGAGGGCATCCATGTCCGCACCTTCGATGCGGGTGGGGGTGCCCACAAAATATTTATCCACAATTTCCTGTTTCAAACCCACGCATTCGTAAATTTGAGCCCCGCGGTAAGAATGCAGGGTGGAAATGCCGATCTTGGACATGACTTTGAGAATGCCTTTGTTCAGGGCTTTGATGTAGTTCTGAATCGCTTTTTCAGGATTCAATTCTTCATCTTTGGCTGCGATGTCCCTTACGGTGGCCAAAGCCAAATAAGGATTAATCGCACCGGCACCATAGCCGAGGAGGCAGGTGAAGTGCTGCACTTCGCGGGCTTCCGCGGTTTCCACTACCAGACCGACCCGGGTACGGGTTCCTTCACGAATCAAATGATGGTGAACGGCGGCGGTAGCCAGCAAGGCCGGAACCGGCAGTTTTTCTTTGCCGGCTCCCCGATCGGAGAGGACTAAAATCGTTTTGCCGTCGACAATCGCTTCGGAGGCTTTTTTGCAAATGGCTTGTAGAGCCGCATCCAGGTCGTCCCCTTTTCCGCCCTCGAAGAGGATGGGAATACGCACGGCCTGCACGGCAGGATTGGTAGAAGCCAGAATGCGGGCCAAACGGCTGTCGGTCAGGACCGGCTGTTCCAGTTTGAGCATGGCCGCGTGTTGCGGCGTTTCTTTAAACAGGTCCCGTTCCATTCCGATGTTGGTCACCAGTGAGGTGACGATTTCTTCGCGGATACCATCCAAAGGCGGATTGGTCACCTGGGCAAAGAGTTGACGGAAATAGTTATAGAGCGGATGGGGTTTATCGCTCAATACCGCCAGCGGAATGTCTACGCCCATGGAGCCGAGGGCTTCGATGCCCTTTTCGAGCATGGGTTTCATGACAATACGCAAATCTTCCAGGCTGTAGCCAAAGAGCTGCTGCTGATTGATCAGTTTTTCGCCCACGAAGGGATCTTCATAAGGAGCGGAAGGCAACTCGTGAATGTTCACCATGTTCTCGTCCAACCACTGACGGTAGGGTTTGCTGGTGGTGAGAGCGCCTTTGATTTCGCCATCTTCGACGATGCGGCCTTCTTCCAGATTGATCAGGAACATACGTCCCGGCTCTAAACGGCCTTTTTTGACAATCTTGGCCGGGTCGATATCGACCACACCGGTTTCGGAGGCCATCACCACCTGGTCGTCGGAAGTGACGAGATAGCGTGCGGGGCGTAAACCGTTCCGGTCAAGAATCGCGCCGACAAAGGTACCATCGGAGAAAGGCATCAGGGCCGGACCGTCCCAGGGCTCCATCATGCAGGAGTTGTATTCGTAGAAGGCTTTCTTTTCGTCCGACATGGTCATGTGATTCTGCCAGGCTTCCGGCACCATCATCATCATCGCTTTCGGGAGATCGCGGCCGGTGTGGTACAACAATTCGAGGGTGTTGTCCAAGGTGGCGGAGTCGGAATTGCCCGGGATGCAAATCGGAGCCAGCTTGTCGATACGGTCGCCGAAGATTTCGCTCTGGAACTGACCCTGACGGGCATTCATCCAGTTGGCATTTCCACGGACGGTATTGATTTCTCCGTTATGACAGAGCAAACGGAAGGGCTGGGCCAAACGCCAAGCGGGGAAGGTGTTGGTGGAGAAGCGCTGATGCACGAGCGCCAGACTGGTTTCCACGTCTTTGTCGAGCAAGTCGGTATAATACGCTTCAAAATCTTCCGGCTTCAACAGACCTTTGTAGATCATGATCCGAGAAGAGAGGGAGGGAACATAAAAAGTCTGCTTGTCCGAAATTTCTGCGGTTTCGACGACGTATTTTTCGACGCCTTTCCGGATAATGTAAAGTTCACGTTCGAAAGAACGGGCATCGTTGACGCCTTCGCCCATGCCGATGAAGACCTGTTCCATTTCCGGCTCGGAAGCGGCGGCCAATTCACCCAGCACATCCACATTGACCGGCACTTTGCGCCAGCAGAGGAATTTCTGATTGTTTTCCGCGATTTCCGATTCAAAGCGTTCTTTGATCAGTTTGCGCTGGGTTTCATCTTTGGGTAAAAACACCAATCCGGTCGCATATTTTCCTTTCGGGGGAAGTTCGGTTCCCTGTTCGGCACAAACGCGACGGAAAAATTTGTCCGGCGTCTGCAACAGAACCCCGGCACCGTCACCGGTACGGTTATCTGCGGATTCCGCACCCCGATGGGTCAGGCGCACCAGAATTTCCATCGCCTGATGGATAATGTCATGGGACTGTTTCCCATTCATGTTACAGATAAAGCCTACTCCACAGGCGTCCTTCTCCTGATCCGGAGAGTAGAGTCCCTGTGAGGGCGGATAGTTGGCTGGTCGGTACTGATCTAGGTTAGACATAAATTTTTCTCTTGGCAAATTTTGCTTTTAACAAAGCGTTTGATAAGAAATACTTCTGAAAGGTCCCGCGGGGCCTCGTCTCGAAGCGGATACAAAATGGCTTACTTTCCTACACACACTATATATTTAGAACAAGTCAAAATTTGTCAGCTTCGATGTCTGAAAGCATAATTGATACAAATTTGTATGCGTTACCCCCCGAAATGGGGCCTATTTACGTTTTTTCCTATGACTGAAATGTTAAATCCTATACCAAAAGATATTTCACCTTCAGAAATCCGCTTTTTGGAGCCGGACGATGCCCGGTCACTGATGCAATTGCGGCATCATGCGATTCGGGAGTGTGCGGTATATTTCGGGACGCCCTGCAGTGTGGAATTAAAACGGAAGGTCGGAGACTACCGCCGGCAACTCACCCGTTATCGGGATTTTGGCCAAGCGGCTTATTTAGGATATTGGCGGGGAGGGGCACTGGCGGGATTGTCCGGGATTCGGGTGCGGAAGTTGCGCAGGGAAAAAATGGGGCTGATTTATAGCACTTTTATCGAGCGCGAATTCCGGGGGCAAGGGATGGGCGAGGCCTTGGTGATTGCTTCGCGTCAGAAAATCGACGTCCGCTGGGGGCTTCAGCAGTGTTTTATGAACGTGGAAGTTCACAATGAACCTGCGCTCCGACTCTATCAGCGCTGCGGATTTTCCATCACCGGTAGAGAAAACGCCGCATTTTTCATCGATGGCGCCGCCCACGATGTGTATGTTTTGGAGTGGAAAGCCTAATTGGATGACTTTCCCCATTTTCCCCCAAGCGCTGGGGCAAGCCCAACGCTTGGTAGGGCGCATCCCAGAATTGGTGTAATATTTTTCACCACCCGCTCGCAAGCTCGCTGGAGAACACGGAGGGACGCGGAGGCTTGTCGACCGGGGAGGGAATGCCGCGAGCCCCCGAAAGCCCACCCCCCGCAATTGCGGCATCTCCCTCCATTCAGCCACCAAAATGCGGAAGGTAACCGGATGGGGTTCGCCTGCCCGAAAGTCGCCCCGGCGGCCAGGGGCAATCGGGGTATCTTCGGGGCTCGTCGAACCCAACCGCCGTCATGCTGGCTCCCCTGGCCGTCGCGAGCGACAGCTCGGGCAGGCGTGCACCTTCGTGTTCTCCGTGGTTCAATACATTGGATGCGTGCCTTGGGGTATAGAAGAACCTACACCGATTCAGGGATGCGCCCCGCTTGGTACCCAAGAGGGTTCTTCACTTAAAAATTTCAAAATCATCAACCACAATGGTGGCTTTCTATAATGAGAATTGAAAAAGTGGGGAATGTCCCTTAGGATATTCACGATGACAGCATTCTGGTTTTGGTTTTTAACGTTAGGTCTGCCGCCCCTTCTTTTGGCGTTGCCTGCGATTCGAAAAGGATTCTCCTGGGGGCGATACTTTAGGGCCTTTCTTACGGCGTTGTTCGGAGTGGTGCTTCCCTTGTGGGGATATTATCTGAGTGCTTTGTTAGTACCCGACTGGAAAGGGGGATGCGATTACGGTTGGGTGGATTGTTTTCATGTAGGTAAATTGCTGTTAACCCCTTTGGTGCTGTGGGCTTTTGTCGCTTTTTATGTAAAGCAAATCGTAAAACCGGTTGAAAAACCCCGTATATGGGTGGATTTGGGGATTTTGGTGGGGGCGGTGACTGGAACCGTTTGTTGCGTGTTTGGTTATTTTGTGATCATCCTTGCAGGATTCGAGTTGCCATACCTTATGCTGATTCCTCTCTTTATCACGGGCTGGGCCTGGCTTTTGGTTTTGACGCGTCCGTTACCGTCACTCAAAGCCATGTATTTGACATTTATCGGCTCTCTTCCCTTTTGGATTGCCAGTGTATACCTGAGCAAAAAGAAGTATCTTGACCTGCCTGAGGTTTCTCCGGATTGCTTTGTGGTGACGGCGGCCCAGCGCGGGCATGCAAATTTGGTGGGACCTTTCACCCAAATTCAGCGTCGGGGTGCCCCTTTTGAAGCCAATGCACAATTACAAACCTTTTGGGCATTTGAGAGAGTCTGGGCCCGCAAGTCTCCAAGAAGCCACAAGGTTTTCCGCTGGATGTACAACCGGGTGGGGCCGGTGATTGCCAGGCGGATCCGTTCCCGGTGGGCGGCCGACCTGATGTATCTGATCCTGAAACCTTTCGAGCTGATGGTCCGGTTTTTTCTCTAAGCTCAAATTCGTGTGGAGCAGGGCCCGCGCTCCGGTAGATCTGCTTGTTTTGCCCCTTTTAAGGAGTGCCCGGACGTTTGAACGGGGTCATTACCACCACATCATCCTTTTCACCCTGGTCATCCTGTTTGTTCTTTCCAAAGGAGCGGACGGTGATTCCGCTCTCATCGAAGGTGACCTGAAAAGGTTGGCCCCAGGGATCCAAATAATCTCCACCGCTTCCTAAAGGTTCATCTGACTCGAGAAAAATGATCTGCTTGGGATTGGCTCCCATCAGTGCTCCGATGGTTGCGGCATTGCCGTTTTCGGAAGAGGGAGGAGGTCTTCCGTTGTATTCGAGGGTGTAGAACTGAATCGCGACCGAAATATTTCGGGCGATTGTCCGGGCTTTCATTTCCCGACCCTTTCCCGGTGTCCGATATGTGATGCCGGGGACCGTAATGATAATGACGGTTCCAACGAGTATTGCTCCTATGGCACGGTTGAATCCTTTGCTCATGAACGAAATATAATCTATTGTTTTTTTGAAGTCGAATGGTTATGAAAAACATATGAATGAACAACTGACCACCGAACAGTCCCAAAAAATTTCCGAGGCGCTGGCGTCCGGACGTAAAATTGAAGCCATCAAATATTACCGTTCCGCAACCGGCCAAGGACTTAAAGAGGCCAAAGAGGGGGTTGAAGCGTTACACAAAACTCTGATGGCGCAGGATCCGGAAAAATATGCCAAAGGGAGCAGCGGCGGATGTGCATCCATGATTGTTTTGGGGCTGAGTCTGGGATGGGTGGCGACAGAAATCTGGAAAGTTGTGGGATAGGGGTTGGGACTTTATGAAAATTAAATTTTATGGAATTCTTTGTGGATGCTTGCTGGGGTCATGCTGGATGTGGGCGGATACGGTGGTTTTGTTCGAAACGTCGCTGGGGGACTTTGAGGTACAGCTTTACGACCGGGACGGGGCGACCCGGACCACACCATTGACGGTGGCCAACTTCCTGACCTATGTGCAGGCGGAGGCTTATAACGGTTCTTTTATTCACCGGCGGGAAAACGACTTTGTTATGCAGGGAGGGGGGTATTACTATGTGAACAATGCGGTCACGCCTCTGGTCGCGAATGCTCCGGTCGTAAATGAGCCCGGCAACCCGAATGTACGCGGCACCATTGCCATGGCGAAGACCGCCGCGGGACCTGATACCGCTACCAATCAATGGTTTTTTAATTTAAAAGATAACTCTGTTACGCTGGGTGATCAAAATAATGGCGGGTTTACGGTCTTCGGTCATGTGTTGGGGGAAGGCATGGATGTGGTGGATGCCCTGGCGTCAGTCCAAGTTTATAATTTATCAGTTCTATTTAACTCACCAGCATTCACCCAAGTCCCGCTTTGGGACGGGACTTATTTGTTAGGTATCATAAGCATCTCCGTGGTACCTTTTGAAGTGACGGAGATGATTTACGCTCCCGGTTCCGTGACCCTCCGTTGGTCTGGTGCCGGGGATGTTCCAGTTCAGGTACTGCGTGCCACCAATCTGGTGACCACGGATTGGCAAACGCTTGCCACTGGTCTCACTTCCGGTGAATATGTGGATCCCGCCCCTCCCGCCTCCGGCCCGAGTTTTTACCAAGTGAAAATGCCCTGAGTTCAGCTGTCCGGTAAAAATAAATTTTTCGATGCAAAGTCATGATAATGATCCCGCCAGGGATTGGTCTCCCGGATAATGAGACTGAAATCAGCTTGGGCGCTGTGACGTGCGAGTTTCCACACGATGTGGTTTTCCCCTTTACGGATGGGAAAATCCAAGAGATTCACATTTCCGCTGGTGGACCAGTCTGCATGGTCCTTTTCCGCAACTTTTTTGCCGTTAATCCATAAAGTGAACGCATCCGTGTGTCCGATCTGGATACAGGCATTCCGATCCTCCGGGGAGAGGAGTTTACGTTCCATATACAGCACACAGGGACCTTGAAATCCAAACAGCCCGGATAGAGAAAACCGGTCCTCGCAGAGCTGGACAATTTTTCCTTCGTAGCGGACATCCTCGTTATCCCGTTCCGGGATTCCCGCCGCGAGCTGTTCCGGAGAGAGATACGCTTTATTTAAATCGATGCGGTTGTTGTTGTGGTAGCGGTGGAGGCGGTCGATGCGGTTGTTTTCATTCTCCCCCTGAATATGGTCCATATAATTTTCTTTGTAGTCGAGGGGCGGGATGGTTTGGCTGATTTCCCAAAAGGGGCCGAAGACCTGCCAGACCGCTGCGCCGACGAGACCGAACCTATGGTGGAAGTTTTGATTTCCGCTGTGGAATTCCAAGTGGAATATATTTTGTTCTGCCAGGACCGGCAAATCGGCGGGCACCCGGACCTGCAGATCGACGCGGGCCTGGCTGCCGGCCTCGATCCGAAGTTCGTTGACAGACAATTGAGCTTTCCAACCTGCCTGGATGTTCAGGGAAATTGTCCCCTGCAGTGGGATGTTCCTTTGGTTGTGCAGGGTGAGGGTAAGGGTTTTACTTTCGCCCAATCCGATGCCCGGATGATCTTGCGGATAGTGGACCTGAAAAACGACTTCCGGTGGAAGGTGTTCTGCAGGGGCAGCGGTTGTCGGGGCTCCGGAGATTTTGACCGCGCTGTTCAGTTCTTGGTTAAAGAGGATCCCCATTGCACAGGTATCTTCCGCCAGATCAAAAATGCTGCCGGAGCGTCGCTGGACATCCACTTCCAAAATATATCCGAAGTCGGTCAGCTGATGTTTTTGTTTGAGCTTTTCGGCCCCGTGAATGATACCCAGCAGGGCGCCGGCGGTCGCGCAACTGCAATCGGTATCAAACCCGCAATTCAAGGCGATCATGGTGGTATCAATCAGATCCCCTTTGCCCGCGTAGAGCGCCAATAAAGTGAAACCGATATTTTCAAATAAGTTGGTGCAGCTGGGATGTCCGTATTCCCGGAGAATGCGGCTGCGAACATAGGGCCAGCTCCGTTCCTCTTTGCACCAGTCCACGACGTCGCAGATGAGCTGCCGGATGCGGAGGTTTTCCGGTACCTGCTTCAACCCGCAGGCGACCAGCCGGTCGAGATCTTTTTCCACAAAAGCTTGTGATTCCATGGCGGCAAAAAAGCATTCTGCGGCCACGGAATTCCCCGCATGATCCAGCACCCCGTCTTTTTTTGCCAGTTCGGCGGCCAGATCCGGATTGCCGGGAGCGATACAGGCCCAAATTTCAGAGCGGATGGGGCTGCCCATGCCTTCCAGATAGTATTGGTTATTAAAAGCTCCGCAAAGAGGAGGGGCGATTCCACGGCGGAAGTTCTTTTTGAATACGGCGTATTCTCCCGGGGCGTAGGGACATTTTTTACTAAAAGCTTCGGCCAGATCAGTAGAGGTGAAATGAATCCCTTTGCGTTCGAGCACATCCAGCCACAGCACCTGCAAATCTAAATCATCGTTGGGGATCAAGGTATCCAGGAACACGGGATCATATTTGAAGTCGAGCTGTTGTTTCATCCCCTCGTAGGGAGCACCGATGGTGCCGGAAACACACTTTCCCAGCCAGCATCCAAACACTTTATCCAAATATTCGGGGTAGGGGAGGGTGTAGGTTGGGGCGTTCTTCATAAAGATCCTTGGGGTAACTACTGGGATATCGGGTTGTTATCTTTAGAGATCAATCGGTTAATGAAAATTTTTTGTGTTGGCGAGGTGTAATTCGATTCCTGTTTTTTTAACCGTGAAGTTGAGGATGTGCCCCATTTGCAACCTGCGGGTATGCTTGCGGGTGAAAATGCCCTGCAGGTAAAAGGGCAACGGGAAACAGGAGTTCTGCTTTGGTGATTGTTTTTACCTGAGAATTAGGATGAGATTCTGTTCAGATATTCGGGAGGATCGGTTAAATTCAGGGTATGGCTTAAAGAAAATGAATACAAACTTCATTTTATTGGGTTTCTTTGCTTTGCTTTTACCTTCGCGCCAGTGGACCCGTTTACTACAGAGAACAGATGCCTTGAAATTAAGGAGAATATTATGGCCATAATACGTTGTCCGGAATGCAGAGCCAAAATCAGTGACAAGGCCACGGCCTGTGTAAAATGCGGGGCGCCGGTTGCCGCCGGCAAAAAGAAAAAGAAGAATAGGGGTTGTGACTTCTTCGGGTTGGTCATTTTGATTGTAGTGATCATGGTAACGGTTCAGAATCGGGAAAAAATTCTGCCGTTGCTTTCCGGTGAAGTTTCCCGGGATGAAGTTGAAGAGACCGCCGAAGGAACGTTGCAATCTGCAAACATGGCGGAATGGACGGAATCAAAATATGAGAACCGGCTCGCGACCGCTTCGGCGCTATTGAATGATGCGTTGACTGCGGAAGGAAAACCGATGCCTTCCCCGGAAGAATTTAAATCCATGGCCGAAGAATTCGAGGCCGCAATTTCCGCTGCCAATCAAAACCGGCTGCTGGATGATCAACAAGTTTCAACCGTGGCTGAGACTTGTTGGTTGATTATGAATGACTGATTTTTAAATTAGATTTAATCTTATTCTGGACAAGATCCAGAATATGAGTATGTAGGGTTTTATGGATTCAACCGAAATAGACCCCGATACGAACGCCTTGCGCCAAGCAGGCTTGCAGGTGACCGCTCAACGTTTGGCTGTTTATGGTGCGGTTCTTGAGTCGCCGCATGCTTTGGCGGATGCGCTTTGTGATAAAGTGCGTGAAAAAATCGGAACGGTCTCCCGCCAAGCGGTTTATGATGCTTTGAACGTAATGACAGCTCATGGGTTGCTTCGTCGAATTCAACCGGCAGGTTCCACCGCCCGTTACGAAATCAAAAAGGACAATCACCACCATTTGGTCTGCCGCAAATGTGCAGTCATGGTGGACACCGATTGCGCCACGGGGATTGCACCTTGTCTCTCCGCCAAAGATCCGCATGGATTTGTGATTGATGAGGCGGAAGTGATTTATTGGGGCTTGTGTCCCGCTTGCCAAAACCCATCTACTTAATTTTATAAAAACCCCACCCCAGGAGAATACATTATGCCCGCAGTTGAAAAAAATATCAGTAAGTGTCCCGTGATGCACGGCGGTAATACTTCAGGTGGCACCGCCAACAAAGATTGGTGGCCGAATCAGTTGAACCTGGATATTTTACATCAGCACTCCGCGCTTTCCGATCCCATGGGTGAAGATTTTGATTATGCGGAAGCATTCAGCAAATTGGATCTGGAAGCGGTGAAACAGGATCTGTTTGAACTGATGACCACGTCCCAGCCCTGGTGGCCGGCGGATTATGGACACTATGGTCCCTTGTTTGTGCGTATGGCCTGGCACAGTGCCGGCACGTATCGAACCGCGGACGGACGAGGCGGCGGCAGTAGCGGTTCGCAACGTTTTGCCCCGTTAAACAGTTGGCCGGACAATGCGAGTTTGGATAAAGCCCGCCGCTTGCTTTGGCCCATCAAACAGAAATACGGCAAAAGCCTTTCCTGGGCCGATCTGATTATTTTTGCGGGAACCTGCGCGATTGAATCCATGGGACTGAAGTCCTATGGTTTTGCCGGGGGACGTGCGGATATTTGGGAGCCGGAGCAGGACATTTATTGGGGGAAAGAAAGTGAGTGGCTGGGGGACAAGCGCTACCAGGGCGACCGGGAACTGGAAAATCCCCTGGCGGCAGTGCAGATGGGACTGATCTATGTAAATCCTGAAGGCCCCAACGGAAATCCGGATCCGGTGGCTTCCGGTCGGGACATTCGCGAAACCTTTGCCCGGATGGCCATGGACGACGAGGAGACGGTTGCCTTAACGGCCGGCGGACATACCTTCGGGAAATGTCACGGGGCAGGGGATGCGGGCCAATTGGGTCCGGAACCCGAAGCGGCACCCATCGAAGAAATGGGCCTGGGCTGGAAAAACAGTCAGGGCTCCGGAGTGGGCGCGGATGCGATTACCAGTGGAATTGAAGGTGCTTGGACACCGAATCCGATCAAATGGGACAACGGCTATTTCGACATGTTGTTCGGCTATGACTGGGTGCTGACCAAAAGTCCGGCAGGCGCACATCAGTGGGTGCCCTCCGATCCGGAAGCCAAAAAGCTGGTACCCGATGCGCATATCCCGGGCAAAACCCATGCCCCCATGATGACCACGGCGGATATGGCCATGCGCATGGATCCGATCTACGAAAAGATCTCACGCCGTTTTCACGAAAACCCGGACCAGTTTGCGGATGCCTTTGCCCGTGCCTGGTTTAAATTGACACATCGGGATATGGGACCGAGCTCGCTATACCTGGGGCCACTGGCGCCGAAGGAAGAGTTGATTTGGCAGGACCCGGTGCCGGCAGTCGATCACGAATTGATTAACGATTCTGACGTTTCAAATCTGAAATCTCAAATTCTGGCTGCGGATCTTACGATTTCGGAACGGGTCTACACGGCTTGGTCTTCTGCTTCCACTTTCCGCGGTTCGGACAAGCGGGGCGGCGCCAACGGGTCGCGCATTCGTTTGGCTCCGCAAAAGGACTGGGAAGTGAATCAACCGGCCCAACTGGCCAAAGTGTTGGGTGTCCTGGAGTCCATTCAGGCTGCATTTAATGACGCACAATCCGGTAACAAGAAGGTGTCGATTGCAGACCTCATCGTGCTGGCTGGCAATGCCGCGGTCGAAGCGGCCGCCCAAAAAGCCGGGCATGAGGTAACGGTGCCGTTTACGCCGGGTCGCACAGATGCAACTGAGGAGCAGACCGATGTGGATTCGGTATCTTTCCTCGAGCCCATTGCGGACGGCTTCAGAAACTACCAGAAAGGAAATTATACGGTTTCAAGTGAAGAACTGTTGGTGGATAAAGCGCAGTTGCTGACCCTTACGGCTCCGGAAATGACGGTGCTGGTCGGGGGCATGCGGGTATTGAATGCCAATTTTGAAGGCTCTGCCCATGGTGTATTTACGGATCGTCCTGAAGCGCTGACCACGGACTTCTTCGTGAATCTTCTGGATATGAACACGGCCTGGAAGCCGGTGTCGGAGGCGGAAGATGTCTTCGAAGGCCGCGACCTCGCAAGTGGGGAAGTGAAGTGGACGGCAACCCGTGCAGACCTGATTTTCGGGTCTAATTCCCGATTGCGGGCGGTGGCGGAAGTCTATGGATGTGCAGACGCTCAAGCACGGTTTGTGTCAGACTTTGTTTCCGCGTGGAACAAGGTCATGAATGCGGACCGCTTCGAACGGTCTTAAATTTATTCGCTTTCAAAGACAAAGGTTTTGCCTGCGTGGGCGTCCTTGATCTGTCCCGGGAATTCATGGCGGAATCCGGCGATGGCTTCCCCGCCGGTGCAGTGACAGGGGGCCAGCAGTGGAATGTTCCAGGTTTTAAATTTATCATAAGTGAGCCGGAGCCGTTCGGGGCTGGCGTGTAATAGATGCATGCCTCCCAGTACAGCCCGGATGGGGGCTTCGCGGGTCAGCTTCCGAATGTATTCAATGGTATTGATGACGCCTGCGTGTGCACAGCCCAGGATGATGACGGTTCCACTTGCGGTGGGGAAGTAGAGGGACTGGTCATCTAAAATTTCGTCGACGATTTCACCTTCGGGATCCAGGCTGAACACCCCGCCGGTGTCTTCAAATCTGAGTAGACGCGGTACTTCGCCGGTGGCAAATAAACCCGGACTCACTTCGGTGGGGTGGCGGGTCCACACCCGTTCTGTCTCGGCGCAGGCCCAGCCGTACTCGCTGAAATAGGGAGTGTATGCGGCTTTCATGCTGCCGTCTTTTTGTCCGCTGTAGCGAATGAGCGGCGCGTCGGGATGCATATAAACTTTGGCTCCCGGGGCCAACTGCCGAACCGCCTCCAGGCCGCCGCTGTGATCATAGTGGCCATGGCTTAACACGATGGCATCTGCGGAAGAGAGTTGGATCCCCAATGTGTCCGCATTGGCAGTACAGACTTTGCCCTGGCCGGTGTCGAAGAGAACGTTTTCAACCGGGGTTTGAATCCAATAAGACAAACCGTGTTCGCCGAGGATGCCACGGCCCCGGGCCGTGTTTTCCGCGAGCAGGGTGATACGGAGGGGTTTAGTGGGGGGCGTGATCGTGGTCATGGTCATGTCCGGCGCAAAGTTGCTCTGGATTGATTTCCGGACAGGAGCCTTGTTTCCATTGACTGATAACTTCCGCCACGGTTTTTCCGGTGGTGTGGTGCACGGAAATATTCGCATTTTGCATCCGGGCCAACGCCCCTTTTCCCAAGCCGACACAGGCCACATCCGTAACACCGGCTTTTGCGAGATCGTCGATGGGAGCACAGCTGTCTTTGGCCGCTGGTTTTTCCACCCAGGCAATCACCTTGCCGGATGCCGGGTCGACCAGTGCATGCAAAGGTGATTTGCCAAAGTGACGGGAAACCGGGCTTTGCAGACCGGAATTACAAATGATGGGAATGGAGAGTATAGGTGGTAAGGATATCATGCATTGGATACTACCATGAGCTCGGTGATATGAAAAGCGGGAAGCTTTGTTCGTTTTCCCAGGGTCGGAAGCAAGATTTTTCTGGTTTCCTGCTCTCGGAAAGTTCATATTGTTTTTATGAAACATCTCCGAGTCTTTCTTTTGCTGCTCCCTTTTGGATTGTTGTTTGCGGAAAATCTTTCGCCGGCCAACACGCATCTTTTGAAGGAAACCACTATCCCTGAAATCAGTTTGGAAAATGCAAATATACGGGAGGCGCTGGATACTTTGCGTGCGTTGACAAAAAAAGACGATTTGGAAGTGAATTTTGTTATTTCTCCGGAAGTGAAGGTGGAAGAAACGAATCTGACTTTTACCATTCGGGGTGTCTCCGGCGTCGATGCCTTTGCGACCATTCTACAGATGTCCGGCACCCGTGCGGAACTGAAGCTCGGCAGTGTCTGGATTTTGCCCAATCCCTGATCACCGGTTTCTAGAAGCCGTCACTGAAAAGCCTTGATCTTCGCTTGAACAAATGGGTAGGTTTAACCTCAATACGCGAAACTCAAACAACACCCATGCCATTCCATTCTTTGTGAGACATATGAAATACAGTAAAAATCGAATCCCGGGCATTCAACTCTCTTTAGGGTTATGCGTAATCGCAATGCTAAGCTGTCCCGTAGTTTCCCATGCCGCATTGTTGCTCGGGGATGAAATTTACATCTCCTTCGATAATAGCAGTACCGACTTTACAGATGGTTTGGATACCTGGAACCGGCTGGCTTTTAGTTCGAGCGTCGGCGTTTTGGATGGAGATCTTCAGAATACCGGAAATGTCCTCACGGGGGTAGGTATTAGCCAGGTCGACAAAATGACTGATAGCAATGGCGCTGGAGATATTGGTGGCTCCCTATGGCCGGATGCTGCGGCTGGTGATTACTGGTTTGGTGATAATGGAGGCCATTCAGGTAGTTCTGACAACGGTCAGGGTGAGTTTACCTTTACGGGTTTAGATACGGGCACAAGCTATAAATTTGACATATTTGGGTCACGAGGAAGCTCGAGCGGAACCCGGCAAACCATATATACCGTGACGGGTGCCAATACCGATAATGCCACTTTAAATGTGATCAATAATAAGGACGACTCGGTCATCATTTCCAATATTACGCCGAATGGCAGTGGAGAAATCACCTTTCACCTTATGAGTGGTCTCACCAACGATTCCACTAATGAATATTATTACATCAATGCGCTGAAAATCACTGCGATTCCCGAGTCTTCGACCTTCGTTCTGCTTCTGGGTTCTATGGGTTTGCTTATGGTGTTGCGGCGCCGTAAATAAAGAGTGAATTTTATCGGCAACTTCTCCGGTTCCATCGTAAGCTGGATCTATGAATTCTCCTGCTGTAGATAAACTTTTCGCCGAATTGGAAATGTCCTATGAACCGGACAATATTTATTATCAGACCATTTCCGCAGTGCTGGAGGCGGCGCAGCGAATAGGAATCTCCCACCGTGAACAACTCATTCTGGCGCAGCCGAAAAATGAATTGATGGTGCATTTTCCGGTGCACATGGATGACGGGTCGTATCAGCTCTTCAAGGGATACCGGGTGCAGCACAACAATGTGGCCGGGCCCTACAAAGGGGGGATTCGTTATCATGAGGATGTTTATCTGGATGATATCAAATCTTTGGCGGTATTAATGACCATGAAGTGTGCGCTGATGCGGTTGCCTTTTGGCGGTGCCAAAGGAGGGCTGAAACTGAATCCCCGCAAAGTGAGCAAGGATGAACTCATGCGGATTACCCGGCGCTTCACTGCGGCCCTGGGAAATAATATTGGTCCGGATTACGATATTCCTGCGCCGGACATGGGAAGCGACGCGCAAGTGATGGCGTGGATGGCGGACACCTACATTAATTTTGCGGAGATCAACAACAAGGTGGAAGCGCGCTCGGTGGTGACCGGAAAACCGTTGGCCTTTGGCGGATCCGAGGGACGGGAAAAAGCAACAGGCCAGGGTGTGGTGGATGTGTTGGAGGTGTTAATGCCGGGCATGGAGCTCGATCTGGCGACCTGTAGTTACTCATTAATTGGCTATGGAAATGTGGGATCCTGGACGGCGCGGCTGCTGGCTGCGAAAGGGGCCAAATGTTTGGCCGTGATGGATCATAAGGGAGCCATCTATCATGCGGAGGGCATGGATGCGGAGGCATTGGCGGCACATGTGCGCGAGACCGGATCTGTCATGGGCTTTGAAGGCGCTGAGGTGATAACCGAAGAGGCGTTTTATGCCTGCGAGGTCGATCTGCTGATTCCGGCTGCGCTGGAACAAATGATTCACAAAGGAAATGCGAAACTGATCCGTTGCAAAGTGCTGGTGGAGGCGGCGAATGCACCGGTGACTCCGGACGGAGAGAATATTTTGGTTGAGCGGGGCGTCACTATTTTGCCGGCGATTCTTTGTAATGCGGGCGGGGTGACGGTGAGTTATTTCGAGTGGAAGCAAAACCGGCAAAGTGAGCAGTGGGATGCGGAAACCGTAGATCGGCGCTTAAAGCGCATTATGCAGGACGGGGCGCAACGGGTTCAAGTCGCTGCCACTAAATACGATTGCAGTTTACGCATCGCTTCTTACGCGTCGGCCTTGGAACATTTGAAAGAAATTTACGAGCTGCGCGGAATCTTTCCGTAAGTCCGGTCAGGGGAGCCCGAAATCCAGTAGCGTTTTTTAGACGGGATCACAGGATGATCCGGATCTACTCCGGTTGATCAAAAGAGATTCATTTTAACCACCCGCTACGCTGGAGGGCACCCCTCGGCAAGCTCAGGGCCTTCGGCGGAGGGGTCACGGAGCCATGCAAGTGGCGGCATGGTTTGGCGAGCCCGGGAACTCACCCCAGAGGCCAAACTCATGCCGATGTTTTTCCGAAACAGCCACTCGAGGAACCTCTCGGAAGGAGATGCCGCATAAGGGGGGGCTTTCGGGGCTCGCGGCATTCCTTCCCCGGACGAAAAGCCTTCGAGTCCCCTCCGTGCCCTCCAGCGAAGCGGGTGGTTAATACTTCACTAAAATCTACGAAGAGCCAAATATTTTCTGATTAAAGAATGCCGGCCTGTACGAAGTTGCGTAAGAGTGCATTTACGCCTGAGTCCCGCGTTTACGCGGAAGTTATAAGGGACGTTTACGGCCCGGTTTCATTTTGAAGAGGCCATACCCAACCCCTAAAGGGGAAGGGGATACTTCCGCGTAAACGCGGGACTCGGGCGTAGTCATTCCAAGATGAATGAGGATGTATTCACCAATTGAGAGATGCGCCCTGGGGGAATGCCCCGCTTTTAATTTTTTGACAAAAAAAACTAATGTTTTAAGCTATTAAAAATGTTAATCCTAATAGTTACAGGAATATGCTTACAAGCCAGGATATCATTCGTTTTAGCGAAGCGTGTACCAAACTTCATGTGCCCGGCTTGAAGCTTGAGAGTTTTCCTGTGCGCTCTTTCCGGTTTTGGGAGACCCTCATCCCGTCAGAATTTATCGCCTTCGGATCCCTGGATTTGCCAACCCAGCATCTGGACATCGGGTTTAATGAAGCTGTCCCGGGGTTTTATGAGGCGATGGAGGCCCTTGGAGAACTCATGGGAAAATATGAGTTGTTCCGTTGGGATCCCGAAGTGAACGAAGGAAAACCATTTTACCGCAGTGATTTTTATACCCGCAGGGAATTCCGCAAACTGGATATTTTTTCGGAGGTCTATCAGGTGATTGGCATTGATGATCATTGCGCAGTGCATATTCCCGGCCGGGAAGACGAAATCTGCTTTTTTGGTATTGAACGGAACAGGGGGCCGGAATTTTCAGACCGGGAACGGATGTTGATTCAGTTGGGACAGCGTCATCTGACCCAGACCCGCTCTCTGCTGATTGCTCAGGAGGAAACAATGTTTTCCAAAGTTTCCCCGGAGGTGTTGGCAGAGCATCCAGAGCTCAGTTTAAGAGAGGCTGAAGTGTTGAGCTGGGTTAGCGAAGGGAAAACCAATGATGAAATTGCCATCCTGCTCGGGCTCAAGTTGCACACCGTGAAAGAATACGCAAAGAATATGTTCCGGAAGATCGGGGTGGAAAACCGGCTGGCCGCTGCCCTGTGGGCTATCCGGATCGGCCAGACGAAAGATGCCGGGAAAACGATGGAAACCACTACGGTGCCGACTACAGGCGGTCCTTCCGCAAACGACTGGGAAATCTGAACAACGAAAATGTAGGTGGCATCCCGTAACATCCCTGACCCATGTCACTGCGGGTAGCTATACAGGTAATCAGCCTGCTGCGAACATCAGTTGGTATGAAGCCGCGGCTTATGTCAACTGGATGAACACCAGCACCGGGCATCAGGCGGCGTACGATCTCAGCTGTAGCAGTGGGTGGAGGATGAACATGTGGGGAGCCACCACTGTATTCTTCATTCATTGAGAGGAAAGTTGGAGGATGGATCAATGGGCGTATCTTTACCTTATGAAATATTTCCAAAAGGCCATTTAGAATTCAGACGTTCCGTTTTTAAGGTCTGTTGATTTTTTGAATAAATCAACAGACCCTTTAGGGGAATTATTTTTCGACCGGTTTTAAAACCGGAAGAATATTGGCGTGCCGGATGGTTAATTGCCAGGCGCCGTCTCTGAGCATCCAGATGTCCGTGAAGCGTCGACGCAGGGTATGGCCGGCGCCGGGGGCGTTGCCCGAGGGACGGACGGTTTCTTCCCCCATGACAATGACCATTCCTTCATAAGCCCGGACCCCTTCAACTTTTTGTTCAAACGAACTGTATTGAATGATGCCCGCGTCCACCCGCTCCATCACTTGATCGCGGTCCGTGAGCACGCTGTTGCCGGGGTTGTTGACCATGAGATCCTCTGCAAACAGGCGCAACAGGGTTTCTTTGTCGGTCGCGACCAAGGCCACCGCCATTTCTTTTTCGAGGGCGAGGACTTGCTCTTTTGCGGAAGGAAGATCTTCGGTCCAGGCGAGGCTGGAGATCCAAAAACAAGTGAAGAAGACAGGGATGATTTTTTTCATAGATTGGTTCCTTTGGGTAAACGGAGTTTGGGGGATGTTGGATGAGTTTGTAAAGGAATTGAAAGGAATGGAAAACCCGATTCTGAAAATTTTAACCACCCGCTGCGCTGGAGCACACCCTTCGGCAAGCTCAGGGCCTTCGGCGGAGAATGCACGGAGGCTAATCGACTGGGGAAGGAATGCCGCGAGCCCCGGAAGTCCCCCGGGATGCGGCATCTCCTTCCGTTCGCCATCGGTTTTGGTGCTCTGCGGAATTTTGTCGCTTAAGCTTTTGCAATCGGGGATTCTTACGGGGCTCGCAAACGACAACCGCCATCTGCATGGTCTCCGTGCTCCGTGTGCTCCAGCGAAGCGGGTGGTTAAAATATTTTTTGCCTGCGGTTGAATTGTTGACCTGGAGAATTATGTTGGTTGTATGTCCTCTTTACCAGATCTTTCCAAAATCCAAGCTGAAGCAGCGGCCTTGGGAATTCCTGAAATCCGTCATCATATTTTCCTCTGTTGTGACCAGACCAAACCCAAGTGTTGCGGGCTTAAGAAAAGTTTGGAGTCCTGGGATTATTTAAAGCAGCGTCTCAAGGAACTGAACTTGACCGGGGCGGGCGGGGTTTATCGAACCAAAGCCAACTGTTTGCGGGTGTGCATGAACGGCCCCGTCGCGGTGGTGTATCCGGAGGGCGTTTGGTATCATTCCTGCACCCCGGAAGTCTTGGAGCGTATCATTCAGGAGCATTTGATCGGCGGGATTCCGGTGGCGGAGTATGTGTTCCATCAGAAGTGATATTTTTGGGGAACCATATGTTCGGTTGGAGTTCACGGAGGAGGCTTGGGTCGTTGGACCGCGCCTGCCCGAGCTGTCGCTCGCGACGGCCAGGGGGACGCGGGCCCTTCGTGGGGAAAACCGGACCGACTTCGTCCCGAAGTCCTGATTTCTTTGGGAGGCGGGAGGCTTCCTGTGCTCCGCAGGTAAAGGAAGCTGATGACGGGGTACTTGGAGAGAAAAGGCCTCTTAAACCCAGCGGTCTTGGGCTTTTTTAACGCAAATGCCGTCCTACGATTGACTTAGAGGCATTTTTTGTGTTTAAGTCCCCTCAATTTCACCCCGGTTTTATGATGATTATTGATGATGCCATCCAGAAAGCTTCCGTACTGATTGACGCCATGCCTTTTATTCAGGCGTTTCGCGGGGAAACCATGGTGGTGAAATTCGGGGGCTCATTGTTGGATGACGAGGCGGATTACGCGGATATCCTGCGGGACATTGCGTTTATGGAAATCATTGGCCTGCGGCCGGTGGTGGTGCATGGCGGGGGCAAAGCCATTTCACGTGAAATGAATAAAGCGGGGATTGCGCCGAATTTTGTGAAGGGTCTTCGGGTGACCGATGAAAAAACCATCACTATTGTGGAAAGCACCTTGAATGGTGAAGTCAATCCCCAGGTCTGCGAAGTGTTGGAACGCTACCAGGCCCATGCAGTCGGAATCAAAGGTCAGGATATTTTTAACGTGGTGCGCCACAGCGAAAAAGATCCCGAAACCGGGAAGCAGTTGGATTGGGGATTTGTGGGCGACGTGGTGGGGGTCAACGTGGAACCGATTTTGGCGGCAGTCAAAGCGGGAAAGATTCCGGTGGTGACGCCACTGGGTTCCGATTCGGACGGACAGGTGTACAACATCAATGCCGACGTGGCGGCCGGCGCGATGGCGCGTCAGCTGCAAGCCCGCAAACTGGTATTTTTATCGGATGTACCGGGGATCCTCCGCGATCCGTCGGACAAAAGCAGTTTGATCTCTCACCTGACCCTGAAAGATGTAGAGGACCTGATTGCCGAAGGAGTGATCGCCGGGGGGATGCTACCCAAAGTGTCCGGTGCGGTGAAGGCGATCAAAGCGGGCATAAAGAAAACCCATATTATTGATGCCTCCCTGCCGCATTCTCTGTTGCTCGAATTGTTTACCGAGCAAGGGGTGGGCACCGAGATTGTGGCGGAATAACTGCGGATTTTTAACCGCTAATTAACGCTGATTTTCGCGAATACGCCGTGTGCGTTTCGAGGGCGAAAGTCATCCGGATTTAAACGATGAAAAGACCCCAAACGAAAACCGTCCCGGGCTTTCACTCGAGACGGCGGTTCTACTTTAAATGTGGTTTGGGAAAACGCTGCAGATTCAGCGTTTACGGCGCAGGCAGGCAAAACCGAGACCGCCCACCAACAATAATAGCAGGGAAGAAGGCTCGGGGATGACGGAGCCGGTCACCTGAATATTGTCATAGGAATAGCTGCCAACGGTACCGGAGTTATGATCAAATTTTAAACGCAGGTAGAAGCTGGATTGGTTATCGAGGGCATTGGCACTGAGGGTGGAGAGATCCAGGTTCGTGGTCGAGAAGCTTCCGGTACCGGTGGTGTATCCCGGGGTTGAGAGGGCGTTGTAGTTAATGCCATCTGTGCTGTAGGTCCAAACATCTCTGGCGCTCATGCCGCCGGTGCGGCGGGTGGCATAGCTCAGGGAGAGTGCGTCATACCCGACGCTGCTTAGCGAAAGGGTGATGTACTGGTCGTCCAAATTTATCCCAGAGTTCAAGAAAATGAGAGAACCACCGGTGGTGGCGTCTGTGCCGGCGCGGTTGACCGTGGAGTCTAAAAACACACCATAACCCGCGTCGCCGGTTGTACTTTCTTGAGAGGAGTAGCTGGACGCCGCTTTGCCGTTGATTGTGACATTGCTAATCTCTGCCATATTGGCGAAGTCGATCGTGCCGTTAAACACAGTGCTGTTGGCGGTGTTGCTGGCGAGCGTGCCAGGGACTGAATTGCTGGTTTGTGAGTAGGCCTCGCCATAAGCCGCTGCGGAGGTGTTAAAAGAACCGAGAGTGCCCGAATTGTACGCAGGACTGACGTTATTGAAGTTCCAATAGCTCAGCAGTTCGGCATGGAGGGCGGAGGATGACAAGAATAGGAGAGAGAGAATAGCTACAGAAAAATTCCGTAGATTCTTGAATGAAATTGAATGGAAAAGGCTCATAATTCAGCTTCCTAGGTTAAAGGTTTTATAAAGATTACATGAAAACGCCGTCTAACCGAAGGATATACACTTGCATAATTACCACAAAAACTTATAGATATTTGTCATGAAAATTCCTGAACAACGGATAAGTGACTGGGGGAAACTGGATGTTCGTCTCTATTATTGTTATAGGGGAAAGGTACCCAGCTATGGTCAGGGGCCGGTGGTGAACCGCACGTATTCCACCTGGCTGGTGCTGCAGGGCTGGGGGGAAATTACGGATGAGGGCTCTGAAAGTCCGGTCACTGCACAGAAAGGGCAATGGATGTTTGTCCGTCCCGGGCAGCGCCTGCAAAGATTCAGTCAACGCGCCCAATTACTTTCGGTGGGATTTTTTGCCAAATACATCACCGGTCAACCCTTGGTGGAATTTGAAAAGTCTTTTTGTTTGGATGCCAAACAATATCCGGAATTGGAAGATGTTGCCCAAGGGATTCCCATGGTTATGGGGGAGGGCAGATCTGCCTCTGAATTTCAGAATCCCGTGGTAAATCTAGTAGAATATTTAAGGCTGCAAAAACTTTTACTGGCCTGGGTGGAGACCTGGAGCCAGGTGCTAATGCGTATGGGATTCGAAATGTACTCCCCGCTGGGTCAGGATCAACGGGTGGTGCAGGCCATTCAGCTTTTGGAAATGCATATGGAGAATCAACATTTCTCCACCGAGCAGGTGGCCCGGGAAATCGGCGTGAGTGTCAGTCAGTTGAACCGGTTGTTCCTGAATGAAACCGGATTGACGCTCAACGATTTTCGAAACCGCGAACGGATCAATATAGCCACCCGACTGTTGATCCGCTCGGAGATGTCGCTGAAGGAGATCGCATTCGATTTGGGTTTTTCTTATCCCTCCCATTTTTCGGCCTGGTTCAGAAGTCAGCGTGGCATGTCTCCCTCCGCTTACCGGAAAAGTAATTGTGATGTGTGGATAGACCGTTAAGGTTTTTAGAGGGGGGGGGAAGAGAACCACCCGCTGCGTTGCTTGGGCCGGGTTGAATTTTCCTGCATGAAAAGAACTAATGCGTTTGACATATTTTGCGGGTTATTTCAGGTATGAGGATTGTAATACATCCTTGGTGACCGCTTTTTTGCGGTTGATATGGATGCTGTTCAATTCGTATTCGAAATAGACACTCCCGGAGACCCATGAAAAAACCCATTCTGTTTTTTGCATTAATTATGATCACTGCTTTGATTTCGGCAAATGCTGTCGAACCGCGACTGGCGGATATTTTTCAGGACAATATGGTGTTGCAGCAGGGCAAGCCGGTGACGGTGTGGGGCTGGGCAGATCCGGGGACACCGGTGCAGGTGGCCTTTGCGGGGCAGACGGTGAAAACTTCAACGGGTGAAGACGGACGCTGGCAACTGGCTTTGACACCACTGCAGGCTACCGCGACGGGCACGCCTCTAACCGTGAATATGGGTGACCAAAAAGTGGTCCGTGAAAATGTGGTGGTGGGTGAAGTTTGGATCGCTGCCGGCCAATCGAATATGAACCATACCGGTCCGGATAAGTCGACCGGACTCTATCCGCACTATCAGTCTCCCGGCACTGCCGGCGGAAAACCGGCCATTCGATTCCGGCGTTTCGGGGGTGGTGCTTCTCTGGAGCCTTTGGATGAGGTGGAAGTGTTTGCGCGGGGGATTTCCTGGGAGTTGTTGGAGGAGCCGTTTACCAACACCAATCTGTCACAGTATTTCGCCCGGGTTTTGCGGGACAATTTGGGCGTACCGGTGGGTATTGTGCAGGTGGCGGTTTCGGGGACCAATCAGGGTGCGTGGATGTCCCGGGAAACCCTGGAGCAGTTTCCGGGCAAAGATGAGGACAATTTCTATCAACAGTTGCTGACTGACAATAAAGAAAAGTTGGCCAAAAAAGGAAAGGACATCAAAACCTGGGAAGAGTTTAAAGCCGTTGAGGCGGAATGGATTGAGACCCGGGAAGGTCGATATCCGGTTCGGGGAACCACCTTTGCGAATTTTCCCACCGCACTTTACAATTCCCGGGTGCATCCGCTGGCACCCTTTGCGGTGCGGGGGGTGATCTGGCATCAGGGAGAAGGCGGACCCGGAGGTCCGTATGGTCCCCGTCTGGTGGCGATGGCCACACAATGGCGGGAATTGTTCGGACAGGATTTTGCTTTTATCTGGGGCACACTTACCCGGTCGACTGATCATTTGCCTCCTCTGGAGCCGCAGCCGAACTGGTTTTACCGTTCCGGGACCAATCTCAGCATCCGCGAGGCGGAAAGTCTGTTTGCAGATGATCCGACCACCACCATGGTGGAATTTTACGATATCGGCGATCAGGACACGCATTTCTACCAGAAAGCCGAGGCAGGACGGCGGATGGCGCTGGCCGCGATGGACCGGGTGTATCAGCAACCGCAGGTGTATTCAGGACCGCTGATGCGTGAAGTCCAGGTGGACGGCGGCAAAGCGACAGTGCTCTGGGACCGGGTTGGCGAGGGGCTGCGCTATCAGGTCGGCACATGGCCAGAGCCTTTGCACCACAAGACCGAGGCCCGCCATATCCCAGATGTGGCCATTCCCGACTGGGCAAAATCCCACGCGGATAAACCGGCCGAGGCCACCAAGCCGCTCTCACCATCGAAGCTGGGCGGGGACAAGGTGATTGGCGGCCCGAACGCCATATTGTCCCAAGAGGACGCCACCGAACGCGGCACCCAGATCCACAGCTT
>CAKZLZ010000058.1 GCA_937127435.1 uncultured Verrucomicrobiota bacterium | reverse complement strand
CCTCCAGACACAGAGCATGGTCATTTTAATGGAAGCATGTGTATCAATATTTATTGGTAATATTTGGAGAAAATGGAGAGTAACCTTACATAATAGCTATGAGCTTTCTTTCTTGATACAATATTGCATCAAAAGTGTATTTACTCTTAAGTGAACCCATTTTCTGAAGCTTGTATAATTTGATAAGGTTCTTCTTTCTTGAAATATTATATTTGACAAGGAAGAAGCTTTTTTGATTGTTCTTACTTTTTTAAATACTCAATAGAAACATTGATTACTTTTTTACAAGTTTTTACATTGAACATTCCAATATGCGTATGTGTGTCCGGTATTTCTAATTGATTAGATAACCATTTATAAGCACTGCCTCTATCCATATAATTATGTTTCCAAATCTTATCGAACCATTCATGCGCCATTTTCTTATGTTGTCTTAACTTTCTATTAGCTAATCTTCCTAAAGGTTCTCCGTCATCGTGAGTTCCTACATAGGAATCACAGGTTGGAAAGTTTACACAACAAATCATTGCTCTACCTCTATATTTTTTACCATATATAAATTCTTCGGTAACTACTTTGGTTCCTGATTTACAGTAGGGGCATATCTTGGCAGAATAGCAATCGGTTTGATATGGAGTTAAATTATGCACTATACTTTAGGTTTCTTTTCTTTTAATTCTTCAATTCTTAGGGTAATATTTCCTAACTGTTCTGTTGTTAGATTATATGTTTCATGTGCTTTCTCTAAAGATTCTAAATTTTCAGACTTTAAGGCTTGTTCATAAAGTGCCTTACTCATTTTCTTTTTATTTGGTTGAGGGTTTTTCTTTGGTGGTACAGGGATGTTGTCAGAATGAGTAGTATCTGTATCATCTATTTTTCCAACCGGAGTAAGGAAAGTATATAGCAAGGTATTTTTTAACGCATATGTCGTACTTTTGCCTGCGCCTTTGTCTTGGGTGTCTACTCCATGACCATAACCTGTTATTATTTGGCTTTGACCGCTTTCATGAAGTAGAAGGTATTTGGTTGTTACTTTTGTGAAAACAGATTGCTTTTGTTTTATAATGGTTTTGCCATTCCAAGTTTCTTCCGCTTCCCATCTATTTATATCTGTGGATTCTTTTATGCCGATTGGAAGAATACATAAACCATTTTTGGAAAGAGCATCATTAAAGACTTCTTTTACGTCTTGGTCTTTGGTTCCATTATAACTATTATTTCCTGTGCCTACCTTGCTATTCTTCTCCATGCCTTTTACTTCCTTCATTACTTTAATGACTGCTTTGGCTAATTTGTCTAATTTCTTTTCTTGGTTTTCCATTTCTTAATATTTATGGTGATTTATACAATTCTGGACTGAATTGAATACTAATTCTTTTCCAGATAGATTGAGGTTTATTTTCATCAAATTTGCTGTCTTAACAAATATGTTATTGGTGTCTCTTAATATCATGTGTCCGGCACATTGTAAAGAAGTGTTCTTATGGCAAACAAATGAATCAGATTTTAATATTTCTGTCATTCTATTTTCGCCAAGCCATCCCTTTAATGTATCTTTTCTAAAAGGACAATCTTTACATGGTTTTTTGCAGTTTGGTAACTTCATTTTTTAAGGTTTCTATCTATTTTATCTATGAACTGTTTTTTGTAATTAATAAAGTCTGCCATCATAAATTGTTTTTCATAATAGCCTACCTTGGTTGACTTCTTGTCTTTCCAATATTCAATGGTGTTCGCTTTGAATGCACTGGGGAGCTCTTGAAAAGTATAACCGGTTTCAGATAAAGTACCTTTGTATTTTTTGGACGCTATGTCGTATTTTAGCATGGGCTCAAAATTCAGAGTGTTCGATAAACGTACCTCATCAAGATTTTCCGGTGACTCTGCTGTGGAAAAACGGAAACTGAAATCGCTCGATGTATTTTTTCCTGCAAAGAGGCGGAGGATTACTCCTTTATTTGTGGTAAGTCGTAACTCGACTTCATCTTTGCTTTCTATCGGCTCTCTGTCCATCCCCGTAATTTTATAAGTGACCCTTTTTCGGCCGATCTTCTCTCCCAGACTCACCTTGAAAACATAGGGCGTTGGGTTTACAGGTTTTCCTGCACGTAAAAATTCAAGATGGAGCCAGTCTTTGCGCGGGTAGATCGCATAACGGTAGAAGGTGTTTTGATATGTAAAAACCGGTGCGTCGTTTGAGGCATCTGCATGCGTTTTCTCGAGTTGAAGGAGTGATTTTTCATCCAATATATTCAGGGGAACTTTTACCATCCGTCCATCCTCACTTTTGAGGGTGATAGTCGTTGCATCTTTTGCAACAAAACTTCCATCGAAACTGTAACCGTTTTTGCTGCTCCAAGTAAGGGTTTCTTCGGCAAACGTTGAGGAGGTCAATAGAATTCCAAATGCGAAAAGTATAAGGAAGGATGCCGGGTTTTCGGGGAAACGATGTTTATTTTTCATATCATATTTTCTTACTCGATTGCGTGATCATCTTTGTAAAGATGCTTAAAACACTTGATATATATTGTCACGATTGTTGCAAGAAATATATTTTCTCATCTTTGGTGCCGGGTGGCCGGGTGGCCGGGTGGCCGGGTGGATTCGGTGGGCCCCGGTTCGAGAAAAGCGTGGAGTAGTGAGAGGTCTCCGTCCCATGTCTGTTCAGCGGATTCGAACCCAAGTACATTCACATCTCCAAATATGGACAGGGTGAGGGTGGGTATTCTTCACTTGTGTTCCGTATGCGAGAAGCGATTTCCTTTTGAAAACCGCACGAAAATATGGAGCCGTGATTTTTTTTGTTTTTTTTATTGAAAGCATACACTGTTTGGCAGTAATGTTTCAAAATGAAACACATTCCTTTGTCCAAAAACCTGTTCTGCACGAATGCAATTGTCGTCCTTTTATTCTTTTCCATTGGATTGGAAGGTCGAGCTGAAGAGGCTGGTACTTCAGGGAAGCATCTTTTTATTCTGTCGGGACAGTCCAATATGGCGGTAATGCCAGAGGAAGAATTCACATCGGTTGTGAATGAAGCGTTTGGGGAAGAAAATGTGATTGTGGTAAAAGTTGCCCAGCACGGGAAATCGATCATGGAGTGGTATAACGGCTGGACACCACCAAAGAATGCTGAGGGTAAAGATAAATATGCTACCCTTCCCAAGGGTAGGTTATATAAAAAACTGATAAATAAAGTGAAGCCTGCTATTGAAGGGCAGGCATTAAAATCAGTGACCTTTGTTTGGATGCAGGGTGAACGCGATGCGCGGATGAAATGGGCCGATGTGTATGAAGACAGTCTGAAAGGGTTGATTAAGCAACTGCAGCAAGATCTCGGTTACAAGGATATCAATGTGGTTATTGGACGGATTAATGATTTTGCAATGGATAATATAAAATCACCGCACTGGACGAAGATTCGCGAGATTCAAGTGGGAATGGCCGACGCAGATCCGCAGATAGAATGGATTGATACTGATGATCTCAATGGAGAAAAAAATGATATCCACATGACAAACCCACAAGGATATAAGGAGCTGGCTGAGCGTTTTGCCAACAAATCGATTGCGATGATCAAAGCCAATAGCAACTAAAACGCTGTAAGAACCCCTAGAGTAAAAGTAATAAACACAGGTTATCCCCCCCTCAAAAAAATAATCCCCATAACGAGTAATCTCATGAAAAAAAATACATTCCTTTCAATGACAGCGGTCGTAGTTGCGATCGTTTTTATTTCGATCAGATCAGCAGATGCGGCTACTTATATTTTGGATTTTGGAACGCCAGTGCAGCAACTTTATGAAGGAGGAGTTTTCACGGGGACTCCCACAGCGGCTACTGATGCTGGAACTTCTGGGTCTAATGGGTCTTATACGGGAATAGAATATGATCTGGGTGATATTGTTATATCTTTTGGCACTGTTTATGCGGCGAATAATTATTCGGGAGGAACAACCGCACTTACAAAATTAACAAAAGACTACATTGGCTCAAGTGGAACAAATCCAGTGGTTCCTGGTGTCGTCACTTTTAATATTACGACGACAAGTGCCGATCTGGATATTGAATTTGAATTCATTGGATCTTTCTTTGACTACCCTCCTACCATTACGATTACTGATGACAACAATGCTCTCAATACTGTAACCGGTACGATTACCAGCAATACAGACTTCCAATCACTCGGCTCCCTCACAGGATCTACAAGCTACACGGGGTCGTTTTTCGGAACATCGGGCAGTAATGGTGATGCCGGCCAAATCGCGGGTGCCCGGATTACTGTGATTCCGGAACCATATTCTGTAATTTTGCTGCTTGGTGGTTTAGTTGCAGTTGCATTGATGATCATGAGGGATCGCTCGAAATTACAGATGAATAATAGACGATAGTCCGTCTCTTTAACATTCATGTAGTGTCACTCAAAGGTGATGCTGAAAAGATACTTATCACCTTGCATGGAATTGCTCCGAAAGGATTGCGCAAACATGCTCTAATCAATATATTTTATGTATTTAAAAAATCTCCTTTCAAATCAAATTCTTTCAATTCTGCTCACCGTTTCCGTTATGTCTTCAGGGCAACTGATTGCGCAGAGTTCACCGGCCAATTTGCCATGGGGCGATCACGGCATCCAGCATCCCCAGACGGGGGTGTGTGCACACTTAACACGTTTGGAGAAACGGGAACCGGTGCTTCAAATGATAGCGGATGCAGGGTTTACCTGGGTGCGTTCGGATTTTTACTGGAGTAAGATTGAAACAGAAAAAGGCCAATATAGCCTGCCGGAAAATTACCGGGAAATCATAGATGAAGTGGATGCGGCAGGTCTGAAATTGGTGCTTCTGTTGAATGGGAAAAACAAATTGTATGCGCCAGATGATTACAACCCCGAAGCCTATGCCAAAGTTTCTGCATGGCTGGCCAATGAAGTCAGGGGCAAAGCCGGGGCCATCGAGGTATTGAATGAACCAGCAAACTTTGGTTTCACGGGTGTTTATGGAGGATCATGGAATGGGGTGGACAAGGAGATGCAGGAAGAGGACTGGGTCGGAAAGTATGTTCAGTTGTTGAATGCAGCGGCTGAAGCGATCAAGGAAGTCAACCCCGGTATCAAAGTGATAGGATTGGGGAGCGTGCCGCCGGTGAATTTCAGGCAAATCAAGCACGGAATTTCTCCGGCGGTGGACGGCATAACCGATCATCCCTACAGCTATCGTCTGATTCCTGAGTATCTCCCTTTTGCGGCCAAAGATGGTATCCTCAAGCGTGATGGCATTGCCACGGCTGATGAACAGGGAACCTATGCCTCCCAAGTGCAGATGTATTTTGAACTTCTGGAGAAATATAAGGGCCCAAAAGAGATCTGGCTGACCGAATGGGGATATCCAACCTTTCAGGAAAAGAAAAGCGGTGGCCTCTACGCAGGATTTACCCAAAGTGCACAGGCAAAATACCTTCTGCGCCGTCTGTTTGAATCGTTGGGTCTGGGCATCGAAGTCAGTATGATTTATGATTTCAAAAATGATGGCAGAAATCCTTATGGAGCAGAGCACAATTTCGGGCTGGTGGATTATGATTTAAATCCAAAACCTGCCTTTCACGCGGTTAAAAACTTCAATCATTTCATGGCGGACTACCGCCCGTCAGATATCAAAGTCGATGTATTCCCAGTATCGACTCGGTCCGAAACACAGCCGATCATTTGGGACGGGACCAAAATTCAAGCCACGGGGAAGGTCATGATCTATACCTTTGCCGACTCTCAGGATCATCAACTGGTGGCAGTGTGGTCTGCTGAACGTGCGGATGGTGACCGGAGTTCGATCATGGGGGATCTTGAGATCCACCCTGGAAAGAAGATCTCAACGATCCGTGCCTTTAATCCGATGAGCGGTGAGTTTCAGCCAGTCGATTTTATTACCAAAGGAGAACGCATCGTGATCAATGATTTTACCATACCGGATTCACCCATAGCACTTGAACTCAAATAACCAAACATTATGAAAGCAATCTATCTAAGCTCATTCGCACTCATCACCATGGCATTGTTGCCTTTCCCGCTTCATGCTGACAATTCAGGGAAAGATCTGGAACTGTTCAGCGCCACCTCCTGGCGATTCAATGCGGGAAAGGAATTCAAACCTGGTGGCGGGGGCTCATTTACTCTGGAAAAGGAGGAGGGAATGGATATCGGTGTTCTCAAATTCGACTTCACAAGTGGAGGGGCATATGTGGGTGGCCGCACGAATGTGAATCTTGAAAAAGGCAATTACAGCGAACTTCGTTTTCAGGCGAAGTCCGATACGGCTCAAAAATTGAGTATTCGGTTTATTGACGACACCAAACAATGGCATCAGTTTAAATTGAAATACAGTAAGGCTGGAGAGTGGGAGTTGTTCCGCATCGAGTTGAACAACGTCAAGCATAAGCATTTCGGAGGAGCCAACGACGGGGTCATTCACTACCCGATCAAAATGATCGAATTCCTGGTTTCTAATTCCCAAGATGTGTATGAAGGAGATGTCAAGTTTTCAAACGTGAAACTGCTTGAGTAAGAGCCAATGGAGTTCTGCGCAGCCACTGTGATATTCTACCGGGGCTATACATACAATTGCCCTGCTCAATGAGAGCGGACTCAAACCTGTAATAAATACCCTTCCGGCTTACGGTTTATGAAAAAGAAAAATGTAATAGTGATTATGACCGATGAACAACGTCATGACTCTCTGCGTTGTCTTGGGAATGAGGTTTTGCAGACGCCTCATCTGGATGAGCTTGCAAAATATAGCACGACATTTACGCATACATTCTGTGCTTCGCCCATCTGCGTACCCTCCAGAGTCAGCTTTTACACGGGACAATATGTAAATCGAAATGGGGCCGTTTCAAATGCCCCAGACTCGCACATCACGTTGGGGCAAACTTCGCTTGTGGAGGTGCTTAAAGAACAGGGCTACACCATAGGGTTGGCTGGGAAAAACCATACTTTCAGCGAAGACTACATGGACCGATGGTTTGATTATCGTGAAGAATATTTCCATTTTGGAAAGACCCACGGTACGTTTACCGATTCTGATCGAGCAGTTGTAGATTATCTCAAGGATAAAAGTCTTGAAGGCTTAATTGACGGGCCTGTCCCCTTTGATGAAAGCGAATGGATCAATCAGCGGATTGCCGACGACGGCATTCGTTTTCTTGAATCCAACACAGAAAATCCCTTTTTCCTGTATTATTCGTTTCCAGACCCGCATTGGCCGAATGTCGTATGTGAGCCCTACTATTCGATGTACGATGGGGTGGGGCCGGAAGACTTGGAAGTGATGGAAATGAACTGGGAGGGTCATCCCTTCAAACATTTCGTACAGTCACAGGTCAATGGATTTGATACCTATACGCCGGAACAACGTGCACGGATTCTTGCCACCTACTATGGTCAGATCAGTTCAATGGATGCCGCTGTCGGCCGTCTTATGGAAAAACTTCGGGAGCTGTCCATGTTAGAGGATACCATGATTGTGTACACTGCCGACCATGGAAATTTCGGCGGTCGTTATGGACTACTTGGCAAGACCGGAGGTTTTTTCGATGCTTTGGTGCGAATTCCGATGATGGTGCACGTGCCGGGACAAGTTACTGCCTCTACCAGTGATGCAGAAATCAATAATATCGATGTTGCGCCTACCATTCTGGAGAGTCTGAAGATCGAAATTCCCAGTCGAATGCAAGGCGTTTCATTTCTTCCGGTTCTCGAAGGCAAATCCGATACCCACCGCTCAGAAATTTATTCGGAAGTAGGAGCTCCTGATCTTCCTCCTGATCCGGTGGCACACCGGGATTTCGCACAATTGCATACGCAAATGAGCAAGGATAGAGGCTGGCAATGGTTCTGTGATTACGTGGGAAAGGGGAGAGCAGCCATGTTGCGCAAGGACGGGTGGAAATATTGCCGTTACGTTAATGACCTCGAAGAACTCTATGATCTGACTGCCGATCCCATGGAAATCAATAATCTTGCGGAGCACCCCGACTCACAACCCAAGAAAGAGGAGTTGAGAGAAAGGCTTTTTGATTGGTTGATGACGGTTCCTGTGCTGAAGAACGGGACCGTGACTTCAGCGGAGCGGCAAAGACTGTTTTTTTAATAATTAAAATCACCCAGTAACTTATGTCTTCCTGGAAGCTCCTCTTCGTGTTTTGTTTCATCCATCTCTATTTTATGGATGGTCATGTGGAGGCTGGGACATGGCCGAATACGGTAGTCCCTCTTCACTACAGCTTTCTGGATTAACATACAGATCGACCGTACTCGACGCATCAAAACTACTCCCCTATTTCCGATGAACCCCAAACCTCCAGACACCACCCGCCCGAATATTTTGTTCCTGTTTACCGACCAACAAGCCAGGAACAGCCTGAGTTGTTATGGAAATACTCATGCCCATACTCCTTCGATAGATCGTATGGCAAAAGAGGGGGTAGTCTTCGAGAAGGCATACACAACCACTCCCATCTGCTCGCCGGCCCGGGCATCCCTTCATACCGGCCTGTATCCTTTCGCCCACGGCATGCAAACCAATCTGTTTATGCATGGGTGCATGGTGCATGAGCTTGCAGACAGTCCGGGATTGCTCAGCCGGCGATTATGCGATGCGGGATATCAGGTCGGATTCACTGGAAAATGGCATCTTGGATACGGAACTGAAACCCGGGACGACCCCTATTATCGAGAAAACTTTTCCAAAATAGACTCCCACCTACATGATATTGAGCTACCGCAAGGATACCGTTGCGTTTCATCTTTACCCACCACTCTGGGCATGGTCGGAGATGATTTTCCGGGCCACGGTGGGGGCGGACGCGACTATCCTCAATTTTTGAAATATCTTCGGGACGAAGGTATCCAACCGGAAATCGTTGATCATGGAGACGGATGTTTCGAGTTGTGTAATGGCGAAGCCGCCGCCGTGGATGTGTTTTTACGTCGGCGAACGGAGGAACTCATCAAACAAATGGCAGGTGCTACGGATTCATTCTGCATGATGCTGAACTTCTGGGGCCCCCACGAACCCTATTATGTACCGAGTGAGTGGTTGAACAAATTCACCGAGACTCAATTCGAACCTTGGCCGAGTTTTACAGAGGATCAGTCGCGAAAACCGAAAATTCACGCAGCCAACCGGATTCCGCGGCCTTGGTCCTATTTTCAAAAGCAACTCCGTTTCGCGTACGCCTATGCGGCGTTTATCGACGATCAAATCGGCAGGTTGTTGGCCTGGTTGGAGCCCAGAGATCTATTAGAGCGCACCCAGGTGATTTTCTCCGCAGACCACGGCGACTCTCTCGGTATTCACGACTGCTTGTATGATAAGTCGATGTTCTGTTACGAAGAAACCTGTTCGATCCCTCTCATCATTCGCCCCGCTGGCGGCGCCGTTTCTCCAGGACGACGGGTAGATGCCCCGGTGAGTCTTGTAGATATCTATTCAACCCTCCTCGATTACGCAGGAGTGCCGGAGCCCCTGACCCGCAGGCACGGCCGTTCCCTGAGACCTTGGGTGGAAGGTGCCTCGTCCCCGGATTGGCCGGAGACGGTCGTGACCGAATCCAGCGGGATTAGCCACTGTCTGTTCACCAGTCGTATGATCCGTAAAGGCCCTTGGAAATATGTCTTTAATTGTGGAGACCGCGATGAACTCTACCATCTGATCAACGATCCCCACGAAATGAATAATCTCGTGTTTGATCCATATTCCGAAGCGGTCCTACTTGACATGATGGACGCTTTGGAATCATGGATGCATGACAAAGGAGATGACTTGAGCATCCAGTTCCGTCGCCTGCGTCCGCGTGGCAATGTCCAATGCACCCGTTAAACTCGGGTGGGAGTGGTATACGCCATGCTGGCTGGATTCGAGCAGTCGTTCGGGTAACTCTGCGGTGATGGGCGAATCAAAAGGTCGACTCCGGTTCTCGAAATTCGAACTCACCGTACGTAGTACTTATCCTGTGGTGGATGAGCGGGCTTCGATTACAATTTTTTTCGGTTCCATGTGGAGGGGGCCGGACCAAGGGCCACCTGTACGCATCCATTTTAGGCAGCGCTTGTAGTAGGAGCTTACATCTGCCACTTCGATCGCAGTCAGCCGGGGGAAGAGCATCTCCGCAATACCTTCACCGTTGATCGCGCAAATGGCAATATCTTTTCCGGGGACTATATCGTGATCCAGCATCGCTCGCATCGCACCCATTGCCGACCTTACGGTCGTGCAAAGCCAGGCGGTTTCCTTGTCCCCTTTATCATGGAGAAGTGCGGTCATGGTTTCGAAACCAACTTTACTGGTGTCTTCGAAGGGGGCTGAATTTATGTCCACGAGCTGGCCTTCGCATTCGTTAGCCTCCATCCAAAATCGCCATTGGTTGATTCTATCCATAATTTCGGAATTGTGCACTTGCGTATTGAGGCATCCGATCCGGTTGTGTCCGAGTTTCTTTAAATGTTCCAGTAATTGGTGGGTGCAGATCGGCGGGAAGAGGCGGATCGAGGGGATGTTGAACCGGCTGAAGTCTTGATCGATGACGACCAGTGGGGTTGGGTGTCGGCTTAATTTTTCGACGATCCGCGGGTTGATCGGGCTGGCGCATGGACAAAGAAAAATGCCGTCGAAGGCTTCCAGTGAATCGGTCAGTGTAGGATCATCCCAGTGGCGGTATAGCACAAGGTTGAGCTTCGTGGTTCGTTTTGAAATATTTTTCTCAAGCTCGATGCGGATTTTTTCTGAATTCCGGGTATCTCCCGCGCTGATGAGTAACGCGATGTTGCTTTTGCGGGTGGTGTGTCTGCCGGTTCCCGCCGGCACGACGCGCCCGCTCTTACGGCGGCTAAGGAGGCCTTCTTCGAACAAGAGGTTCAACCCACGGCGAACGGTCATGTAGTTGACGCCAAATTCCGAGGCGAGTTTACGCTCAGATGGTATCGGCTTGAGCGCATAGTCCCCGTGTTCGATGCGCTTGCGCATGACGGCGGCAATATCTATGTAGTAGGGCTTGTTGATTGGTGTGTGCGTGGGGGCCATCAGATGAGTGAAGAGGACGGGTAGACGGATGTGAAAAAATCTTGAAAAAGAATACCCAAATTAAATTTAAAGTTAAACACAAATACCTTTGAATCATAAACGTAAAGAAATGCCAGAATCCTGTTGGCTCGTAAGTCATGACAACGAGTGTTAGTTAAGCGTCCGGCGAAGCACATCTTTCTTGGATCTCGGCAGGATGGTATGATTCCGGTTTGATGCTTCGCATGGTGCGGAGCGCGAACTGGAGAATGATCATGAGTACAAGACGGAAACGGATCTTCGTATATCAGGATGCCTGCGATATGCGCCGCTCCTTCGACCGTCTGGCAGGGATGGTTTCCTAAGAACTCCGTGAAAATCCCTTGAGGGGCGACGGTTTTATTTTCACCAACCGACGCAAGAATATGGTCAATGCTCTTTACTTGGATGGAGACGGTTCTGTCATCTGGTTCAAGCGGCTCGAACGGGGTCGCTTTCGGATCGGGGGGCAGAAAATTCTGGACCGTGCGAGCTTGGCCATGATCCTCGACGGACTTCATGCCGATAACATTCAACGCCTGCCCCCGATGTTGAAAATAAGTTCATATTCATTGGTCTTTTCAGCGATTTTTTGAGGGGTTTCTGTATGGTTGGTGGGCATGAAAAGGGTCCAGTCTAACCTCGAAAATTATCCCTCGGAACTCCGGGAAATGTTCGAAGCCCTGTAAACCGAACTCGCCGCAAAAGACGCGGTGCCTGAGAAGTTGGGTGGTCAATTCAAACCGAATCAGGTGCTCATGGAGGACCTGATGCTCTCCGTAAAGGGGACTACCGCACCCGCGTTAGAAGTAGGGGGGAAGTCAGATGAAAAACCCCAACCCCCAAAGCCACGCGGTAAACGCAATTGAAGAATGCCTCTTCCGGAACACTTGAAGCGCAACCTCATCGATCTGGACGTCTCGGAAACCGAAAAGATCTGTCCGGTGACGAAGAAAGAACTGCCCTTGATTGGCTACGAGCAGACGGAGAAGTACCACTACGTCAAAGTGACGCTGGAAGTGATTGTGTTCCGCCAGGCCAAGTATGGGGCCTCCAGGGGAGCGGAGAAGAACGGTGTAGTGGTGGCTGACCTTCCCGAATGTATGATCCTTACGATATGATGTAGGAACTGTTTCTGATGGTTTTGGCTTCATTTGAGACGAATTTCGACCAAAAGCCTCACATAATTTTTTATTCAAATCTCTTGGTAGCATAACTTTATGAGAGCAATATCATTTTCAACGTTTTTCAAAGTAGACAAAATTGCATCTATAGAGCTATATTCTTCTACAAAAGGGGTCGTTGTAACGGAACCAAGGGGCACCTTGTCCGAAAAACTGGAATACTTTTTGGGCTGTCATGTCAACGCCTTTGCTTTCTTTGGCGGCGCGGTGAAGTCCCCGCTATCTGGATCTTGCCTCGCACTATGGTTTTGAGCCCCGTGCCTGCAACGTGCGCTCTCCGCACGAAAAAGACAGGTGGAGCGCGCAGTGTCCTACGTGCGAAACAACTTCCTCAACGGGCTGAAACCGGAGAGCTTTTCGTCCATCGATCCTGTGGCGCGACTGTGGATGGCGTCCGTTGCCAATTTTCGAGTGAACAAAGAACTCGAACAGCGACCCATCGACCGTTTTAATCAACTGGAGAAAAAGGCCCTTGGATCCAAAGGGTAAAACCCTATCTTTTCAAATACCAGCGTAGAGAACACTACTTAAGACCTATATAATGATAAAATGATATGAATCCGTATGTGTGAAAAAGTTAATTTTTGAAAATATTGCTGTCTTGGGACAGGTTTTAGTTTAGAATTGTCCTGCTTCCGGGGGCAGGTCGCTACCAATAACCCAATGCCAAATTGATCACGACCCAACTGCGTGCATAGCTGTTTTGGCAGACTGACTACTTCAGGCTGATGGTAAAAATACCAGCTTGGTTGGTTCCTTTTGCGGGAGCGAAGTGAATGACATATCCCTCGGCAGGACTTTTACCTCCGTAAAATGATGTGTTTAGGCTACCATCTGCAGATTCTTTAGGTGCTGAAAGGATCAGCGGAGGATTATCGTCTCTGAAAATAGTTATTCGTTGGCCTCGGAATCCTTTACTCCTTTTATCGTGATAAGGAATCATTATGGTATCGTTATCATTTTTATCCAAGCGGATATTATAATTCTCCAATAATTCGGGGAAATTTTCAAAAAGTACGCCTTTTGGAGCGATGGGTCCTTTATAGGATTTGCTCGAAATATCATAATCCAGTAATGCTGGGAAGTTCATGCTCACCCTCAAAGATATTTTAGTGTGATTTTCGGTAACTTCTTCCGTGTCATAACGGAATTTTAATTCTTTGTTGTCGTTCAGTTCTACAGTGAACTTTACCACTACTCCATTCTGCATCCGGATCCGCATGGAGGCTTCCCCATTTTCCATTGTGACTGGCTCAACGATTTCATCTATGTCGATTTGTTTATTTTTCCGTACACCGATCGACTCAGACATAGAAAAGAAAAGTTGGTAGTTTTGTTTTGGGATAGACGATCCTGCATTCAGGAACTCCAGTTCCAGCCACTTTGTTCCTGAATAAAGGAAAAATCTTAGTTGCCGATTTTGATGCTGAAAAACAGGTCCGTTTTCGAGCGCAAGAATTGCTTCGCTTGCGGCCAGACTGCGAGAAGTCTGATCCAAGGCCCGCAGAGGCACAGTTATTTCTTTTCCGTCAGTACCTTTAAGCACAACGGCTTGCTCCTCCATTCTAACCAGAACACCCTGAAAACTATGTCCGTTGGTGCTTGTCCACATCTGGAGGGTCTGTGCGGGTAGTAATAAGGAAAAAAGGAAGAGAAGTGTGAAAAGTTTGTGAAATGCCCGGTTTTGCATAAGAAATTTGTGATTAATGATGTTTAAGCTATTTACGGTAGTCTTTTTTTGGGGAGTAAACGGAGAGAAGGGGGCAGACCAAAATTTTCTATTTATCTGAGAGCTTATGTCGCATTTTCTTAATTGATAAGACAGAAAGTCAAAGCGTTCGGTGTTTTGCTGATTTAATTGCTTAATTTCTGAACGTGAGAAACTCAAAGTTTGCGTCGAAACATTCATCCGCTTTTCCTTTAAAAGCCAGATCTCGTATGGCTTCTTCGCGTACCCTGACAATGCCGACGACAGCGGTGTTGTTGAGAAGTGATTCTGGCTTTTCAAGCCAGCAGTTGAATAATATAATTTTAGGACTTTCGTTCGGGGAGGGGAATTTTATCGGATGTGACTTAGGTATTTCAATTAATGATACCACAAGGTGTGTTTTCCCATTTAGTGTCTTTGCTGCTTGCACAAATTCCCAGGGCTGAATCAGGGCCATTTCTTCTGCTAAAGTTGTGGAACCACCCTCATCTTGTTCTGCTTGTGAGATGAGTCTGCGGGCAGAATCACTGAGCGGCATAGTTTGTTCCGAAACCGTGAGTCCTCGTGATTGTAATTTTTCTTTGAGTGACTTGGCTAAGGATTGGTTTAATGCGTTTAGATGGGGATTTGATTCTATGGGTTCTGGATGAACGATTACTACACGTGCAACAGGATAAGCTTTGGCCAGTTTCTGCCCTATGACTGCCCCCTGAATTTCTTGGTAACGGATGATGTCATCCAATGCCCTTCGATATTGGGAACCAGATGTTCGCAGGTTTGTGAGGGTAATCACCAACGCCGTTCCGGTGAGCAGGGTGAGAACCGCTATAATGGGTTGGGTGCCTATAGGGGCTTTGCGAAGTTGAAACACAAAGGCCACCAGTGCAACTGTCAGTGTTCCGGAATGGATTATCATCAACGCCGTCATAAATTTCTCTCCAGTGAAGGATAACAGACAAATTTTGCTTATTCAGAACAGGCTAGCTATCTGATTGGGTTTTAAGAAATGGTTGTCGTAGGACAACTTGAGATATTTTGGAAATTACCGTCGTCTTTGACGAGTCCTGCACAGCAAAAGTACCAGTCCGCTGATTGCCACTAAAACAATACTGCTCGGTTCCGGTATTGTGACTAAGAAATTATCCATATCAGCTTTTGTGGGTCCTGCTGACTTGGTCGCTCTATACCCATAATAGCTGCCTGTTAAGGGGCTGGTATCTATGCCACTGATGGTTGTATTCGTTGCGCCACCATTAACGTTGAAAGATAACGAAAGGTCGCCGTTGATGTCATAATTGCCTGTTAGGGTGAAAAGGAATTCGGTACCCGTGCTTTCGGTTATTGCGGAGGTGTTTGATGCGATGGTTTTTGCATCTCCACCGACCTCTTTAAGGTATACCCCAGAAATGTTTAAGTCAGTGGCATTTACGAGATTAAACTGAACATACGCTTCGTAGTAGGAGGCACTGATACTATCGTCGTTTCCGAATGCAGCAAAACCTAATGTTCCTTTTCCTGTGCCTTCCAGAGGTATAAATAAACTTGTAATGACAAAGTCGTTCCCAGTTAGGGTGGGCAACTCAATCATAGAGGGTGCAATGCCAGTGTCCGGTAATGAAAGGTTATATTTAGTACTCAATTCTGAAGAATAAACTCCCAATGAATCCGAGAAATTCAAAACTTCGGTACTGGCGTTGAAATCTTCTGAATAAATGACGGTTGCGTGTACGGCGGTGTTTAGAGTGAGTAGGGTGATTGCAAGTAACTGTATTCTTTTCATTGTATTCATTTCGTCTCCTATAAGGTTCGGATAATTTGTGTAGGATTCATGCGTCACACAACGCATTTTTTAAGTTCGTGATTTTAAGATAAAGAAATTATTGACCTATGTCAATTATTTATGCATAGATATATTTAGCGACTCAATTGAATGCAATCTTCATCTCCTACCCTTCCAAATTTTATGAAACCCCTATCTGAAATCGACCGTTTGAGTCCCGTTCCTCCTTTTCGTCAGCTTAAAGAGATCCTAATCTCGCAAATTGAAAAATTAGAGCAGGATGCTAGGTTACCTGCGGACCGGGTTTTAGCCAAGACCTACGGGCTCTCTCTGGTGACGGTTCAGAAGGTGATGGGGGAATTGTCAAATGAAGGATATATTCAGCGGGAGATCGGGCGCGGGAGTTTTGTACATAGTCGAAACCCAGTGGTTGAAGGGTTAGATGGTATGGAGGATCCGCTTCTGAATGTTGCGATAATCTATCCGAACTTTTTATCGGTTACGATTTTGGAGCAGCTAAATAAGCTTGAACGTGAGGGGCTTAAAGAACGGATTAGTTATTCACATTTTAAACTACATTCTAGGCGGTGGTTGGATAGGCTAGCCTTATTTATTAACGAAAAAAAGGGTGAGTTAGAGGGGGTTGTATTATTACCTCCTTGTGATTTTCGTTCACGAGAGCAATTATTGATTTTGGAATCAATGGGGATAAAAATGGTGTTACTTAGTTCATGTAACGATGTGGATCTGGAAGGATTGAATAACATCCGTTGTTGCGGGATGAATCATTTTGAGGCAGGGGCAACTTTGGTGGGAAAATGTTTTAATGCTGGATATACAGAGGTTTTGCATGTGAGAAATGAACCCTCCTGTTACGACACCAATGAACTATGTAGAGGATTGCTCCAAGCATCTCTAGATCAGGGGATGTATTATGAGTTGATCGCCGATCCTCCCGCGAACTGGGAGCATAGTGGAGAGTACGCTTCGCGGGTCATGGAAAATTTTGAATTTGAGCCTTCCGAAAAGTGTATTCTGGTGTTTGATTCTGCAGCCGGCGCCAGTGCTGGGATACATGCCCTCATGAAGAGGGGGTTTCTTGTACCCGAAGAAATCGCCGTTGCCACTGGGGATTTCAATGAAAACTTCCGGTTTTACAATCCCCCTTTAAGCGGTATGCGGCAGAATATTTCTCAAATCGTCGACGATGTGATTTCTGTTCTCTCTGATCATAATGCACGGGGGCAACGCCTTATTGATCCTATTTGGATTGAAGGGGGAAGCATGCGATTATCCTCTCAAGAGTTTGACGGCTTATCTTATATTAAGCCCAACAATTTAAAATAACCCGTTGGAAACTTACCTATGCAGAAAATTATGTTTAAATCTTTTCGTTCACTAATCCCATTTTTATTGTTTTGTGGAGTAATCTTCTGTGATTTTATTTCCGCATTTGCACAGTTTCCGGCTTCAAGTGAACAAAACCTTGACCTTTCTGGAGAGTGGAAATTTCAACTTGAACCCGGTCAAACAAAGGGAGGTAAAGGGAATGACCAAAAGGGATGGCAGGATCTGGCATTTGACGACGAAGCATGGGAAAATATAATGGTGGGACAGCAATGGGAGCAACAGGGCTACAATTACAATGGCATTGCTTGGTATCGAAGAAGTTTTGTGATTCCGGAGGAATGGAAAGGCTCCACGCTCGTTTTTTCAGGCGGGATGGCTGATGATGGGGCGGAGATCTATTTTAATGGAAGCTCTTTGGGTATTTTCACTTTCAAAAAAACTATTATGGTGCAGTTGCCCCAGGATAAAGTCAATTGGGGCGGAAAAAATATTTTCGCAGTTCGGGTTTGGGATTGGTATAAAGGGGGAGGACTGTTGGCGGGGAAATATAGTGTGGAACGTTTGCGGCCTTTCAACCAAGGGGAAGAAAATTTTCCTAAAACCCAAAGTCTGGCTTTGACCCAACAATTATCAGAGGGGGTTCTTGAACAAGCGCGTTGGGAATACGGACTTGAATCTATTGGGGTAGACGACTCCTCCCGGTTAGGTTTAGCGGTGAAACGGAATGCTTTTGAAAATGAAGATGCGGTCGAAATTACGGTTAAAAACCCCAATACCAAACAGTATGTTGACTATATTCTTTCCGGAGGAGAAAAGGGGGCTGATTGGGCAAGGGAAGGGTACGATTACATCTCTTTCTGGTACAAAACAAATGACTTAAAGGGGGATCTGTCGATTCGACTGAATAAGGGACGTCTGAAAGCAGGTAAACGTAGTTTGACCACTTCCACTTATGTTGAGGTTAGCCCTGGTGGTTGGACACAGGTGATTTTGCCATTTTCGCAATTTATGAATGAGTATAAATCCAATTACGACAGAGTGGTCGATCATCGTGAACCAGTCTACGATCCCTCCTTTGTAGATTCAATTGGTATTGGAACTGAAAACAACCGTTTGCAGGATGTGGGTAGTATCCTGTTGGCAAATTTTGAAGTGGGGACTTTTTCTCAAAAGAAATTGGTCAGGGGAATTCCCTTAGAAGGGCTGTGGCATTTCAAAAAAGACAATATCCGTCCCGACGGTGAAAAAAGCGTTTTTGGTAAAAATGTAGAAGCGGAACTTCATCAAGAAGACCGAGACGGATACGGTCTGGAATTGGGTTATCAAAATATTGATTTTGATGAGACAGATTGGCAGGCGGTTCAAGTTCCTGGCCTATGGATGGCAATGGGATTGGGGTACAAAGGGCCGGCATGGTATCGTCAGCAGGTTTTGATTCCTGATGCGTGGCAGGGAAAAAATTTGGAGTTATATTTAGGAAGCCCCGCCATGTTTGGTGACCTTTATTGGAATGGAGAGAAAGTAGGCAAGGTTGAGGAGGGACAGGAGGCAGGCTTTTATGCGAAAATTCCTTCGGAAAAGGTGAAAATGGATGGGCCGAATTTGTTGGCCGTACGGGTAGTGAGTTGGCGTCCGAGACGCTCGGGGATTGAGGCGGGACGGATGGAAATACTCCCTGAAAATTCAGCCGAAATTTTGCTGGCAGATGTGGAAAACCCAAAAGATTTTTTACCACCGGATCAATTTGAAATGGGCGCAAAACCCGGCAAGGAAATCAGCTTTCGATTCCAGTTTGCGGCTTCGGAGTCTGCACAAGGCATCCTTAAAGCACGTTTGCATTTACGGGATTGTTATTTCCGCACAATCACAGAACAGACTGTGCCACTCATCCTAAATGAAAAGAGGGCGTGGGAGGGAACCGTGAACCTGAATGACCGTGAAAGTCGTCAGCTGTATTACAGTGAATTTTTTGAAACCAAAATTCTATTGGAAGATGAAGTCGGTCAGCCTGTGGACGCGCTCTATATCGCGGTTTCCAAGCTGAGATATTCGGAACGAGATGCGATCCAACTTCCTCCCCTTGCAGATGACATGGAAGAGACGCCTTTTGGGAAATTGCGGTTAGTGGATGTGATTTATCCTGAGTTGGATGCGGATACGGATCCGCACCCTTACAAAGAAGGAGGGATCCGTGCTTCCTGGGTGGGGACGCAGGCCTATTCCAGTTGGAAAAAAGGGGTGACAGTGCAGGAATATGACGGGCGGAAATACCGGGAGGCTTCAAATAATGAATATTTCGGTTACCGGATTGGACGAGGGCAGATGAAGCCTCATACCCCGTATTTGGTTCGAATCCTAGTACCCGAAGATAAAGTTCGTTATGCAAACATTGAATTTAAAACCGCACGAAACTATCAGGGGGTTGGATATCGAAACGGTGTCGACTCAGATCATCCGCATTTCAGTTATCCACTGAAAAACGGGTACACGTGGGTGGATTCATTGGTCATCACCGATGACACCACGTATGGTTTTGAAGGATTTCGAAAAGTGAGTACTGAGAATGGTTTTTGGGTGTTCTTTTATGATATAGGAAGGGTGTATGCGGGAGCGTATGAAGAAGGGCCTGCGGTTGCGGAAATTCGGCTGTATGAAATCACCGAGCCGGAGAAACATTATCCTTTAATTCACTACCCGCAAGGGGAGAAGTCGCGGGTGTTGATGATGGATTGGGAGCGTCAACCCGAACAACCCCCACTGGATACTACCGTCTGGGCGAAACTGGTAGGCCTCAATGCGGTCAGTCCGGTGATTCAGAAGTGGGCTTTTCATGGTTTCTGGCACAGTGATTTGGGCTTTGCGCCTCCGGGTTGGTACAAGGCTTCACCTGAAGGGGAGGATGATCGCGATATTTATCAAAAATGGTTGGACGTAACCCGCGAGCTGGAAATGACCTTTATTCCCCGGGTCGAATACGGGGGAAGTTCCACGTTGCCCGTGGAGGCGAGGGTGATAAATTCCAAGGGCGTGATTGATCCTTGTGGACGTTTTTGTGCCTGGGGTGCGAATATTTTGCATGAGGCAACCTGGACAGAATATGAAACCTTGATCGATGAGTTGATTGGTGAACACTACCAAGACAATCCACAACTTGCGGGGATGCTATGGCGTCAACGCAATGAACGCATTAAATGCAGTTACGGAAAAGCGGATGTCGAATTGTTCTGCAAAGAAACCGGACATCAGATGCCTGAAGGGGATGCCGCAAGTATTGCACAGTGGGCTGCCGTGAAATTGAAAACAGAATATCATGCCTGGTGGCAGGGGAAGCGGCGTGATTTTATCGTAAGGGCGACTGCGTATCTCAGGTCCTATGATCCTGAGATGAAAATGATGTATTATAACTGGGATGAAGACAGTTGGGCCAAGTTCGGCGCGTTACCCGGCACCACAAATAAAGGGATGCCCCATGCCGCACAAACTCCCGAGGAGTGGGGGACCTTTTACAATGTACGGACGTCCCGTGATTTCCAGATGAATAAATTCCCCCCTCGTCGCAGTGATGAATTTTATTTGGATTTGCTCAGTGACAAAATGGAACCCCACAAACAAATCTTTCCTGAACTATTCGCTAACCAAGAGGGTTTGTATATTTTTGCGCCGATTAACCGTGAAGACTTGGCCAACTCCACAGTATATCAGAATTATTTTAAAACCGGGGGTGGGTTTGCGATGTCCCATCTTTTTGAATATGAAGAACGTGCCCGCTGGAATGTGCAGGGAGATAATCATGAAGGGAGTATGATTGGGCCGGGTGGTGCTGATTATGCCATGGCCTATGAAGTACTCGCTTGTTTTTATGGGGATCCCAATATTATCACCTTTACCACCTATACCATGGGTAGAACCTTTGTAAGTGAGATTCGCCGCTTTGCCCAAGCATACTTGGCGCTACCCGACAAAGAGGGCACCATTTTGGATGAGGCCTGTGGGAATCCGGATGTGAGGGTCCGGCGCTATCCGAGTGACGAATCCAGTTATATTGGAGTGGTCTACAAAGGAATTGAGGCTGGGAAATTACAGGTACGGGTGCCTGCCGATGGCACCCGTGAAGTTTGGAATCAAGTTTCCGGTCTGAAAGTTGATGCCAACCGGGAAGGCGTAGATTGGGTATGGGAAATCGATGCGTCACCCATGTCTGTACATGCTTTTCACTTAAAATGATCATGCGTTATTTTTTACCTATTCAACGGATATGTAGGGCCGGGGTCCTGGTCCTAATTTTTTCAGGCTGCGCAAGTACTCCGCTTCATACGTTGCCGGAATGGAATGTGCCAATGACGGAGCAGGTGCCAGTGATTGATGGATCTCTTGATGATCTTTGGGCACAGGCCCCCCTGATAGAAGGATTGTCTACGGCTTCGGATCATCCCGAAACCCCCTCAGCTCTAGTGACGACACCGGCAACGGAAATTCGACTCTTATGGGATACCAACGCACTCTATGTGTTTTTCACCTGTTGGGATGACCGTATTGATTATAATGAAACTTTGGAGCGTGACGATAACCTATTTAAACACGATGTCTGCGAGCTCTTTATTGATCCGGTGGGCGATGCGCGTCAATGGATGGAAATTCAGGTTTCTCCGATAGGGCAGGTTTTGGATATGGTTTATCATCTTCCGGTGGAACCTGAAATTACGAAGGGGGGGCGTTTGACGGAGAGGTTGGTTAAACAAGATTTGCAGGGGGATCGTGCATGGACCGCTGACGGTATGCAGGTGGCGACGGGGCGGGTGATGCATGAAGGTCGAACCGTGGCATGGACGGTGGAAATGTCGATCCCTGCGGAAACGATATTGGCGATGCGGGGGATGCAATCGTTTGAAGAGATATCGCTCCGCTTGAATTTGGTTCGTTATGACTGGGAGGAGGATGCCTCCGGTCAACGGACACGTAATCAATTGAATTGGGTACCGGTGCTCTCCGGTTGTCCTCATATTTCGCCCACGAAAATGGGGATCCTTACTCTAATAAATCAAAACCGATGAAAAAACCGAATATCCTCTATATCATGACCGATCAGCAGCGTTTGTCCGCCTTAGGCTGTTACGGAAAGACTGTTTGTCAAACGCCACATCTGGACAAGTTAGCCGAGCAGGGGGTGTTATTTGAAAATGCCTACACGGTTTGTCCGGTCTGTACACCGGCTAGGGCCACGATTCTTACGGGTCGGTATCCTCACATCCACGGGATGTGTTGCAACACTCATAACATTGGTTGTTCCGTACATGAGTTAACGGATAAACCCGAATTATTATCCCGCCAATTGGAAAAGTTGGATTATCAAATTGGTTACACAGGAAAATGGCATTTGGGGGGAAGTATGCGGGACGGGTATAAAACCTTTATGGAGGAAGGCAAACCTTCGCTGCCAAGCGACGTGGGATTTACTGGGATGGACGCGCCGGGGCATGGGGATGGTGGACATGGCACCCGTGCGTATCAGGAGTATCTGACCCGCAATGGTTACCGTATGGAACTCAAGAATAAAATCCAAACCGGCTTGATTGGTCGCCACGGCATATTGGAGGGGGATGAGAAATCGACGGTGGCGTATTTTCTTGCGGAACATAGCATAGAGTTAATGGATCAGTTCTCCGAAGAGGATCGGCCCTTTTTTATCACTCACAATTTTTGGGGGCCACATGAACCGTATTATGTGCCGCAAAAATATTATGATCTTTATAAGGATGTATCGATCCCCCCGTGGCCGAACTATGATTGGGAACCTGAAGATCTTTTTGCGCCCTGTCGGGTAAAGAAGAATCCTGGAGGCCAAACCCCTTGGCCAATTTGGGAAGAGGCCATTCGGCATTATTATGCCCTGACCACGTTGATCGACGAGCAGGTGGGGCGTATGCTGGCACATCTGGAGGCCAAGGATTTGCTTAAAGATACCTTGATCTTTTTCACTTCGGATCATGGGGAAACTCTGGGATCCCATGGAGGGTTGACCGACAAAGGCTTCCATCATTTTGAAGAGACTCATCATGTGCCGTTGCTCATGAAGCTACCGGAATCATCTACGGATTTAGCGCCTACTCATCAGGGAAGTCGGGTTGAAACCGTGGTGTCGTCGATTGATTTTTATCCCACGATCCTTGAATTCGCGGGAAAGAACCTGGCTGATGATGATACCCCGGAGTTAGACGGAAGGTCCTTGCTCCCGCTGATAAAAGGGGAGCGGTCCTCGCATCCGAATGAGGCATTTACAGAATTCTACGGGGTGAATCAATTGATGACGACGATGTTTACTTTGAGAAAGGACCACCTGAAATACGGATGGAATTGTTCAAGTAGAGATGAGTTGTATGATCTGGAGAAGGACCCCTACGAGATGTCCAATCTGATCAATCATCCGGAGTATCAAAACTCTTTGGTTTCACTCAGAAAGCGAATGGGGGCACTGCTGGTAGAAAGCAAGCATCAGGCTGCCGGATTTTTTAAACTAACGGTGATTGAAGGATATGAAAATAAATAAAAAGAACATGGAAAAATCAGTTGGGGTCTGCACTCATTTTGAATCCTGTGAATTGGGATGGAAGGTGGATAAATTGCTTCCGGTAATCAAAGACTTGGGAGCGGGACATGTCCGTCAGGAAATCAAATGGGAATGGGTGGAACGACAAAAAGGGGTTTACGAAATCCCGGCACTGTCGATGGATTGGGTGGATAAAGTTACCGATGCAGGTCTGGGGATTATCCTGATTTTGGATTACGGAAACCCGATTTATGAAAACCCTTTGGATGCGGATGGTTTTGCGGATTATGCCGGATTTATGGCGGAGCGGCTGAAAGATTACCCCATTATTGCATATGAAATTTGGAATGAACCAACGAATTTCTTTTTCTTTGAGCAATATGGCGGAACCTGGAGTGGAAAAGAGACCAGTCTATGGTTGGAGAAGTTTAGTGAGTTGATTTCCAAGTCAGCGCAAGCCATCCGGAAATCAGACCCTACGGCCACTATTATTACGAACCCCGGGGAACCTCAATTTTTTCATTTGGCAGAGAAGTATCCCGAAGCATTTTCCGAAATAGATGGTGTAAGTCACCATCCTTATCCGGTAATGCTCCCCCCTGAATCTCAACCGCTGGGAGGGGGGCAAATTAGTGTTGATGATGGCGTGGTCAGTGCGGATGACAACCATAGTTTCATCTCGTTGTTTGATTATACACTTTCCCACGGGAAGCAGCATTTGGGGAAAGAATTAAAACTATTTTCCACGGAATTTGGTTTTTCAAATTACAATCCAACGCTAAAACCCGGGTGGGCGGCCGGATATAATGAATTTACCCAGGCATGTTTTATGTCCCGGGCCGTGATCCTTAATTTTGTGGCAGGTGTTAAAAGTCCGTGTATCTATAACTTGATGGATGACGGTATAGATCGGGATGAATGCGAAGATAATTTCGGATTGGTTCGGAATGAGAAGCTGAATTATGAACCGAAGCCTGTGTATGAGGCCGTTAAAAGACTGATCAGAATTCTGGGCAATGATTGGGAATTTGTGACGGATCCTCCGGTAAAATTGGATCTTCCCGATCAACAATTTTATCGCGGTTTGCACTGGCGGAAAATGGCAGAGGAACCCTTTATCAAAATTGACGGCCCGTTGCTTTACTGGTTTAAAAAGGGCGAGAAGTATCTGTGTTTCATTTGGAAAGCAGGGAGAATAAACGGGGAAAGTCACCCGCTGCTTGGTCGTGTTGTTTGGGAGCATGCCCCTGCGGTCAAACCTGTTCAAATTCAGGATGTGGTGTCTGGAGAGACCTTACCGGTATGTATAGAAACCCCCAGAAGAATGGGGCAGTACAGTATGCGGTTGATTGTGAAGGATCTTCCGGTGGGACCTGCGCCGATCGCTATTTTGTGGGGAAAAGAATGAGTACCGCTGAACGATCTCATCTCCCTTCAAGAAACCCTCTAAGGGTTTATCAGAACCGCAGGCCGTTGTCGTACACGCAAAAAGCGATTTCGGAAGGCCACTTGACGGGGGATTTTATTGGCGGAGCGATTACGGATGCCCGAACACGTGACCGCTGGCCGGAACCGGTGATTGCCTGGTTGGTCGAAAACTATCCTGATGTGCGCATCAAGGTTGAAAACGCCGCGATCGGGGCAACCGGAAGTGATTTGGCTGTATTCAGAGCCGAAAGGGATTTGCTGCAAAGAAACTGTGATTTGGTGTTTGTTGAGTATGCGGTAAATGATCGGGATCAGAATGCCGAGATTCGGAGAAAGGCCAGAGAAGGACTGATCCGCAAACTGCTTTCTCGAGGGGCGTGTGATGTGATGCTGGTTTATACCTTTGCTCAGGATATGTATAAAGAAATGGTTGAGGGGAATATCCCTCCATCCATCGGAGAATTTGAGCAGCTTGCGGAACACTACCAATTAAATTCTGTGTGGGTGGGCTTGTATGCGCTTGAGGAATTACGAAAGGGGAGAATGAAATGGGAGGATTGGTTGCCGGATGGTTTGCATCCCCAGCAACGTGGAAGTCTCAGCTATGCCCAGGCGGTTTCTGGATACTTAAAAGATAAATTATCAGAGGCAAGGGACGGGTTGGAGGAGTTGGAACTTAAATGTTTACCTGACCCTTTGTATGCAGATAACTGGGAGAAAACTGCATTCCTCAGCTTTGACAAAGTGAAGACTTTTGGTCCCTGGTATGTAGAGCGGTCTTGCGATTCGGTATGGATGGATGAACTTCTAACCACGGCTTCGGTGGGTGCGGAATTACAATTCGAATTTGAGGGCCGGGGGCTTTCGCTTGGTTTCAATTTTGGAAAGCGTTCCTCGGAATTTGAGTATGCTTTGGATGGGGGGGCGTGGGAAACCAGTTGTCGGGAACGTCCGGTTTGGTGCGGTGACCAAGGATGGTTTAAAATATTTCATTTGGCAGATGGGTTGGAGAACGGCCGGCATCAGTTGTGTCTCCGGGTGATTCATGGTGATGGCGACCGCAGTCAATGGCAGGGAACGAATTTCAAACTCGCCTTTATTGGTGTTATTCAAAACGTCGTACCCCCGGAATCTTATGAGTGAATCTTGTGATCTGATAAAGAGGACCAATGGTAATGACCGCAAGGCTTTTACTCTTATTGAAATGTTAGTGGTGATATCCATTTTAGCCATTTTGATGTTAATTCTTCTCCCTTTTGTTTCGAGTTCTCTTGAGAGAGCCCGGTTGATCAGTTGTAAAAGCAACCTGCGGGAAATTATGAATTCCATGATTCAACGAGCCATTGAACACGATGGATATGCCTTCAATTATTTTGGTACAGATCGTAATTTTCTTTCAGATTCTGGTGAGCCCCATCATCGGCAGTTGGGTATTCTTATCGATGAGGGGTATTTGAGTAGTCCTTCCATCCTCTATTGCCCTTCGGGTGAAGATGTTACCGGTTGGAATCATAAACAACCCGGGCAAGCAAACGGGAAGAGTCCCCGTGAACTTTTTGAAAATGGCGGCTCAGCCAAATATGGTTATTCTGTACTGCCTTTGGCTGCTGAATCATATGTTACGAAACGCAATGGTATTTTTGGGACGTATCAAGGGTTCAGATTATCCCAACTGCCAGGGAATATGGTGGTGTTGAGTGATGCTCTGTTAAATTCAACTTGGGATAGTGACACCAACCCCAATCATGAACAAGGGTATTACAACTACGTAAATGCGGATGGATCCGCCCATACCTTTATCGATAAGGATCAGCTCGTGTATTTGGCCCCGCCGTCTAGATTGCCCCCCCGAACCACTAGTCGGGTGGATGTAGGCGAGAATATGAGGTTGCACGAAGTATATTTTGAGGTTTTTACCGGGAACTTGCCCACTTCTGTTTTGTATTAACAAGGAACTTATTTATGTCTAAACGTCCAAACATTCTCTTTATTCTCTCTGATGATCACGCGGTTCAGGCCATTTCAGCTCTCAACCGTGATGGGGTGCAGTTAAACCAAACACCGCATCTTGACCGTTTGGCTGATGAGGGGGGGACCTTCCGGAATAGTTTTTGCAATAACTCGATTTGCACCCCCAGTCGCGCTTCGATTCTTACCGGGAAACATAGTTTGCAAAATGGGGTGTTAACCCTTCAGGACGCGATTGCCAAAGATCAGATGACTTTTGCCGGCCTTTTGAAAAATGCCGGTTATGCGACGGCATTGGTGGGGAAATGGCATTTAAATAATAAGCCCAAAGATGAAGATTTTGACTTTTGGGAAGTGGTGCCCGGGCAGGGGTCGTATTACAATCCGGATTACATGACCCGGCAGGGGATGGTGAGAAGGGAGGGGTACGTGTCCGATATTACCACGGACCGTATATTGGCTTGGTTGGAAAACGGTCGGGACAAAGAGAAACCCTTTCTAGCCTGTTTGCAATTTAAGGCTCCGCATCGACCCTGGATGCCTGCGCCCCGGTTCTATTCGCTCTTCGATGGCCATCGCTTTCCTGAACCGGAGACTTTACATGATGATTACAGCAACCGCTGTGAGATCCTGAAGCAAAATAGGATGGAAATTGCTAAACATATGAATTGGAATTCCGACTTAAAAGTTCGGGATGCCGGCCCCAACAATCATCGGCTTGGAAATGTACCTGAAACACATGGCGAGTATGAATATGACCGAATGACCCCGGAGCAACTTGCGGCTTGGAATGTGGCGTATGCTGAAAGGGAAGCGTATGTGAAAAACAATGTGCTCACGGACGAAGAGTTCGAGGATTTTGCGTATCAATCTTACCTGAAAGATTATTTAAGCTGTGTGGCCGCGGTGGATGACAATGTGGGGCGGGCCCTGCAGTATTTGGATGATCGGGGGCTAGCGGAAGATACCATTGTGGTCTACTGTGCGGATCAGGGATTTTATTTGGGCGAACACCGTTGGTTTGACAAGCGATGGATTTTTGAAGAATCTATGCGTATGCCGTTGATTGTGCGGTGGCCCGGAAAAATTGAGGGCGGTACAGTTTATGAACCCCTGGTACAAAATATTGACTATGCGCCGACTTTTCTGGAAGCCTGCGGAGTGGAAATCCCCGGGGATATGCAGGGCACCTCTTTGCTACGGGTGGTTGAAGAAGGCACAGAAATTCATGATGAGCTGTATTATCATTATTACATGCACGGGGATCATGGGGTGCCCGCACATGACGGTATCCGAACTCACCGTTATAAGCTGATTCATTTTTATACAGAGAAAGAATTTAATCTGATCGATTTGGAAAGGGATCCTCAAGAATTAAAGAGCCTCCATAAGGACCCAGCTTATGAGGATGTTTTGTCTAACATGATGGCACGATATGAAAAGGCCCGCGAGATTTATCACATTCCTGAGGAAAACGGACCTAAGGGTCGTTTTCCTCAATTGTAAGGACTGAAAAAAGATGTCTGCTAAAAACTGCCCTTCTTGGCTTAAAGATTCAATTTTTTATGAAGTATACCCGCAGAGTTTTCTGGATACCAATGGGGATGGTATTGGGGATTTACCTGGGGTTATTAAAAAATTAGACTATATTAAGTCATTGGGCTGTAATGCAATATGGCTAAATCCATGTTTTGTTTCACCTTTTGGTGATGCGGGTTATGATGTGAGTGATTACCGAAAAGTGGATCCGCGCTTTGGGTCTAATCAGGATTTGATTCGTTTGTTCGAGGAAGCGCATGCGCGAGAAATGAAGGTGACCTTGGACTTGGTCGCGGGGCATACTTCGATTGAGCATCCATGGTTTAAGGCTTCCGCTGAACCCGTACCAAATAAATATACAAATTGGTATGTGTGGACGGATAATGCCTGGACTGAAAGTACCTCTGAAATGCCGCTTATTCGAGGGTTCAGTGATCGGAATGCCGCTTATCTACCTAACTTCTTTCATTTTCAACCCGCTTTAAATTTTGGATTTCAGAATCCGGATCCTGAGAAGCCTTGGCAATTACCTACCGATCATCCAGACGTCTTGGCGGTGAGGCAAGAGATGAAAGACATCATGCGCTATTGGATGGATTTGGGTGCTGACGGATTCAGGGTTGACATGGCCGCATCGCTGGTGAAGGCCGATCCCGACCGGGTGGGTACCATTGAATTCTGGCAGGATGTACGTGCAATGTTTGATACGGAATATCCAGAGTGCGTGTTGATCGCCGAATGGTCGTTTCCAAAGCATGCTTTGGAGGCGGGTTTTCATATGGATTTTATGATTCATTTTAATAACGATGCTTATACCTCCCTATTTCGTGATGAACAAAATAGGGACAGTTTTGATACGCCAGGTGCGACGAACGGCCACAGTTTTTTTGATCGGGAGGGGAAGGGGGATATCAGCCGCTTCCTTGGCCATTATCTCGAGCATTTTGAGGCGACCCGGGAAAAAGGGTATATATCACTCCCTACCGGAAATCATGATTTGACCCGTATACGTTGTCATCGTTCTATAGCCGACTTAAAAGTTATCTACGCATTTCTGTGGAGTATGCCTGGAATTCCTTATCTGTATTATGGAGACGAAATTGGGATGTCTTATGTCGAAGGGCTCTCATCCAAAGAAGGAGGTTTTGGGCGGGTGGGAAGTCGTACTCCGATGCAGTGGGATGGTAGCCGAAATGCAGGATTTTCTAGCGCCGAAGCCGAAGATCTCTATCTACCACTTGATCCAGACCCCAATCGCCCCACAGTTAAAGCACAGGGTGCCAGCTCCGACTCATTGTTATCGCATCTCCGGAGTCTTTCGGCTTTGCGTCACGCACATCCCGCCATGGGATCGAACGGAAACTTCAAAATTATTCACGGCCGAAAAAATAAGTATCCTTTGCTGTTTCTCCGGTATACGGATGAGGAAAATATTTTAGTGGCTATCAATCCCTCCGCGGAACCCCAACGGGTGAACATCCCGAAACGGTATACGATTCTTTACCACCTTAAAAAATATGGTGTGGAACGGGAAACGAAAGGAGGGGCAAGCGAGTTGGTAATGTCCGCTGTTTCCTACGGGATTTATAATGTGGATGCTGGTACCTCAATCGGATAACAATTGGTCATTACTACCCCCTTAATGACTAGGATTTATTTCACGTAAAAAGGCACTTTTATGCTACCCCACAATACACTCCCTCAACTCATTCTTCCCCGTGTTCAATCCGCGGTAAACCGTCTTTCTGAACAAATTTGGGAATCTAAACGTTCCTTGACTGTGGAATCGTCTCGCCCCCAACCGGTACAATGCTCTTTAGAGGAAGCAAAACTCCTGAAACGTTCCGTTCAAAAATCGGGGAGTCATTGGGGAAAGTTGTTCGATCAGCGCTGGTGCCGGATTGAATTTGAAGCCCCCACCGGGAAAAACGACTGGTTGCATTGGCAGGATCAAGGCGAAGCTACCCTTTATATCAATGACCAACCTTATTGGGGATTTAACGTTGCTCATGACCACTGCTTACTGCCCCAGGGAATTCAGGAAGTGTGGATTCAGTCCAGCTGCGTGCAAAGCGCCATCTGGCATCACGAAGCCAATGGCATGACACCCGCGGGCGCTTTATTTAAAGAGGCATCGCTCGTACAACGCAATCACGAAGCCTGGCACGCCTACCATGATTTAAAATGTCTTTTTGACCTGGCGCTGGATCGTCGCACCCGCGAAGCCCCTGAAATCCCCCAAGCGGTCTACGGCTCCGGACTCCAACCTAAAATCGATTCCTACTCCCCCGCTTTCCGTCGTCTGTTGCGGTGGACCGACGAAGCTGTCGATGTCTGGGAGACCAAAGGCCGTTCGGCCATGCGGAAACATCTGGCCAAAGCCTACAAGGAATTAAAAGTCGACGCCGAATTTTCCACCTGTCTCCTCACCGGCCATGCCCACGTCGACTTGGTCTGGATCTGGCCGGAACGCATCGGCGAACTGAAAGCCGTCAATGTTTTTGCTACGGCCAACCGGCTGATGGATGAATATCCTGAATTCCGTTTCGCTTACAGTCAGCCCGCCAGTTACGAAGCCGTCAAAACCCGCGAACCGGGTTTGTACGATGCCGTCTCCAAACGCATCAAGGCCGGAACCTGGCAGGCCACCGGCGCCATGTACGTAGAATCCGACACCCTGATCGCCTGTGGCGAAGCCTTGAGTCGGAGCTTTGAAATCGGGCAAAAAGCTTTTCGTGAAATCAATGGAGAACCCTCTAAACTAACTTGGTTACCGGACGTGTTCGGCTACTCAGCCTGCCTTCCGCAGATCATGAAACAGCACGGTGTCGACTATTTCTTCACCACCAAGATGACTTGGAACGCAGTCAATCAATTCCCCTACAGTAGTTTTATATGGAAAGGAAACGACGGTTCCGAAATCCTCGCCCATGTTACTCAGGCATCCAACTACGTCACCCACATGAATGTGAATGACCTCATCTCCCCTATGAAAGGGAATATGCAGGCGGATGTGCATGAAGAATTTCTATTGCCCACCGGCTATGGCGATGGTGGAGGTGGCACCACCGCGACCATGTTGGAACGCGCCCGCCGTCTGGATGGTCTGCCCGGATTACCTTCACTTGAATGGGGGCAACCGGAAGATTTCTTTGATCGGCTTTCCGTGGACAAAGCAAAATTTCCTACCCACAAAGGAGAATGTTATCTGGAGTATCACCGCGGAACCTACACCACCCACGGAAATCTTAAAGCCTTGTTTCGGAATCTGGAACGCGCGCTGCAAATCAGTGAAGCCGTATCCGCCGCCACCGGAAAATCGATCGAGTGGACCCACGCATGGAAACGTCTGGTGTTCGCCCAGTTCCATGACTATATCCCCGGCAGTTCGGTTTGGGACGTCTATCAGGAAGGCCTGCCAGAACTCAAAAACCTCGCCGAAGAACAGCACGCACTCAGTATACAAACGCTTTCCTCGAAATCACAAAAGAACGACTGCTTGTTTAATCCGCATGCCATTCCGCTGAAGTACTGGCACAGCCCTTCGACAGGTGAAGCGCAATACCTCCTTCTACCTGCGGTTCGAGGAACATCGGTCGCATCCGCCCAAATTGATTCTCCCGCTCCGGTTGAGCTGAAAGGTCGCAAGGTTTCCAATGATCGGACTTCTTTCAATATTAACAGCAGCGGATGGATAGAGTCCCTGACTTGGGACGGACTCGAAGTACCAAGTAGCGAGCCTCTAGGACAATTGGTCCTCTACCCCGATCAAGCCGCCAATTTTGAACCTTGGGATATCGACCGTCATGTCTTAAGTTTAGGAACCGTTTGCAACGCCAAACCTGAAATCGAAAGCTGGCAGGAAGGGGAACACCGCAAAGGTTTCCGAATCTCCCGGGCCGTGGGAAAGAGAAGTCACGCCTCTGTCATTTTCTACCTTGAGGCCGGCAGCCCGCAGGTGCATATCAAAATCGACTTGGATTGGCAGGATATTAACACTCTGCTTAAACTTCGCTTCCCCACACGCTACGGTGCATCCCACGCCCGTTACGGCTCGCCTTTCGGTTCCGTGTTGCGGGCACAAATTCCCAACAGCATGATTGCCGAAGGGATGTGGGAAGTGCCCTTCAGCCGTTATCTGGCCGTATTCGATGACGGGGAACGTCAAGGACTCTATGTCGCCACCCAGGATAAATACGGGGCCAGCGTCCGCGCGGGAGACGTGGGCATCAGTTTGGTCCGTAGCCCACGGGTGACAGGTATGGAAGGTCATAAGTCTGCGTGGCCACGCCAGTTAAGCCGACTGAAAGACCTACCCGAACATAGCGATCTGGGCATCCACCATATCGAATTGGCAGTGGGACGGTATGCACTCGACCTCCCCCGTGAGGAGCAACCCGCGATGGTGGCAGATACCCTATTTACCGCTCCTATATCTTACAAGGGAGATGAAACTCCACCTGTTCTCGAAGCAATTGAAGGCGGGGACACCCTGATTCCTCATTGGATCCAACCCAACGAAAAAGGAGGCTGGTTTCTCAGGTTCCACGAAGTGGCCGGTCAACGCGGAACCGTGACTCTCAAAACCGCCGACGGCTGGAAGCTGTCCAAAGTCAGACTAGATCAAAGCACCGTTCATAGAAGAATAAATAACGGAAAATTTTCGTTTCAGCCTTACGAAGTGATCAGTATATACTTTCACACTGTTTAATTTTAATAAATGAAATTTTGTATATCACTAGCGGAGATGCGGTAGGCGTGCTCGTATGATCCTGCTATTCCTGCTAAGTCTTTTTTTTTATTCAGGCCTACGCAAGTCAAATTAGTAGACGGAAACAATTAGCGATATCGTGCAGAGGTCACCCAATGGAGTTTGCATGTCGATTTGCTATTCAAACTTTTGCATGTATAAAATTACTTTTTGACCAAAATTCCGTACGAATAATATATTGTGTTGTAGTTTAATATCGGCCTTTTTGCTTTTATGCATGCTCCAACTGAATAACGATGCACATCTTTGCTTCGATTTTTTTTCGGTATAAAACCTTTCATAGCCCCTCTTAATTTACAGCATTTTTGTCAAAGTCTGTGTAAGTTGTTTTGATGAAGCACGTTTGTGATCATTCCTTTTAGGATTATGTGTTAAGATATTTGAAAGGGAGTTGATCAAATTTCCGGTAAGATGAAAGTGTCATCGGTTTTTTCAATCCACTCTTCTAATAAGTTTTGAAGGTGTCTTCGTTCCTTCCTAAAGAGTGAGTTATGGGCGAGGTTTGCTAGTTCGTAGGGATCTTCATTTAAATTGAACATCATCCAAGGCTGACCCTCCAACACGATGTATTTCCAGTTATCGCGAGTGACTACGCCACGCCAAGGACGATCGATGCTGTTGTGGTGGGAAGTGGGGGAGACCAACTGTAGGTAAGCAGATTCAGGATAGGGGGATTTGGGCTCATTACGAAGAAGGATACCTGAATAATCGGTTCCCATCATCCAGTCAGGAACTTTGATACCGCAAAGGCCCAAAGAGGTTGGTCCGTAATCGACATGATTCATGGGAATATCTCGCCCGCCGACAGGATGTTCGTAAAAAGGAACGCCGCCAGCCAGAATACATGGCACTCGGATGGATTCTTCCAAAGGCGAGGTTTTGAGGAATTGGCCATGTGAGCCATGCATGTCCCCGTGATCGGAGAAAAACAGAATCCAAGTATCTTCCGTGATGCCTGTCTTATCTAGGATGGCCCTGATGCGACCCAGATTCCAATCAAGATTTTCGATCATAGCGTAATACCCAGCCAAATCCTTTCTAGCCTTTTTCGTTATCCGGGGAATATCCGGTACATTCTGGCGCAATTCAAGTTCCGATGGGTTATGCATACCCATAAAATCTTCAGGTGCAGCATAAGGGTTGTGAGGAGGTTGCACAGACAGTACTGAAAAGAATGGGGTGCCGCTCTTCGCCTTTTTCTGAAGGTCCTCAATAAATAAATCAGTTAGGGCGTCGGTTTCAAAGCCGGGAAGTTTGTAGTGGAAGGCTTTTTCTCCTTCGCCACCATGAACCCAGCTGTCCCACTGACTGTTGTTATTTTCGAAACCGCACCAGACTTTAAACCCCCCGCGCCGCTCCGGGGGGATGATGTGATGTGCGCCGCGCCCTTCGCTTTCGTGGTGGCCGTCGACGTGCCATTTGCCAAACCAAGCAGTATCATAACCCGCCTCGTTGAATGCGGTAGCGACCGTAGGCATCTTTGGATCCAATTGTATTTCATGCCCGTGAACGGCTTGGTGGGGATATCGGCTGGATAGCAGAGAACCGCGGAACGGACAACAGAGTGGGCAACCGCCCACCGCCTGTTCAAAACTTATTCCCTCCACTGCCATGCGATCCATATTTGGTGTGTGTAAATTAGGATCCCCTCGATGCCCTATTGCCTGTGCACGATGTTGATCCCCGAAAACCCAGATAATATTTTTAGGAGTTGTGGTCGGTATCATTATTGTAGTTAATCCTGTTTTTATGGTATAACAATCAAATTCTTTTGATTTTTCTCCATGAATCCCACGGTGTCATTTATTTTTGAGTCAATGGGCAAGACGTTTTGTAGATGAATGCCTCAGAAGAGAGGTGGCTTGTCTTTTTTCCTCAACAACATTATTCGAGTGGGAAGTCAGTGCGCGGTTTTGGAGGAATGTTTTTGTTATTGCACCGATCGTGCTTGGAGGCTTTGCATCATGTTCAATTCTAGATAGTTACGCGTGTCCGGTTGTTTGAAGAAGCTGTCTATGTAAGTTCATAATTTCAATTATTTTGCGAAGAAAAATATATGTGACGCTTTTGCCTGATAAAGGGCTTAGATATAGGCGGGCCATGAGAACAGGTTTCTGCATCATATCCAAAGTCACTGAAAAAATTCACAGAGAAACTCTTAGCCGACATGTCAGTAAGTACAATGGAGAGTACAAAGTAAAACATTTTGGTTGCCTTCAACAATTCATTGCAATGGTCTTTGCTCAATTGACATGGAGAGAAGGACTGCGAGATATTGTGGACTGTCTCAATTCCCATCCAGAAGCACTCCACTATCTCAGTTTTACAGTCCCTCTTTTGAGGTCCACGCTGTCCAATGCAAACGAATCGCGAGATTGGCGCATCTGGGAGGGCGTTGCCAAAAGTTTGAACAAGAGGCACTACAGGGTTTTTAGTGGATTCATGTCGAGCCCTCGGAAGTAAAACAGGATGTTAACCCTGTAGTTTTCGAAGGCATAAAAGCTTCTTTGCTTTCCCATACGTCCGCGGTCTTTGAAGCCGCTCTCCGGGACGCATCAAATGGTTCGTGGCGGCCTTCTGGTATCTTGTCCATATTCCATAGAAAGAGATGACGGGATCCTTTGAGCGCTTGGGCGGCTTTCCTGTTTTTCCGCGAAAGCCTTCGAAATTCATCCCTTCGAGTCTGGTCCACAGCCTTTCTCAAGCATTTCCCACTAAAAACCCTGTAGTGCCCCAGAACCTGATATTGATCGTATACATAATTTAGTATTAAATTTTCCTGACAGTCCATCCGCGCCATATTTGTTAGAAATTTGTGCATTAATCTCCAGAGGTGACCCATTGCCTGCTAGTGCGTATTTTGAGCAAATCTACACCCAGTATCCGCAGGATAGATTTTTTGTATTGCGTGCGAGATTTAATGAACTTCTTCGATGTGGACCTTGGGGAGACCCAAAACTGATGAAGCAAAAGATAGTCGAATTTGAGAAGGATTTTCCTGAAGAAAAAAAATATATCAATACTTTGAACGAGCTTTACGATCAACAAATGAAAAAATAAGGTGGGATATTTATTTATGAAATTTATAAAACTAATTGGAGTAATAGGTATTTTAGTTCCTTTTTTGGCTGTTGCGTCGGTGCCAACTATTAGCGTTGATTTATCGCCAGGGTATCACAATATCACTTTTTATAATATGGCGACGGACATGGATTTCATAATAAGTGTTTCGAGTAATCAAGTTGCAACAGTCAATCCTCCCCAAAAATCCGGATGGAAATATTACGGGCCGGATAAAGTAGAGTGTGACGAATCAGTTGATTTGGAATTTCAATATAGAGGAGCTGAGGTCAATTTGGCTCCAGCTGATGCTTTCATATCAAGCGTGTATGGTGAAATGAGTGAATGTAATATAGGTACTGAGGAAGGGTCGGGAGGTATGCAACCTTATGACTATGCTTTATTACCAGGTTCTATATCATTAACATCAGACAAACTTGCATTTTGTGTGGGAGATTTTGTAACTATTACTGCATATAGTTTGGATAGCTCGGGAGTTGCCGTTGGGAACCCTTTGCCACTTAAAAATTGGTACACAGACACAAGTTCATCAACACTTCATGAGAATGAAACTAGTGAAGCTCTCAGTAACCCCATAGTATCGCCTTTGGCTAGTGTTCTATTGGCATCATCTAGATCAGAAGATATAA
>CAKZLZ010000057.1 GCA_937127435.1 uncultured Verrucomicrobiota bacterium | reverse complement strand
TGGCAATTCACATCGAAAGACGCACGGGTGAAACTGAAACACTTATATCCGAAGTTATAAATGTTACACGGTACTAGTGTGTTTCTCATCATTTCATTCTCCGGGCTAACATAGTATTATTTAACACGTGGTTTTGTTGTAGTAATGCGTCTATGGGTTAAAAGATACAAGAAAAATTAATAAATAAAGACGTTTGTATAGCTGTGCTGTTGCGTAGTATTCTGTGCTTATTTTGCATACTATGTAACAGGTACCTGATATTTCCGTTTTCCCGGTAACTTGAATGCGACAAAGGGAACCGTCATAAACTGTACCAGAAGGCACTGAGTAGATGCATTTCATTTTAGAGTATCCCCGAATACAGAATGGTGCCGGAAGGATTTTATCATCTGATAAAGTGTGAAATATAAAAAAAAGCGGTTCCGGATGGTGATCCGGAACCGACTGATATTTATTTTAAACCCTGTGCTCAGATTTTCACAAACTTCGCGACGAACATGCCGTCTGCGCGGGTTTGATTGGGTAGTAAGCTGAGGGTGCCGTCGGTTTCTTCACCGCTGAGGGGATGGGTGAAGGGGCTCAGTTTGTACCCGGGGGTGGTTTCCAGAAATTCGCTGACCACTTCTACGGTTTCCGTTTTGCAGAGGCTGCAGACGGCATAGATCAATGTGCCGCCTTCATTCAGGGCCGGGGCGACCACTTTGAGCATCTTCACTTGTCGGCGGTGTCCCTGATTGACGTCCGAAGCTTCGGTGCGCCAGGGGGCATCCGGATTGCGGCTCCAGGTGCCGGTGCCGGAGCAGGGGGCATCCACCAAAATGCCGTCAAAGGCAACGTTGGGCAGGAGGATGTCCGCTTTTAATAAATCCAAAGCGTAACGACGGACTTTACTTAAACCGTGGCGGCGTCCGCGGCGGGTCAGCTCTTTGAGCACTTCTTCGCGCCGGTCGGTGCAGGTTAAATCCAAATTCCGGTCGGCGATATCGAGCAGTTGCAGGCTTTTTCCGCCATTTCCACAGCAGGCATCCCACCATTTTTGTCCGGCCTGCGGATTGCAGATGCGAACCACTTGTTGACTGGAGAGATCTTGAATCTCGAGGTGTTCCTGTTGGGCCTGGAGCCAACGGCTGACTTTTCCCGCATCTTCAAACGCGTAGGCTTCCGGTGAAACTTCTCCGGCCCATTCTGCACCGTCTTCCAACAGTTGTGGATGTAGAATTTCTCTGGCGTTCTGATCCACCCGCAACCAGGTGGGGGGACGTTGAAAGTGTTCGGCCAAACGATCTTCGTAGGAACCCAGATGATGGGTTTGCTCTTTCCACCACAAGGGTAACCAATCCGCTATGTCAGATAATTCGATGCCGAAGGCCGCTTCCACTGTGGTTTTGCGGTCCGCAAAGGACAGTTCCGTTTCGGAAACTTCCGGTGCAGGCCAGTTGAGTTCCTCCAGCATGGCCAAAAGTGCGGGCGGCCATTCACGGTTTTCCAATGCCCAGGCCGCGCAGAGGCCGTGCGCCAGGGGGAGATCTCCCACCGCGCCATGCCAACGAAACCAACAGAAAACCGCATCCCGAATTAATCGGCGGTCACGGCTTCCGTATTTTTTATTTCCGGCAATTAAATTATTCAAAACCCGATCGGCGGGTTGACCTTCTCTCACACCCGCTTCGGTGGTTTCGAGCATGGCTAAGAGGACGGCCGCCTGACGGGGGGCCCAAGTGGGAAGCGTTGATTCGCTCATAGCAACCTTTTGACTGATTCGTTGGCGTTGATTTCTTCCGTGAGGTCAAATGCGGAAATGCTTTTGCCGTCTACGGTCAATTCGGGGTTCCCCGCAAGTGCGGTAAGTTTTTCAGCATCCACACCGGCGGTCAGCAATTGCGAACCAAAGAGGGTGTCGGCCAATTCGATGGTGGTTCCCGCATCGTGATCGGTAAAGAAGCGCTGCAGTTCCACCATTCCTTCCAGGGGGCCGGCAGAGAGATGAACACCGTTTGACCCTTGATTGACTTCTTTTAAATTGAAGGCTTCCTGGTTTGCCAGCAGTTCGGCCCGGATGCTTCCGGCTTCCGCTTTGGTGGGGTCGGTGGTGCCGGTGAGTTTGCCGCGTAACACTTCCCAGTCCTGGTTGGCACGTCCTTCGATGGCGATTATGGCGCGTCCGGGGGTGGTATAGGGAACCAACTGGAATGCATGGAAGGGGTTTAATACCAAATAGATTTGTCCCTGCATGTTTATGCGCATGCAGTAGCTTCCGCCGCCGAGTTTGCTGGTGCCCAGGTTGTCACTGAGGGTGCAGAGGGTGAGGGGGGTGAATTCGGGTTGGGCTTCCAGAAATTGATGTCCGCCCAGAACTTTTGCACCTTGGGCCAGGTCGTCGGCAAACTCGCTGTGCAGTTTTTCACGGGCCTGTTCAGTGAGTGCGGATTCTCCCTGTTTGCTGATGGCATTGATGACGCCGTAGTGCTGATCCAGAATGGCATGTTTCGACAAATAGCTTGAAGGGAGAATACGGATCGCGTGAACCGTAACTTCAAAGTGGTTGAGGCGTTCGAAGACCATATTCATGATGTCTTTTACTTTCACATCATCGTGAAGGGCGGTGGCCTCAGGCTTTAAAAACAGCAGAAACTGGTGGGCACCTTCTTCTTCAGGTTTTGCATAAGGCTTGATCCAGATGGGTTGCTGGGAGCTAATGGCTTTTTCAAATGATTCAAATACGATTGTGTTCATGTAGGGTCTCCAAGGGGAATTCCGTCATTCGGAAATAAGGGTTGCCTGTTTTTCCTGGTTTCGGAAAAAAGGGAAAGTGGTGGGCCCGGCCGGACTCGAACCGACGACCTAGAAATTATGAGTTTCCAGCTCTAACCAACTGAGCTACAGGCCCGTGAGCGGTTTTCCTTAGTGAAGTCCCGGCTGATTGCAAGGGCAAATCCGCTCTGGCTTAAAAGCGGAGTGCATCCCATTTTTGGTTTTATGATGGGGATCTTCAAACAACAGTAGCTCCATCGTCCCGATGGAGAACCAAATGTTTGTTTACCGCGGAGGCCGCGGAACTACTGCTCTTCGCATCACCGGCATCCCAGTGTATAATCAATTATGAGATGAACCCCTAAATGCAGAGCGATGGAGTTCTGTGTCGGATCCGGGGAGGGGCGTTAGCGGATAGATTTACGTCTTTTAAACACCAGCACAGTTCCGATTGCCATGCCCATTAACAACAAGCTGCTGGGTTCAGGAATCGCCACGGTATAATCTAAATAGATATCATTCCCGGACTGTGACCATGAGAGGGCGCCACCCGTCACGGTGAAGTCATTGCCCAGAGAATCCTGGGAGCTGGTGATGCTGTCGAAAATGGCCACTGAACCGAGGGTGGGACTGTTATCCAGATCGAAGGCATGCCAGCTTTGATCGCTGTCCCAAAAGGCGCTGGTGAAATCCACAGTGGATCCAGAGATGTTGAATACCAGCTCACTGCTGACTCCTGAATCGATACTGAGCAATCCGGTGCCGGTGACATCGACGGCATCGAAATCTGTTCCCCGGGTGGTATCCGTATCTGATGTCAGTTCCCAGGAAAAGGTGGCACCGCTGTTTAAGGAGAGATTGGCATCGTTCACACTTTGCAGACCCGGTGAATTTCCGGGGGCGAGGGTGCCTCCGGATGCGATGGTGACGCCTCCGCCAAAGCTGCCGATTCCCCCCAGGGTGCCACCGCTGTTCACGGTGACCGCACTGTTGGCCAATTCTGAATTGATGACCAGAGTACCACCGTTGACGGTGGTGGCTCCGCTGTAACTTAGCGCGCCGGTCGCATCGGCAAACAGTATTTGGGTGCCGCTACCGATTTTGGTAATGCCCAGGGACTGTGAACTGCCGTCGACGATATTTCCATTATAGTCTCCGTCCGCATCCGCATCCCCGATGGTCAGGATGGAAGCGGATGAAGAGGAACTGTTCTGGATGGTAACTGTTTTGGACTCCCGGGAATTATCGATGGTGTTGAGGCCGTTAATGGTTTCATTGTTTCCATCCAGATAAAGACGAATCCGGTTATTGTTACTGGAAGTTGCATTAAAATACAGATCTCCGCGTCCAAGACCGTTGGGGAGTACTTCTGAAGCTCCCAAATACACGTGCCGCGGGCTGCTGCCGCTGGTGGCCCGGTTGGAAAAAATGGTATCACCCGTCCAGTCATTGCCGGTGCCGGACAGGGTCAGGGTTCCGGCATTGGCGTTCGATGATTCGGTGGACCCGATTTCGAGTTCGTAGGCGCCGGTGATATTTCCGGAGATGGTGCCTGATCTTGATTCACTGTTATTGATGACCTGAGAATTGCTGATCCGGGCATCTCCGGTCAGGGTGATGTTTCCCGTCAATTCGGTACCGTCAGCGATAACCAGTGCACCGGCATAGATGTTCTGATAACTTGCGGTGGTGGAACCAAAGTTCATCTCCGGACCATTCCCGCTGATTGAAATGTTGTTGGAATGGCTTCCGCCATCATTAAAGGCAATTTGTGCACCGTTCTGAACCGTGACATCTCCGGTTCCCAGCGACCCTGCCGCACCCACCCAAAGGCGTCCGTCTTCGACCGTGGTGCCTCCACTGTATGAGTTGCTGGCGTTGTCAATTTTGACGGTTTGATTTCCTGCGGATCCTTTGATCAGAGAAACCGCTCCCGTTCCATTGTCGGTTATTTGGCTCTCAACGAGAATAGATGCAATCCTCTGGGTGGGTCCGGCACTGTTTCCCGGGGCATTGAGGGTGATGGCACCGGCGGTGTTGTCGGCGCCACCTGCGGTCAAAACGCCTCCACTGATTAGAAGACCGCCGGGATCGGAACTGCTGAAAGTGGTGCTGCGGGCGATGGTTCCGGCGGCCCCCAGGCGTAAAGTCCCGGCGGAAAGGTCCAGGACGCGGTTTCCTGAATCCGTCATGGAGATGCTGTCCAGTTCCGTGGTGCCCCCGGCATTGAGGGTGACGGTCTTGGCTAAATTCAGATTTACGCCGGTCGCGCCTCCGGTCCCGGATTGGGTCGGGGTGAAATTGATATCGAAACTGCCTGAAATCGAGGAGATGCGGGTGAGGGTTTCAAAAGTATAGGGGCCGTAGGTTCCGGAAATGACATCTCCGACGGTATAAGGGCTGGCATCCGGGACGGTAAAAAACGGACTGTCGGTTAAATCCACCGTTTCGGTGTAAGTGCTGCTGCTGTCGATCACCAGGGTATTGCCCGCAGAGGAGGAAATGCTGTATTGATTGCCTCCATCATCTGTCAGATTCACATCCGCTGCCAAGGCGGGTAGGCTGAGGAGGAGAAGGGCGGGAAGATAGGCAAAGCATTGATTATTAGTCTTTTTCATTTAAAAAAGGTAGAAACCCTTTCTCTTCCTGTCAAAGGAAATTAGGACCTTTCTATGAAAAAGTGATTCGTCTATTGGCTTTGGGTTGGGAGGAACCTTCCTTTGTGAAGATGGGAGAGGGCAACGCAATCGTTACAGCGGCTTTAAAACGGCTAAAACCTGACCGGATTTGACTTTGTCATCCACCCGGACCCGCAGTTCGGATAAAATGCAATGTTCGGGGGATTTGACCGCCATTTCCATTTTGAGAGATTCCAGCACCATAATGGTGTCTCCGGGTTTAAGAATTTCTCCGGGGCTGGCTTTGAGCTGGTATACGAGCCCATCGGCCTGACACATCAGTTTTACCGCTTCCTGTAAGCCTTCACCCTGACGGTCATTGTCTAATTCCACATCGATATACTGGCCTCCCACTTTGACCCGTCCATCGGCGATTTCAACTTGGTAGCTGTGGCCGTCCACTTTCACTTCGTAGCGGCCTTTATTGGGCGGTGCCACGACGGGTGCAGGCGCGGCCGGGGCGGGGGCCGCTTTCGGTTCGGGTTCAATTTTCCGTACCGCCGTTTTGGCATCCCCCTTAAGAAAGGTGACGCCTTTGGCTCCACAACTGGCAACAATGAAAATGTTTTCCTCCGTCACCTTCAGGTTGTTTTCTTTGAGGATCTTGGTGGTGGCTTTTACTCCCAGTTTGGGATTGGCATTGTTGAGGTCAATCGGATGTTCGGTGGTGGGCTGCAGATTCAGTTGCTCGGATGCTTTTGCCACCAGTTCCGGATCGGCGGGTACGGGGGTTTTGCCGAAATAGCCCAGAATCATTTTTCCGAAGGGTTCGGAGATCTTTTCCCAGGGACCAAACATGACGTTGTTGAAGGCCTGCTGAAAATAGAATTGGGAAACGGGGGTGACAGAGGTGCCGAATCCGCCTTTGGAAACCACTTCGCGCATGGCGCGAATGATTTCAGGATATTTGTCCATGATGCCATTGTCTCTGAGCATTTGGGTATTTGCGGTGAGAGCGCCGCCGGGCATGGGACACCAGGGAATGATGGGCTCAACCCGGGTGGCTTCGGGGGGCAGGAAATAATCTTTCATGCAATCCTGGAAAACTTCTTCCAGTTTGCGGATTTTATCCACATCCACATCGAGTTGGTAGTCACTGTGACGGAGGGCGTGCCACATGGTGAGAACGTCCGGCTGGCAAGTACCGCCGGAGCAGGGGGCCAGAGAAAGATCGATGGCATCCGCACCGGCTTCCAGTGCGGCTTGATTACAACTGACCGCAATGCCAGCGGTGTCGTGGGTGTGGAAATGAATGTAGGTGCCTTCGGGGAGCATTTTGCGTGCGCGTTTAATGCTTTCATGGACTACCGCCGGGGTGGCGGTTCCGCTCGCATCTTTGAAACAGACAGAATCAAACGGCATGCCTGAATCTAAAATGTCCCGCAGGGTTTTTTCGTAAAAGCCCGCATCATGGGCACCTTCACATCCAGGAGGAAGAGCCATCAGGGTGACGCAAACCTGATGTTTGAGTCCGTTACGGGTAATGGATTTTGCGGAGTCCACCAGGTTGTGGTAATCATTGAGCGCATCAAAGTTCCGGATGGTGGTCATGCCGTGTTTTTTGAACATCTTGGCATGAAGCTCCACAATGTCGGCCGGTTGGGATTCCAGAGCCACCACATTCACCCCGCGGGCGAGGGTCTGCAGATTGGCATCCGGTCCGGCGGCTTTGCGGAAGCGGTCCATCATATCGAAGGCATCTTCATTGCAATAGAAGTAGAGCGACTGAAAGCGTGCGCCTCCGCCTGCTTCGAAATAACGAATGCCTGCATCCCGCGCGGCCTCTACGGCGGGAATAAAATCGTCGGTGAATACCCGGGCACCATAAACAGATTGAAAACCGTCCCGGAAAGCAGTGAGCATAAAGTCAATATTTTTCATTTTGATGGCCCTTGGGGCGTGGATTGTTGGTGGTAGGCAAAGGCTGCGGCGACGGCTTTGCGTCTTGTTTCCGCGAATTTAGGATCGTCGGTCCATTGTTGTTTGGTTTGGCGTTCCACCACGGTGGGCATGGAACGGGGTTTGCCCTCTTTTAAGATCATGAGCAAAATAAGTAACAAGCCCCCGAAGCCCACGATGGTCCAGAGGCTGGATGGATCGGCATTCATCAGAATCGGGGAAAAACAGTGGAGAGAAGTATTCATAATGGAAACAGTTACCTTTTGTTAAAAATTTGTCAATATATAAACTGACAAATATTTAACGAAATAATGAAGGAGGATTTTTGGGTGACGCGGGCTGGGCAGGAATGGGTGTCCAGATCACACGGATTATGGAGAATGCCTCCAAGGCAGATGGGACAGACATAGTCTGGTCTTTTAGGGAAGTTGCGACTTCGGCTGCCCGCGCATGGCGCGAGCCACGGCCACGGGGACGAAGTCGGTCCGGGGGTACGGTCCAGCTACCTACCTGAAGTAGAACAGATTGAAATATTCAGGAAAAAATATGTCTGCTGCGGGGATTACCTTCCGCAGCAGGCTTTGAATTTCTGTCCGCTGCCACAAGGGCAGGGGTCGTTCCGTTTCGGGGGCGCCACGGGGGCAAGATCGGGCTGCTGGGCAACCGCTTGCATCACGTTGGAGGCAGGCCGTCCCGCACGCAGGAGCTGACACATAATATCCATGGTGGGTTTCATGTGATTAAAGATGCGTTTGTATCCGGGGCAAAGATAGTTCAATCCGGGATCCCCGGCGGGCGTTTTCATGAAGCGATGTTTGGGGCATTCGCCGTGGCAGGCGAAGCGCACCGAACAGTCCCGGCAGTATTTGGGAAGTTTGGAAAGTTTATCCTGGCCGAATTGCCGTTGCTCTTTGCTTTCCACCATGGATTTAATCGACTGGTTCATGATGTTGCCCAATTTATATTTGGGATAGACATAATGATCGCAGGAATAGAGGTCTCCGTTGTGCTCGAGGGCCATGGCGGTTCCGCAGGTGGGACTGAACACACAGAGGGCGCCGCTCATGCCCATCCAGTTTCCCAGCGCGACATCAAAGAACTGCACAAAAGTTTTGCCCACATCGTGGCGGACCCAGTGATTGTAAATATCGACCAGAAACTGACCGTAATCTTCCGGCACCAAACTCCATTCGGTCACCAGTCGGTTGCGTTCTACTTTTTGTAGTTCCGGCGGTTGGCTGAGGTCGAGTCCCATATTTTTTGCGACAGAATCCGCATCCCGTTCTACCAGGGGGATAAATTGAATGTAACCGGAACCGATTTCTTTGAGATAGCGGTACACTTCAGCCGGCTTCTGACTGTTTTTCCGGCTGACCACGGTGAGGGTATTAAATTCGACTTTATGTTTTTTTAAATAATTCAGACCCCGGATGACCTTGCCACTGGTGCTGCGGTCCCGTTTGTCTACCCGGTAAGCATCATGGAGTTCCGGAGGACCGTCAATACTCAACCCGACCAGAAAGTCATGCTTGGCCAAAAATTCACACCATTCATCATTGAGCAAAGTGCCGTTGGTTTGAATGGCATTGGTGATCTTTTTTCCGTTGGCGTGTTTCTGCTGTAATTCGACAATTTTACGGAAATACCCGACGCCCAGCAGGGTGGGTTCGCCCCCTTGCCAGGCAAAGGAAACTTCGGGGACGGATTGTTGTTCGATGTATTGTTGAATATAGTTTTCCAGCACATCATCGGCCATGCGGAACTGTTCTGTTTCACCGAAGAGTTTTTCTTTTTCCAGGTAGAAACAGTACGTGCAGTTCAGGTTGCAGATGGGGCCGACCGGCTTGGTCATTACATGAAAAGCGGGGATGCCAGGTTGGGTGAGGCTGGGTTGGGGATCAGTCATGGGGTTCTTCTGTTAAAACGGTTTCTGTTTGTGAGGCTTCAATCACTGCGGATTCTCCCGGATCCGATCCGAGCAGAATGGCAATCCATTGGGTTTCCGGTTTGGATTCCATAGCGATTTTGATGATCATGGTTAAAGGAACCGAAAGGAGCATGCCCACCGGACCGAAAACCCATCCCCAAAAGATCAAAGACATCCAGACCACGAGAGTACTGAGGCCGAGTCCTTTGCCCATCACCCGGGGTTCAATTAAATTTCCGATAATGATGTTGATGCAAAGGTAGCCAATCCCTACGGCCACCGCCTTGGGGGTACCTACTTGAACCAAAGCCAGCATAACCGGAGGCACGGCCGCCAGAATAGAGCCAATGTTGGGGACGTAATTAAGCAGGAAAGCGAGGATGCCCCAGAGCAAAGCGTAGTCGAGTCCGATGATCCGGCAAAGCACATAGGCGCAAATCCCGGTCACCAGGCTCACCCAGCTCTTGATGGCCAGGTAGCGGGTGAGGGATTCGGAAAAACGGTTCAGGGCGGGGACGCTCCCGTGATCGGGTCCCAAGGCCATTTTCAGTTTATTGGGAAAACCTGCAAGTTCCAATAAGAGGAAAACCACTGTCAACAAAATCATAAAGGTGTTGGTGAGCATTCCCTTTAAAAACTGGGTGAGGGTATTGACTACCAGGGTCATGGTTTTCGCGGGATTGATCAGGGAATAGAAAGTGTCGGAATTAACATCAACCCCTTTGGCGGTGAGCCAGGTGATCCAGCCGGCGGTGATTTGTTTGAGGCGGATTTGGTAGGTATCCGATTCCGCGGCAAACTGGTTGATGGATGAACCGGCAATTTGCACCAGAATCCAAAGTGCGCACAACACCGTGGTAATGATAATTAAGACGGCAAAAGAAGGGCGGATCCCTTTCTTTTTCATCCAAATCATGGTGGGGGAGGTGAGCAGCGCAATGAAGCTGGCTAAAAGGAAAGGGATAATAATGCTGCCAGCTGACCGAAGTCCGGCGATAACCAGAACAAAGGCAGCAAAACTAAATAGACCACGTGATAAACCTGAAAAATTCATAACTTCTATAAAACAGAAAATGCGGAATAGTGCGAGCAGGATTGCTAAATGATCTTGATTTTACCCCCTTTCGAAGAAGAATGATGAAAAAGTGGTTTTTTCATCTTGATTCCGTGAAAAATTTGAGTACCTCTACGCACTCTCCGATACGGAGAACCAATCCAGCGTGGCTCAATGGTAGAGTCCCGCCTCACGGCGGGATTAATCACTAGGTGACAAAGGAAGAGACAATTTAATCCAGCGTGGCTCAATGGTAGAGTCCCGCCTCACGGCGGGATTAATCACTAGGTGACAAAGGAAGAGACATTTTAATCCAGCGTGGCTCAATGGTAGAGCGGGTGACTGTTAATCACTAGGTTGTAGGTTCGAGTCCTACCGCTGGAGCCAATTTTAACCCCGCATTCGTGCGGGGTTTCTTTTTGTATCAAAAATATTTTCATGGTAGAGTCCCGCATTCTGCGGGATTAATCACCAGGTAGTAGGCCGCAGGTCACGCCGCAGGCGTGATTCGAGTCCTAGCGCTGGCAGCCAATTTAGCCCCGCATTCGTGCGGGGCTAATTCTTTTTATGACTTGTTTTGTTTACATAATCCACAGCCAAACCGCTAACCGGTATTACATCGGCAGTTCGGAAGACCCGGAGAGACGTCTTCGTCAACACAATGATCCTGAGTATCAGGGAAGTCGTACGACCAAAGTTTGGTCTGGTCCTTGGGAGATCGTTTGGCAAAAAGAAATGCTTAACCGATCTGAAGCAATGCAATTAGAACGAAAAATCAAAAAGCAGGGAGCAAAAAGATACCTTGAAAGAGAAACTAAAAAGTTGAGTCCCGCATTTGTGCGGGGTTTTTAGTTTTCATGATGTCGGGACGGGATGAAAGCTGGTTCTGGGTACATGACACTCCCTCACTGTCTTTTATTTTCAGAATACGGAACTCCACAGGCATGTGGGTGGAGGGAAATCGATAACCGGTCCATCTTACGCTTCCGGGGGAGGAAGATAGGCGCC
>CAKZLZ010000056.1 GCA_937127435.1 uncultured Verrucomicrobiota bacterium | reverse complement strand
CTTAGGGTACAAGGGACCGGCCTGGTATCGTCAGCAGGTTCAAATTCCTGAAAACTGGCAGGGGGAAGATCTCGAAGTCTATTTAGGGAAACCCGAAATGTCGGGGGAATTGTATTGGAATGGTGAACGAGTGGGAGAGGTGGAGGAGGATACCGATGACGTTTTTTTCGCCCGGATTTCCGCGGACAAAGTGAAAGTAGACGGACCCAATCTTTTGGCTGCGCGGGTGGTGAGTTGGCGTCCACGGCGTTCGGGTATTCAAGCGGGAAGAATGGAAGTGATTCCGGTGAAGTCAGCCGAAGTTTTGTTGGCCGACGCTGAAAATCCGGGGGAATTTCTGCCACCGGATCAATTTGAAATGGGGGCGAAGCCCGGCAAGCAAATCCGTATGCGATTTTTGTTTGTAGCTTCTGAAACGGGGAAAGGAAATTTGAAAGGGCGTTTGCGTTTACGGGATTGCTATTTCCGCACAATTTCCGAGCAGATTTTTCCTTTGCGTTTGAATGAGCAGGGGAAGTGGACGGGGACGGTGACGCTCAATGACGATGAAAGTCGTCAGTTGTATTATAGCGAATTTTTTGAAACCAAACTTCTGTTGGAAGACGAAGCGGGTCAGCCGGTGGATGCGCTTTATCAACCGGTCTCCAAATTGAAATATGCGGAAAGGGATGCCCTTCAACTTCCCGCGCTTGCGGAAACCATGGAGGATACACCCTTTGGCAAATTGCGGTTGGTGGATGTGATTGAGTGTGGCCTTGATGCGGATACGGCGCTTCATCCGTATAAAGAAGGGGGGATTCGTGCTTCCTGGGTGGGAACGCAGGCATATTCCAGTTGGGAAAACGGGGTGACGGTACAGGAAGTTGATGGGCGTAAGTATCGGGAGGCCAGCAACAATGAATATTTTGGATATCGGATCGGACGCGGCCAATTAAAACCGCATACCGCGTATCTTGTACGTATTCTGGTGCCGGAAGATAAGGTTCGTTATGCGGATATTGAAATGAAAGCCGGACGGAATTTTCAAGGGGTGGGCTACCGAAACGGGATCGCGCCGGACCATCCGCATTTCAGTTATCCTTTGACCGGTGGTTATCAGTGGATGGACAGCATTGTGATGTTGGATGATACGACCTACGGATATCAAGGGTCGCGTAAAGTAGATGCTGAGAATGGTTTTTGGATCTTTTTTCATGATATTGGCCGGGTGTATGCAGGCGCATATGAAGAAGGGCCGGCTGCGGCGGAGATTCGTTTGTACGAAATTTCAGAACCGGAAAAACATTATCCGAATATCCGTTATCCGGAGGGAGAGAAGCGGAGGATTTTGATGACCGATTGGGAACGTCAGCCGGAGCAACCTCCCAAGGATGTGGCGACCTGGGCCCGGTTGGTGGGCTTGAATGTGGTCAGCCCGGTTATTCAAAAATGGGCTTTTCACGGGTTTTGGCATAGCAAATTAGGGTTCGCGCCTCCCGGGTGGTACAAAGTGTCTCCGGAGGGAGAGGATGACCGGGATATTTACAAAAAATGGTTGGACGGTACCCGTGAGGTGGGGATTGGGTTTATTCCCCGGGTGGAATATGGAGGAAGTTTTACGCTGCCGGATGAAGCCAAGGTGATTGATGCCAAGGGGAATATTGACCCCTGCGGACGCTTTTGTCCCTGGGGAGCCAACATCTTAAACGAAGCCACCTGGATGGAATTTGAAACCCTGATCGATGAATTAATTGGAGAGTACCATAAAGAATATCCGCAATTGATAGGACTGCATTGGCGTCAACGAAACGAACGTATCAAATGTAGTTACGGGCAAAAGGATGTGGAACTTTTCTGCAAAGAAACCGGCCATGAAATGCCCGAAGGAAATGCCCAACAGATTGCCCAGTGGGCTTCCGGAAAAATGAAGGTCCCGTATAATGCCTGGTGGCAAACGAAGCGCCGTGATTTTCTGCTGCGCGCGCTTACGCATCTGAAGAGTTATGATTCAGATTTTCCGCTCTTGTACATGAATTGGGATGAAGACGGCTGGGCCCGTTTTGGTGCCTTAAAGGGAACACCGAATAAAGGCATGCCTCACGCTGCGCAAACGCAGGAAGAATGGGGGATGTTTTATAATGTTCGCGAATCGGCGGCCTTTCAAAAAGGAAAATTCCCCCCCAGGAGAACGGATGAGGAATTTATCCATTTCCTTCGGGATGAGGGCGCGCCACATCACCAAATTTATCCCGATCTATTTGCGGAGGTGAAGGACTTACATCTTTTCGCACCGGTGAGCCGGGAGGATCTTGCAAATTCCGCGGTGTATCAGAATTATTTCAAAACCGGGGCTGGGTATGCGATGAGTTTCCTGTTTGATTATGAGGAACGTGCGCGCTGGAATGTGCAGGGGGACACCCATGAAGCGAGTATGATTGGTCCCGGGGGGGCGGATTTCGCCATGGCATATGAGGTGTTGGCCTGCTTCCATGGAGACCCCAATGTCATTACGTTTACGACCTATACTATGGGGAGAACCTTTGTGAGTCAGATACGTCGTTTTGCCCAAGCGTACTTGGCGTTGCCTGACAAAGAGGGCGTTGTTTTAACCGAAGCCTGTGCCAATCCTGATGTCCGGGTCCGTAGTTATCCCAGTGTCGAATCCAAGTATATCGGGGTGGTCTATAAAGGGATTCATGCTGGAAAATTTCAGGTGCGGATTCCCGCCGACGGCGCCCGCGAAGTTTGGGATCAGGTTTCCGGCATCAAAGTAGATGCCAAACGTGAAGGCCGGGATTTTGTTTGGGAAATCGATTCTTTGCCCATGTCGTTACATACCTTTCTGTTAAAATAATGATGCGATTCTTTTTGCGATATCCCCTGGCTTTTTTGGTTGGTATGGCGCTTCTGATTCTTTCAGGCTGCGCGAGTGTGCCGCAACCTGAGTGGAAGGTGCTGAAGACCGGACAGGTGCCGGTCATTGACGGAACCTTCGAAGATCTTTGGCTGCAGGCATCGGGATTGAGCGAGCTCTCTACTCCTTCGGATCACCCTACGATGCCTTCGGCACCGGTTCGATCACCGGCCACGGAAATCCGGATGTTGTGGGATGCGGATGCACTCTATGTCTTTTTTACCTGTTGGGATGAACGCATTGATTTCAATGAAGCGTTGGTGCGGGATGACAATCTATTTAAATATGATGTTTGTGAGCTCTTTATTGATCCGGTGGGGGATGCACGTCAATGGATCGAGATTCAGGTTTCACCGAATGGGCAAATTTTGGATTTGGTATATTTTCTCACTACCGCGCCTGAATATCAGAAAGGGGAACGTTTAACTGAAACGGTGCTGCAAAAAGGTTTGCAGCGGGATCGCAAATGGAACGCTGAAGGGTTGGAGGTGGCGACCGGCCAGGTGATCCGGGACGGCCTGCCCGTGGCATGGACGGTGGAGATGGCGATCCCGGCGTCAACTCTGTTGGCGCTACGCGGGATGCGTTCGTTTGAAGAGATGTCTCTCCGCCTCAATTTGGTTCGTTACGACTGGGATCAGGAGGCCTCCGGTAAACGGACCCGGAATCAATTTAATTGGGTGCCGGTACTTTCCGGCTGTCCCCATATTTCACCCAAAAACATGGGTTTCATTCATCTCATAAATCAAAACCAATGAAAAAACCGAATCTTCTTTTTATTATGACCGATCAACAGCGTTTGTCCGCCTTGGGCTGTTACGGGGAGACGGTCTGTCAAACGCCACATCTCGATGGGTTAGCGGAGCAGGGCGTGTTATTTGAAAATGCGTATACCGTTTGTCCGGTCTGTACTCCGGCGAGGGCCACGATCCTCACGGGTCGCTATCCTCACATTCACGGCATGTGTTGCAATACTCATAACATCGGTTGTTCCGTACATGAGCTGACGGATAAACCTGAATTACTGTCCCGCCAAATGGAAAAATTGGACTATCAAGTGGGGTATACCGGGAAATGGCATTTGGGTGGGGCGATGCGGGAAGGCTATAAAACATTTATGGAAGAGGGCAAACCTTCGCTTCCCAGCGATGTGGGATTTACCGGCATGGATGCGCCGGGGCATGGGGATGGTGGACATGGCACCCGTGCGTATCAGGAGTATCTGACCCGCAATGGGTACCGGATGGAACTCAAGAATAAAATCCAACCCGGATTGATCGGGCGTCATGGCATTCTGGAAGGAGATGAAAAATCGACCGTACCGTATTTCCTCGCGGAGCATACCAAAGAGTTGATCGATCAGTTTTCTGAAGAAGATCGTCCTTTTTTCATTACCCATAACTTTTGGGGCCCACACGAACCCTATTATGTTCCTCAAAAATATTATGACATGTACAAAGATGTTTCGATTCCCCCCTGGCCTAATTATGACTGGGAGCCGGAAGACATCTATGCACCCTGCCGTGTGAAAAGAAATTCCCTGGAGCAGACCCCCTGGCCGGTTTGGGAAGAGGCCATTCGGCATTATTATGCCCTGACCACGCTGATTGATGAACAGGTGGGCCGCATCCTTGCGCATTTGGAAGCCAAAGATTTGCTGAAAGATACGCTTATAATTTTTACGGCGGATCATGGGGAGACGCTGGGTTCCCATGGCGGATTGACCGATAAGGGCTTCCATCATTTTGAAGAGACGCATCATGTGCCACTGCTCATGAAGGTGCCGGAACGCTGGGAGGATTCCTTGCCTAGCGCCCGTGGTGGTCGAATTGAAACCGTGGTTTCTTCAATCGATTTTTACCCAAGTATTCTCGAGTTCGCAGGAAAAAATTTAACGGACGAGGATGCGCCGGAGTTAGATGGCCACTCTTTATTCCCTTTGCTTAAAGGGGATACTTCGGCTCATCCGAATGAGGCCTTTACAGAGTTCTATGGGGTAAACCAATTGATGACCACGATGTTTACTTTGAGAAAAGGGCCGCTGAAATATGGGTGGAATTGTTCGAATATGGATGAGCTATATGACCTGGATAACGATCCATATGAAATGACCAATCTTATCCATCATCCGGATTATCAGGCGTCATTGGTCACGCTTAAAAAGCGGATGGCGACGCTACTGAAGGAAAGCAAACATCAAGCCGCCGGATTTTTTAATAAAACAGTAATTGAAGAGATGTGAAAACGGATATGAAAATGAATAAAGAGAAACTGGCAAAATCAGTTGGGGTTTGCACCCATTTTGAATCATGTGAACTGGGGTGGAAAGTTGATAACCTGTTGCCGATACTAAAGGACCTGGGTGCGGGACATGTACGACAGGAAATTAAATGGGAATGGGTGGAACAGCAAAAAGGTGTGTATGAAATCCCCGCGCTGTCTATGGATTGGGTGGATAAAGTTTCCAGGGCCGGTTTAGGGATTTTGTTGATTTTGGATTACGGGAATCCGATTTATGAAAACCCCTTGGATGCGGATGGTTTTGCGGCCTATGCCGGGTTTATGGCTGAACGTCTGAAAGACTACCCTATCATTGCTTACGAAATTTGGAATGAGCCCACCAATTTCTTTTTCTATGAGCAATATGGCGGAACCTGGAGTGGAAAAGAGTCCAGTATCTGGTTGGAAAAATTTCAGGAGTTGATTTCCAAGTCTGCGGAAGCCATACGGAAAGCGGATCCGACGGCCACCATTATTACCAACCCCGGAGAACCCCAGTTCTTTCATTTGGCCGAAAAATATCCTGTAGCTTTCAAGGAAATCGACGGAGTGAGTCACCACCCGTATCCGGTACAGCTCCCTCCCGAGTCTCTTCCTTTAGGGGGCGGGGAAATTAGTGCCGATCATGGCATTGTCAGTGCGGATGATAACCACAGTTTCCTTTCTCTCTTTCGTCGAACGCAGGAACAGGGACAGAAATGTTTCGGGAAAACGCTGAAACTCTTTTCGACGGAATTCGGGTTTTCGACCTATAACCCCGCAGAGAAACCCGGTTGGGCTGCGGGATACAATGAATTCACCCAAGCCTGTTTTATGACCCGTGCGGTAATCCTTAATTTTGTGGCCGGGGTGGAAAGTCCCTGCATTTACAATCTGATGGATGATGGCATCGGTCGTGATGAATGCGAAGAAAACTTCGGGTTGGTTCGGAATGAAAAACGAAACTATGAACCCAAACCTTCTTATGTCGCGATTAAACGGCTCATTGAATTGTTGGGGGATGACTGGGAATTTGTTCCGGAGCCTCCGGTGAAATTACAATTGCCCGAGCAACAGTTTTACCGTGGGTTGAATTGGCGGAAAAAAGCAGAAGAACCATTTATTCTCATCGATGGTCCGCTACTTTACTGGTTTAAGAAAGGGGATCAGTTCCTTTGTTTCTTCTGGAAAGCCGGACGTATCAACGGGGAGACACCCGCCCCGTTTGCGCGTTTGAACTGGGAACATGCCCCGGACGTAAAACCCGTCAAAATTCAGGATGTGGTTTCAGGAGAAGACCTGCCGGTTTGCATCGAAACTCCAAGGAGAATGGGAGAGTACAGTATGCGGCTGATTTTAACTGATCTTCCTGTTCGCCCGTCACCGGTTGCGATCCTGTGGCAAAGTTCAAAATCTGATCTTGAATCAAAGTAAACGTATGAACGCACAACTGAATACCTCTGAATCCACGAAAAAAGATCTGGAAATCTACAAGGACCGTAGCCCCTTGTCGTATAGTGTAAAAGCTTTGGCGGCCGGAAAGCTGACGGTGGGGTTTATCGGGGGGTCGATTACGGATGCGCGGACAAAAGACCGTTGGCCTGAACCGGTGGTTGCCTGGATCAATGACCGATTTCCCGGGGTGAGGCTGTGGGTTGAGAATGTGGCGATTGGGGCTACCGGAAGTGACTTGGGGGTCTTCCGGGCCGAACGGGATTTGCTCAATCGACATTGTGATCTGGTGTTCGTGGAATATGCGGTGAATGACTGGGATTCTGATTCGGATCAGCGGCAAAAGTCCCGGGAAGGATTGATTCGCAAGCTTTTGCGTGCCGGGAATTGTGATGTGGTTTTGGTCTATACCTTCCGTCAGGAGATGTATGCAGAAATGATGGCGGGGGTGGTGCCGGAATCCATTGCGGAGTTTGAGACGCTGGCAGTACACTATGATCTTAACTCGGTTTGGATGGGATTATATGCGCTCAATGAAGTTAAACGCGGGCTTATGAAATGGGAGGATTGGTTGCCGGACGGATTGCATCCCCAGCAGCGTGGCAGCCTGAGCTATGCCCAATCCGTGAACGCCTTTTTAGAAAAGAAATTTAAAGAGGATTCGGGAGAGCCATTGGTCAAATCT